>NZ_JBKQQD010000383.1:0-30084 GCF_052144515.1 Mycobacterium sp. | reverse complement strand
CCGTGGCTGGGCTGGATACCGGATGATCTGAACAGCTGCCCTCCGGCCGCGGTAGACCGTCTCGCCGACCTGCTGGGGCTTGCCGGCGCTGGCGGAGTCGGGTTGCTGGCCGCCTACGGCGGCTGGGCTGGCGAGGCATCATCGTGCACCGCGTCGAAGTCGACGACGCCGATCGCATCACCCGCGCGAAGATCGTCGATCCATCCTGGTTCAACTGGCCGGCGTTGCCCGTCGCGATGGCCGACACGATCGTTCCCGACTTCCCGCTGGCGAACAAGAGCTTCAACCAGTCCTACGCGGGCAACGATCTCTAACCTTCGCCCGCAAGTGCGAACCGGCCGTCGGCGGTCTGAGTCACGAGGCCGTCGTCCAGCAGCGAGTAGAGCGCCCGGTCGCGCTGGGCGGTATCGCTGAGCCACGCCACGTCCAGCTCGGCGCGGGTAACTGGAGAGTCGTTGTCGCGCAACACATCCAGCAGCCGTCCGCGCACCTGGCGGTCGGTTCCCGCGTAGGTCTGGACGCGCCGCCCCGGGCCGGTCGCGGGGGGATAACCGGCGCGCTGCCATGCGCACTCGTCCAGCGGGCACAACCCGCATCGCGGCGTCCGGGCCGTGCACAGCGTCGCGCCCAGCTCCATCAGCGCCGCCGAAAATTGTGGCGCCCGTTCGTCGTCGGGCAGCAGCGCCGAGACATCGGCGTGGTCGCGGGTGGCCGACGGCGGGGCGGCATCGGCGCGGCCGTGTACTGCGCGGGCCACCACGCGGCGCACATTGGTGTCGACCACCGGAACCGCTTGGTGGTATGCGAAGCATGCCACGGCCCGTGCGGTGTAGGTGCCGATGCCGGGCAGCGTCAGCAAGGTGTCGACGTCGTCGGGGACCACGTCGCCGTGATCGTGGGCGATCACTGTGGCGCACTCGTGTAAGCGCTTGGCCCGCCTCGGGTAGCCGAGCTTGCCCCAGGCGCGCAGCACATCGGCCGCACTGGCCGCCGCGGTGGCCGACGGCGTGGGCCAGCGCCGCACCCACTCTGTCCAGATCGGCAAAGCTCGGGAAACGGGCGTCTGCTGCAGCATGAATTCACTGACCAGGATCTGCCAAGCGGTCACGCCGGGCTCGCGCCAGGGCAGCTCGCGACGCGACCTGCCGTACCAGTTGAGAAGTTCGGGGACTGGTATGTGTGCCGGGCGAGTCATTGGTGCTTCGGGCAGAATGTGGGCCATGCCCAACACCAATCCGGTAACCGCATGGAAAGCACTCAAAGAGGGTAACGAGCGATTCGTCGCTGGCAAGCCCGCGCATCCCAGTCAGAGCGTCGATCACCGGGCCAGCCTGGCCGCCGGTCAGAAGCCCACAGCGGTTGTTTTCGGCTGTGCCGACAGCCGGGTGGCGGCCGAGCTCATCTTCGATCAGGGTTTGGGCGATATGTTCGTGGTGCGGACCGCCGGGCAGGCCATCGACTCGGCGGTACTCGGCTCCATCGAGTTCGCGGTTACGGTGCTCGGCGTTCCGCTCGTCGTCGTTCTCGGCCATGACAGCTGCGGTGCCGTCAAGGCGGCGTTGGGCGCGATTGACGATGGGGCGATACCAGGTGGTTTCGTGCGCGACGTGGTGGAGCGGGTGGCGCCGTCGATCCTGATGGGCCGCCGCGACGGTTTGAGCCGCGTCGACGAGTTCGAGGAACGACATGTGCGCGAAACGGTGGCGCAGCTCTTGTCGCGCTCGACGGCTATTGCTGAACGGGTGGCTGCGGGCACCCTGGCGGTAGCGGGTGGCGCCTATCACCTCGCTGATGGGAGGGTGGTGCTGCTCGACCATGTAGGCGACATCGGGGAGTAGCCGCGGTTTAGCGCCGCCCACTAACACGGCGGTTGGTCAGCTAACCTCGCGACACGCCGAGGCGGGTCGAACAAAACGGCGTGACCTGGACCTACGGTGTGAGCGTGCTGGATCTGGAACCGCGTGGCCCGCTACCCACGGAGATTTACTGGCGCCGCAGGGGACTGGCCCTTGGCATCGCGGTCGTCGTGATCGGCATCGCGGCCGCCATCGTCATCGCCTTCGTCAGCCACAGCGCCGGTGCGAAACCGGCCAGTGTCGACAAATCGGCATCCGCCCAAGGTCATCCGAATTCGCCTGCGCCCCAGGCGCCGCCGCCGGCCGGGCCGGACACCAACCCCCCCGCGGCGCCGGCGCAGGGACAAAGCCCGGAGACCGCCACACCCACCGCCGCGGTGCAGCCGCCGCCGGTGTTGAAGGAGGGCGATGACTGCCCCGATTCGACCCTGGCCGTCAAGGGCCTGACTAACGCGCCCCAGTACTTCATCGGTGACCAGCCGAAATTCACCATGGTCGTCACGAACATCGGGCTGGTGGCCTGCAAGCGCGACGTCGGAGCCGCGGTGCTGGCGGCCTACGTCTACTCGCTGGACAACAAGCGGCTGTGGTCCAACCTGGACTGCGCACCGTCCAACGAGACTTTGGTCAAGACGTTCACCCCGGGCGAGCAGGTGACCACCGCGGTGACGTGGACGGGGATGGGCTCGGCGCCGCACTGCCCGCTGCCGCGGCCGGCGATCGGACCGGGCACCTACAACCTCGTCGTGCAGCTGGGCAACCTGCGCTCGCAGCCGGTGCCGTTCATCCTGAACCAGCCGCCACCGCCGCCCGGGCCGGTGCCCGGACCGGGCCAGCCGGCGCTCGCACCGCCGCCCGAGGCGCCACCGCCCGCCGCCCCTCCCGCAGGCTGATTTCTCAGCCGATCGTTTCGGCGATCGTCGACTCGGCCAGCTGCGAGAGTCCCTCCCGTACGTGCCGCGCCCACAGCGCGCCGATGCCCTCAACCGACTGCAGGTCGTTGGCGCTGGCCGCCAGCAGGCCCTGCAGCGTCGCGAACTTCCGCACCAGCAGGTCGACGTGGGCGAACTGCAGCCGGGGAATACCGGCCATCGCGCGATAACCCCGCGGGCTCAGCGCTTCGTCCTGGGCCTCTGCGGTCGTCGGATATCCGAAAACCTTTGCCAGCGCGGTGACTTCGAGCAGGTCGGTGTCCGACATGGCGTCCAGCTCGTTCAGGGTGTTGGAGACTTGCGCCTTGGACGGCGGTTCGGGGCTGGCGTGGTAGTCGCGCACGATCAATTCCCGCGCGATGTCGTTGCCGCCTAACAGCTCCTCCAGCTGCAGCCGCAGCTGGCGCCCGTCGGTGCCGAGTTCGACAGCGTCGTCGTCAATCACCAGACCGATTCGCCGGACCAACTCGTGCCGCTGCACCACAGTCATCACGTCGCGCAGCGTGACGAAGTCCTCGATCTCCGCCCGGGACAGTTGCCTGCTGACCTCATCGAGGCGGGTCTTGTACCGCTCGAGGGTTGCGATGGCCTGATTGGCTCGTGACAGGATCGTCGCGGAATCGGCCAGCACGTGGCGCTCGCCGCCGACGTAGACCGTCACGATGTTCATCGAGTGGCTGACCGAGATCACCGGGTAACCGGTCTGGACCGCGGCCCGTTCCGCCGAGCGGTGACGGGTTCCCGATTCGTCGGTGGGTATCGACGGGTCCGGGACCAGCTGGACGTTGGCCCGCAGGATTCGGCTGCCGTCGGTGGACAGCACCACGGCTCCGTCCATCTTGCACAGCTCGCGCAGCCGGGTCGGCGCGTACCGGACGTCGAGCGAGAAGCCGCCATCGCAGATGGCCTCGACGTGCTCGTCGTGGCCGAGCACGATCAGGGCGCCGGTACGGCCGCGCAGGATGCGTTCCAGGCCGTCGCGGAGCCCGGTGCCCGGTGCCAGGCGGGCGACGACCTCACGCAGGGTCTGACGGGTCACAGCGTGTCATTGTGCGGTCCGGTTGGGTGGTGCGTCTAGCCGGTGCGGGCCGGTGGGCCTAGTGCTGTGGTGGTCGGCGATGTCGATCATGTGCTCCAGCGCCGCGACGATGGTGGGCGCGCACAGCGTGCGCATGCTCGACGGAACTGCCTCGCAACCTGGTGGGATCAGCGCGAGGTTGAACCCCTGCCGGGCGGCTTCGGTCAGGCGCCGCTCCATGCCGACGACCCGCCGCAGGTCGCCTGCCAGTCCGACCTCGCCGATCATCACTGCCGTGGTGGGCAGCGGCAGGTCCGCGTACGCCGAGGCCAGCGCGATCGCGACGGCGAGGTCCGAGGACGGATCAGTCAGCCGCATGCCGCCCACGGTGGACAGGTAGACGTCGTTGACAGCGATGGTCAGCCTGGCGTGCTTTTCCAGCACGGCGGTGATCATCGCGGCCCGGGCATGGTCGATTCCGCTGACGGCTCGGCGCGGCGACCCACACGGGGTGGCCAGCAAGGCCTGAACTTCGCCGATGAGTGGTCGCTTTCCGTCCAGCGTGACCGTGATGGCGGTGCCGGCGACGGGAGCCGGCCGCTGCTCCAGGAAGAGGTTCGACGGATCGCTGATGCCGTCGATTCCGTTGTCGTGCAGCAGGAAACACCCGACCTCGTCGGCGGCGCCAAATCGATTCTTGACCCCGCGGATCATCCGCAACATGCCGTTGCGGTCGCCTTCGAAGTGCAGCACCACATCGACGAGGTGTTCCAGCGACCGCGGGCCCGCGATGGCCCCGTCCTTGGTGACATGCCCGACCAGGATCAGCGCCACCCCGTTGGCCTTGGCGGCGGCGGTCAGGGCGGCCGTCACCGCCCGCACCTGCGTGACGCCGCCGGCGACGCCGTCGGCTTCCGTGGTCGACATCGTCTGCACCGAATCCACGATGACCAGCGCGGGCCGGACCGTCGCGATGTGCTCCAGCGCCGCGTGCAGGTCGGATTCGGCGGCCAGGTAGACCTCCTCGAAATCCTTGCCCGCCTTGTCGCCGCAACCGATTCGGTCCGCGCGCAGCCGGATCTGGCCGGCCGACTCCTCGCCGGAGATGTACAGCACTCGGCGACCGGACTGCGCCCAGCGGTGGGCGACCTTGAGCAGCAGCGTCGAGTTACCCACGCCGGGATCACCCGCCAGCAGCGTCACCGAACCGGGCACCACACCACCGCCAAGCACCCTGTCGAGCTCATCGATGCCCGTCGACTGGTGCCGGCTGAGGTTGGGCGCGATGGAACTGATCGGAACGGCTTGCGAGGCCGGGCCTGAAGCCGCGCGGCGGCCGCCGCCCCCGACCGCGCTGAGCACGGTCACCTCGGCGACGCTGCCCCAAGTGCCACACTCCATGCAGCGCCCCACCCACTTGGCGGTGATATGACGGCATTCCGAACAGCGGTATTGCGAGCGCGCATTGGCCACGTCATGACGGTATCGGTCCGGTGTGACAATGCCCTTCCGCGCCCTTCCGCGCCCTTCCGCGCCCTTCCGCGGCCTTCCGCGCCGCGGCGCGCCGCGACGAGGCGGTCAGACTTGCGGCGGCGTCAGCCCGGCCGAAATCGGCACCAGCACGCTGGCCTGCCCGGCCTTCTCGAAAGTGAATGTGAAGTTGTACGCGAGGCCGTTGCTGATGGGCTTGGTCAAGTCGACGGTCGCCTTGGCCGCATTGTTGGACTCAAGCGGACCCGGCGCCACTCGCTGGCCTTCGGGCGGGCCGAGGAACAGCATCCCGCCGGCGGGCAACCGGGCGTCACCGCTCACCGCGACCGTGCCAATGTCGCTCGTGATGGCCACTAGCCTGTCCGCGACATCGGGTGACTGATTGACGGCCACCAACACCAGGTCCACCGTTCGGCCTGGATGCACGAAGTCACCGGTCTGCGCGGCTTGGATGCGAATGTTCCGCAGTAGCACGTTGTTGATGTTGACCTTGTTGCCGTTGACAGCCGGCTCCTGGGCCGCGGTTTGCGAGATCTGACCGGTACTGCAACCGCTGAGCGCCGCAGCCAGCAAGGCGAGCATGCCGATGATGGCGACACGGAGGCCGATCTTGAAGCGGTTCACTCGACGCCTCCTGCTGGGCTTCTGATCAGGCTCTGATCAGGGTGAGTAACGGGTATGACGACAGATGACGTCAAGGGTCCAACTATGCACGAGTCAACTATGCAGAGTAGTAGGAACGTGCTGCCGACGGTAGACGCAGGGCTATCCAGCCGGTTTCCCAGGCCTCCGCTGGGCGCCGCTGGGCCGCCTCTGAGCCGCCTGGAGCCCTCGTCTAAGCTGCCATGGGAGGTCCAACCGAGGACGGTGACAGCGCGATTGATGTTCAGGCCTTGCACGTCTTGCCTCGTCTGTCAACCCCCAATCCCCGCGTGTTGTGCCCCTGACCTGCGCCGTTGATGAGCACCTGTCAGGCCGCCGTGTTAGAATGAAGCAACGAAAGGGGCTCGAATCAGATGATCTTCAAGGTCGGTGACACCGTTGTCTACCCGCACCACGGTGCTGCGTTAGTCGAGGCGATCGAAACCCGAACCATCAAAGGGGAGCAAAAAGAGTATCTCGTCTTGAAAGTGGCGCAGGGCGACCTGACCGTTCGAGTACCCGCCGATAACGCCGAGTACGTCGGTGTCCGCGATGTCGTCGGGCAAGAAGGCCTCGACAAAGTTTTCCAGGTGCTGCGCGCTCCCCACACCGAAGAGCCGACCAACTGGTCGCGCCGTTACAAGGCCAACCTCGAGAAACTCGCCTCCGGTGATGTCAACAAGGTGGCCGAGGTAGTGCGTGATCTGTGGCGACGCGACCAGGAGCGCGGCCTGTCCGCGGGCGAGAAGCGCATGCTGGCCAAGGCGCGCCAGATTCTGGTCGGTGAGTTGGCGCTTGCCGAAAGCACCGACGACGCCAAGGCGGAAACCATCCTCGACGAGGTTCTGGCGGCGGCTTCTTAGAGGCTTCCTAGACGCTTCTTGAGCGCCTCCTGAACACAACCGTCGTCGCAGTAGTCCCGGCTGCAGGGTCGGGTGAGCGGCTGTGCACCGGCATTCCCAAAGCATTCTGTGAGCTCGGCGGGCGCACCCTTGTCGAACGGGCCGTTGCCGGCTTGCTGGAGTCCGGGGTGGTCGATCACGTCGTGGTGGCGGTGCCCGCCGACCGCGTCGAGCAGGCCGAGCAGTTGCTCGGCGAACGAGCCACTGTGGTGGCCGGCGGGGCCAATCGCATCGAATCAGTTGGCCGGGCGCTGGCGGCCCTTTCTAAGGCCTTTAAGGCCGCGGATTTTGTGCTGGTGCACGACGCCGCGCGAGCGCTGACGCCACCGGGGTTGATCATGCGCGTGGTGGACGCATTGCGGGCCGGTAATAGCGCGGTGGTGCCCGCGTTGCGCGTGTCTGACACCATCAAGGCCGTGGACGCCAACGGGGTGGTTCTGGGCACGCCGGAACGGGCCGGCCTGCGGGCGGTGCAGACCCCGCAGGGGTTCGCTACCGACCTGTTGTTGCGGGCCTATCAGCGCGCCGGGGCGGAGCCCACCGACGACGCGTCTCTCGTCGAGCATCTCGGCGGCCAAGTGCAGGTGATCGAGGGCGATCCGCTGGCGTTCAAGATCACCACCCCGCTTGATTTGCTGTTGGCCAAAGCGGTCGTACGCCAGTGAACGAATTGCCACGCGTCGGTTTGGGTGTCGATGTGCACCCGATCGAATCGGGGCGGCCGTGCTGGCTGGTGGGGTTGCTGTTCCCCGACGCCGACGGCTGCTCCGGACACTCCGACGGTGACGTGGGGGTGCACGCGTTGTGCGACGCGCTGCTCTCGGCCGCGGGGCTGGGCGATCTTGGGGGCGTGTTCGGGGTCGACGATCCGAGGTGGAAGGACGTCAGCGGCGCCGACATGCTGCGCCATGTCGTCGAGCTGATGTCGCAGCACGGCTACCGGGTCGGTAACGCGGTTGTGCAGGTGATCGGCAACCGGCCGAAGATCGGCCCGCGCCGCGACGAGGCGCAGCAGGCGCTGTCAGGTCTGCTGGGCGCGCCGGTGTCGGTGTCGGCCACCACTACCGACGGGCTCGGGTTGACGGGGCGTGGCGAAGGCTTGGCCGCGGTTGCGACGGCCCTGGTGGTGTCCGCCGGGTAAATCGCGCCCGGCAATTGGCCAGGTAAGCTGGCACGTCGTGACCGATCGGGCCCGCTTGCGGCTACACGACACGGCGTCTGGCACCATGCGGGATTTCGTGGCGCTTTGCGACGGGCACGTCTCCATCTACCAGTGCGGCGCCACCCCACAGGGGCTACCGCACATCGGGCACGTCCGCAGCGGGGTGGCCTTCGACATCCTGCGCCGCTGGTTGATCGCGCGCGGCTACGACGTCGCATTCATCCGCAACGTGACCGACATTGAGGACAAGATCCTGAACAAGGCGGCGGCGGCGGGCCGGCCGTGGTGGGAGTGGGCGGCCACCCATGAGCGCGCTTTCACCGCGGCCTACGACGCTCTGGACGTACTGCCGCCGTCGGCGGAGCCCCGCGCCACCGGGCACATCACCCAGATGATCGAATTAATGGACCGCCTGATCGAAACTAACCACGCGTATGCCGCCGGCGGTGATGTCTACTTCGACGTGCTCAGCTACCCGGAGTACGGCCAGCTGTCCGGACATCGGATCGATGACGTCCACCAGGGCGAGGGCATGGCTACCGGCAAGCGCGACCAGCGCGACTTCACCCTGTGGAAGGGCGAAAAGCCCGGCGAACCGTCGTGGCCCTCGCCGTGGGGCCGGGGACGTCCGGGCTGGCACATTGAATGCTCGGCGATGGCCCGTACTTATCTGGGGCCGGAGTTCGACATCCATTGCGGTGGAATGGATTTGATCTTCCCGCATCACGAGAACGAAATCGCGCAGAGCCGCGCCGCCGGGGACGGGTTCGCCCGCTACTGGCTGCACAACGGCTGGGTGACAATGGGCGGGGAGAAGATGAGCAAGTCGCTGGGCAACGTGGTGTCCATCCCGGCGATGTTGCAGCGCGTCCGGCCGGCAGAGCTCCGCTATTACCTGGGCAGCGCCCATTACCGCTCGATGTTGGAATTCTCCGAGACGGCCCTGCAGGACGCGGTCAAAGCCTATGTGGGAGTTGAGGAGTTTTTGCACCGCGTTCGCATCCGGGTCGGTGCCGTCGTCCCCGGTGCGTGGACCCCCCGGTTCGCCGCAGCTCTCGACGACGATCTGGCGGTTCCGGCCGCGCTGGCCGAGGTGCACCACGCCCGCGCCGAGGGCAACCGGGCACTCGACGCGGGCGACCACGACTGCGCTCTGAAACATGCCAGCGCCATCCGGGCCATGATGGGGATCCTCGGCTGCGACCCGCTCGACGAACGCTGGGAATCCCGCGACGAGACGTCGGCGGCACTCGCCGCCGTCGACGTGCTGGTGCAAGCCGAACTGGAAAGCCGGGAGAAGGCGCGCGAGCAGCGCAACTGGGCACTGGCTGACGAGATCCGGGATCGGCTCAAGAACGCCGGCATCGAGGTTACCGACACAGCCGACGGGCCGCAGTGGATGCTGCAGGCCGGTGACACCAAGTAGATGGCCGGTAACTCGCGGCGCCGGGGGGCGGTACGGAAATCCGGCACCAAGAAGGGGCCCGTGGTCGGCTCGGGCGGCCAGCGTCGCCGCGCGCTGGAGGGGCGCGGTCCCACGCCGCCGGCGCACCTGCGTCCCAATCATCCCGCCGCCAAGCGCGCCGCGTCCCAGCCGCGCCGGCCCGCCAAACGCACAGACGAGACCGAAACGGTGCTGGGGCGCAACCCGGTGCTGGAATGCCTGCGCGCCGGTGTGCCGGCGACCGCGCTGTACATCGCGCTCGGCACCGAAGCCGACGAACGCCTCAACGAATCCGTCTCTCGGGCAGGTGATTTGGGTATCTCGATACTCGAGGTACCGCGCGCCGACCTGGACCGGATGACCGCCAACCACCTGCATCAGGGCATCGCTTTACAAGTGCCGCCGTACAACTACGCCCATCCCGATGATCTTATCGCGGCCGCCACCGAATCGCCGCCGGCGCTGTTGGTCGCGCTGGACAACATCTCCGACCCGCGCAACCTCGGAGCGATCGTTCGTTCGGTCGCCGCATTCGGCGGCCACGGCGTGATGATCCCGCAGCGGCGTTCGGCCTCGGTTACGGCCGTGGCGTGGCGCACCAGCGCGGGCGCTGCGGCCCGGGTCCCCGTGGCACGGGCCACCAATCTCACTAGGGCGCTGAAGGATTGGGCCGATCGCGGGCTGCGGGTGATCGGGTTGGACACCGGCGGTGACACCGCGATCGACGACTTGGACGGCACCGACCCGCTGGTGGTTGTCGTCGGGTCGGAAGGCAAGGGTCTGTCCCGGTTGGTACGGCAGAATTGCGATGAGGTGGTGTCGATTCCGATGGCCGGCAACGCCGAATCGCTGAACGCCTCGGTGGCCGCCGGGGTGGTGCTCGCCGAAATCGTCCGCCAGCGACGGAGCTAACTTCCTTGTGCGCGCGGGTGTTAGTTGCGCTGCTGGCGGGCGTCGCGCTGCTGGGATTGCTGCCGACGGCATCCGCGCAACCTCCCGGCTTCGATCTGCAGGCACATCGCGGTGGTCGCGGTGAGACGACCGAGGAATCGCTACGGGCATTCGCCAAAGCGCTCGAATTAGGTGTCAGCACACTCGAACTCGACATCGGCATCACCGAGGACGGCCAACCGATGGTGTGGCACGACCCCACGATCGAGGCCGAGAAATGCGCCGACACCGGGCCTGCGTTCGCTGGCGACCCGGCCTATCCCTACGTCGGAAAGCTCGTGCACGAGCTGACCCTGGTGCAGATCCGCACGCTTGATTGCGGCAAACTGCTGCCCGAGTTTTCCCGCGCTGAAGTAGTGCGCGGCAACAAGATAGCGACATTGCCGGAGGTTTTTGCGCTGGCCGACTCGTACCGGGCATCCGATGTGCGATACAACATCGAAACCAAGGTGGAGGCCGACCATCCGGGCAGGTCGGCCGACCCGCAAGAATTCGTCGACGTGATTCTGGCCGCGGTCAGGTCGGCGGGCAAGGTCGACCGCGTGGAGATTCAAAGCTTCGACTGGCGAACGCTGCCCATGGTGCACCGGGCCGAGCCATCGATTCCGTTGGTGGCCCTGTACAACGAGGAGACCTGGGTGCCGGATTCGCCGTGGCTGGCCGGCGAAAACGCCGCCGCCATAGGCGATCCGATGCTCGGGGCGCTGATGGTGGGTGCGAACATGGTCTCGCCCAGGTACCAGCTGGTCACCGGCAGACCCTATGTCGATCATGCGCATACCTTGGGGCTCAAGGTCATTCCGTGGACGGTCAACGACGCCGCCACCATGCGCGAGCAGATCGCCGACGGGGTCGAGGGACTCATCACCGACTTCCCGACCCTGCTGCGAAGCGTGTTGGCCCAACTCGGTATGCCGTTACCGCCGACACACCACCGAAGTTAGTCATGGCATCGCGTCGGCCAAGGCGATATGCCCCTCGAAGCGAAGAGTTTTCGCCATGTAGCGGTAGCGATCCCTGAATTGTGCGTAATCTGCGGCATCGCCATGAGCCCGTGCCAGCAGGGCCCGGAGTCGCAGCAGCAGGATGTCGCGGAGAGTGAAATCCTCGTCGGTCGGCGCCGCTAATCGCTCAATGGCGGCCTCGGCTTCGGCTAAGTCCCCCTCAGAGTCACCGTCGGCGCCGCGATAGAGCAGGGTCTCCACCAGAACACCCGTCGCGGCAATGCCGTACGACAGCAGTTGTCCAGCGCGGACCAGATCATCGACGGCGGCGCGCATGAGCGGTATCGCCGCATCGCGATCCCCGTGCCTGGCCCGCTCGCGCGCCAAATACACATTGAACATGCGTAAATCGCCCAGGTTGTGATCCCGCCGCAGGAACACGTCGCCGACCTCGGCCAGCAGCTTCTCCCCGCGGTCACGGTCGGCAGCGCGTGGGCGGTGCACCAGCGCATGGCCCAGCGTCATCCGGGTGAAGCCCACCGCTAGGTCATCACCGGATCGTTCGGCAATCCGCAGGGCTTCCTCGATCTCGCCCATCGCCCGATCGTCGGGCCTCAGAACGCCAAGCGGTATTCCCACGTAGACATAGGTGACGGCCGCGGCATACGACAGGGGGTCGGCGCGGCGGGCCATCGCCAGCCCGTGTCGCATATCATCTCGCCATCCGGGACGACCCAGGAAATACCGGGCCACCGCCCGCGTCGTCAAGGCGACCGCCAACGGAGAGCCGAAAATAAAGTTTCCTTTCGACGGGTCATCGTCGGCCAGGTCGATCACTGCCTGCGACCATTGCAGAACGTCGGCCCACTCGGCGCTATGGGCCTTGGCATAGATCGGCGGTAAGGACAATCCGACCGTCAGAGTTGGATCACCGATCGACTCGATGGTGGCCATGGCTTCCGACGCCAGTTGCGACGCCTCGCGCACACGGCCCTGATACGCGTGATCCATCACGAGTCCTGACATGGCGATGGCCAGCGACGGCTTATCCGCGGCGGCATTGCACAACTGCCGCAATTCGTCGAAGCGCTCGCCGACGATATTCATGTGTACTCGCCAGGCGATCCCGCACAACATGGTGCGAGGCGCAATGCGCATGGCCGCTCGGTCCGGGTCATCGGCGGGTAACGCGTCGGCATTCTGGGTGGCCCGTTCCCAACTCAGCCACGCCGCGGCGATGTCGCGGTTGGTCGACCAGGTCGCGGCCCGCATGTGCCAGCCGTAGGCGGCGTGCAGATCGCCGGCGGCTTCGAGGTGTTCGGCGATCAGCGCGGCGTTCTGGTCGGCCGCGTCCGGTTCGCGGGATTCAATGGCGGCGGCGAGCCGCCGGTGCACCCGGGCGCGGTCGGATCTCAGTTGCGATTCGTAGGCCACGGTGCGGATCAACGGATGCCGGAACGCATACTCCGCGCGCGGGGTGAACCGCACTTGGTCGACGAGCTGCGCGGCGATCAGCTCCTCGACAACCGGATCGACCTCCAGGGCGGCCAGCAGATCGCGGTGGAAGCGGGAGCCGATGACCGCCGCGGCGGCGAGGGTGTGTTTGGCCGCGGGGCCGAGCCGATCGATGCGGGCGGCGATGGTTGCCTGCAGCGTTGCCGGCACGCTGACGTCGGCCACATCGATGTGGCAGGCGTAGCAGCCGGTCTCGCCGACCAGCACGCCGCGTTCGGTCAGATCCCGGGTGATCTCCTCGGCGAAGAACGGGTTGCCGGCCGCGCGTCCGGCGATCAGCTCGCCGATCCGGCCAACCGACGCGTCGGGGCCCAGCAGTTCAGCGACCAGGGTTGAGGTTTCGGCGTCGCTCAGCGGTGCCAGCGTGATGGTCTGCGCGCCGGCGACACGCGCCAGAGCTCCGTGATATTCCGGGCGATAGGTGATCAGCACCAACGACGGGGTCTG
Organism: Mycobacterium sp.; assembly: GCF_052144515.1. Lineage (GTDB taxonomy): Bacteria > Actinomycetota > Actinomycetes > Mycobacteriales > Mycobacteriaceae > Mycobacterium. Next base: position 16,780 of record NZ_JBKQQD010000383.1, on the reverse strand, counting down.
CGGGATCACCGCGAGAAAGTCGGCGAGCATGGATTCACTGACCTCGTCGATCCAGTGCGCATCCTCCACGACGAACACTGCCGGTTCGGAGCGGGTCAGCTGGTTGGAGTTGATCAGCGCGGTCAACCGCCGTCGCCGCGCATCGGGGTCGATCTTGGGTAGCCCCACATCGGGATCGGCGATGCCCAACAGGTCATCAAGCAACAGCAAATCTTGCGGATCGGCATCGGGAAACTGTGCCCGCACCTGCGCCCGAGCCGTCCGGTGATCCAGACCGCCGATCTGCCCGACCGTGCGCAGCAGCCGCCCCACCACATGGAACGGGACGTCGGTGGCATGCGACTCGCAGAAGGTGGAAAACACTTCGATGCCGCGACTTTTCGCAAGTCGGACGGCTTCAGCGGTCAGCCGGGTCTTGCCGATGCCGGGAGGGCCGACCGCTGCAACCACGGACCCACGTCCACCGGTAGCGCGGTCCAGCATGGCCGTCATTGTGGTCAACTCCCACTCGCGGCCCACCAACGTCGACACCGAGACGCCGGTCCGTCGGGTGGCAACGCTCAGCAACTGTCGCGCGGGCACCGCGTCCTCGGCGCCCTTGATACGCACCAGTTGCGGCTCGCCCAGCACGACCGCGCCCTCGACCAGGCGTGCGGTGGAGTCGCTGAGCATCACCGCGCCGGGTGGGGCGACCGATTCCATCCGCTGGGCCATCCCCACCTGTTCGCCGATTGCGGTGTAACCCAGTGCGGGGAAACCGATCTCACCGGCGATCACTTGGCCGGAGTTCAGTCCTATCCGCAGCTGTAGGTCGACACCGTCGCGGTGTTCAACCCCTGCCGCGAGGCGGCTGACGTCCTCCTGAATGCCCAGCGCCGCCAGGCACGCGCGCAACGCGTGGTCTTCCAAAGCAGCCGGAGCGCCGAAACCGGCATGATGCCGTCGCCGGTGAACTTGTCCACCGTTCCGCCGTAGCGCTGCACCACCGCGACCGCACGCGTGACGAGCTCGGTCATGATCTCGCGCAACCGCTCCGCACCCACTGCGGCGGCGATGTCCATCGAGTGCACCACATCGGCGAACAGCACCGTCACCAGCTTTTACTCGGCCGGCGCGCCCGGCGCCGCCGTCGGCGATGCGCATTCATCACAGAACTTCGCGGTCGGCCGCAATTCTGCGCCGCACCTCGTGCAGGCCAACGCGGCCGTCATGCGCCTAACAATAGGGGCTCACTAGCGAGAGGCAGCGCTATTCGCTGGCATCCGTCGGCTAGCGGGCCACGCTGTCGGCCAGGACGCCAGCCACACCGTCGCGCTGATCGATGCCGTTTCGACGTCTGCGGTGGTTGGCGCGGGCGGCGCGCCAAATGATGCCCGGGCGCAGCAGCCGGGTAGCGGGATCGACGAGTGAGGTCACTCTGAAGAACTGATCGAGTGCGGCGGTGTCGTATTCGGCCGCGGTGAGCACGCGATCGACGTATACGTTAAGCACCCGTGTGAGCAGCGGTGGTGTGCCGTCGATTTCGGGTAGGGAGAGATCGGGATTGGCTGACAGCTCCCACGCCTGGCGGATCGGCGCGGCCGCGGCGCGAAAGAATCGCCGCGCCAAATCCCTTGTGCCGCGGGATAAGCAGTCACGCAGCGCCAACGCCTCCAGTGCGGCCACCGTCATGCCCTGGCCGTAGATCGGGTTGAAGCTGCAGATCGCGTCGCCGATGACCAGCAGGCCCTCCGGGAATCGTCGCATCATGTCGTAGCGGCGCCACTGATTGGACGGCTGACGGTGCCGCGTCGGCTCTCCGATGGGTTCGGCGGCTCGCACCGCGGCCAGCATGTGGGCCGGTGCGTAGTCCTCGACGAACTCGCACATCGCCGCAAGGTCGGGGAGCGGCTCGTGACCCGCTACGCCAAACACGGTGAACATCCAGGTGTCGTCCTCGCAATGGAGAATGCCCAGCCCGTGCGGTCGGCCCGGCACGATTCCGACGACGAAACCGAGTTCGTGCAGCGCATCCGGTGCCATGCGCAGCAACTGACTCACGTAGGTCAGCTGCACCACGACATGATCCTCGCGCGGGCGGTCGTAGCCCAGGCCGTTCAGCCACGTCGGGGTGCGGGCGGCGCGCCCGGTGGCATCGACCACCAAGTCGGCGCTCAGGGTGGCGGCTTCGCGGGTGCGACGGTTGACTACCCGTGCGCCTGTGACGCGGTGATGGTCGGGCGTCGGGGTCAACTCCACGATGTCGTGCTCGTCGAGCAGCGTGACGTTGGGGATGGTGCGTAGTCGCGCGCGGACGTGTTCCTCCAGGAAGGGCCGGGTCGCGAGATAGGCGGTACACGCGGGGGCGCTGCCGGTGCGCGTAACCAGGTGCCCGCCTAGGTCGTAGTGCAGCCGCGACAGGTCCCGGCCGTCCATGCAGTGCGCACCGTCGTGGACCAGCTCATCGAGGATGCCGGGGAACAGTTCCTCGAGCACCTGGGCGCCGCGGGCCAGCAGGCCATGCAGGTGCCGGCCCTGCGGCACACCTCGACGAGCGGCGCAATTGTCGGGAAGGGTGTCGGGCAGCGGGTCGCGCTCCACCACCGTAACCGCGTCGAAGAACTCGCTCAGCGACCGCGCGGCCAACAGACCGGCCATGCTCGCTCCCAATACCACCGCGTGATTGCCGATCTTCGCCATAGCCCACCACCCGCACCGAGTCGTTACCTGACGAAAGCCATGGTCACGGTCAACCGCGGGCGCCGATAGCGTAGTCGACTACGTGACTGATACGTGTGGACCAGACAGGAGTTCAATATGAGCTCACCGAAACGCCGGTAAATCGGCGCGCGCGATGGTTGCGCAAAGTTATAGTCGCCGAGTGATCGGCGGCGACCCGCTGACCGGGCGTGACAGTGAATTCGCGTTTATCCGGCGCGCCCTGACCGGGGCTGGCAACCATTCCGGCGTGGTGATCGCCGGAGCGGCCGGTGTGGGCAAGACCTGGCTGGCCCGCGAAGCGCTGCGGCGCGCCGAGGCGTCTGGTGAGCGCACAAAGTGGATCGTCGGCACCGAATCGGCGCGCGCGCTGCCCCTGGGGGCGTTCATTGGCGAACTGGGCGAGGCGATGTCGGATCCGCTGACGAACGTGCAGCGTGTGATCAATTCGTTTGTCGCACAACAGCGTCGGGGCCGTGTGGTGGTCGGGGTCGACGACGCGCACCTCTTGGACGGATTGTCCGCCCTTGTCGTACATCAGCTGGCGCAGTCGGGCGGCGCTCGGCTCGTGGTCACCATGCGCACCGGCAGCGAGGAACCCGACGCGGTGACGTTGTTGTACAAGGACGGGCTGCTGGCCCGCCTTGACCTCGAACCGTTGTCGGCTGCGGCAACACGCGAGGTCATCGAGAGCACGCTGGGCGGTCCGGTGGATGCGCGCAGCGCGGCGCGGTTCAGGCAGCTGACCGGCGGAAACGCCCTGTTCTTGCGGCAGCTGCTGGCCGACCAGATAGCCGGCGGGCGAATGCACAATTTGGCCGGGGTGTGGATGTGGGACGGCGACGTCGCGGTCTCAGCGAGCCTGTCCGACACGGTGGGGCGCCAGATGGGCCGGCTGAGCCCGCGGATGGCGACGGTGGTCGACACGTTGTCGCAGTGTGAACCGCTGGCCGTCGACGTGCTGTGCGATTTGGTGCGCCGTAGCGACCTGGCGGCCGCCGAGAGAATGGGCCTGGTGAGCGTCGAGCGCACCGGTGGCGGCCTGACGGCCCGGCTGGCACACCCGCTGTTCGGTGAGCTCCGCCGCGCCGCAGCCGGCGAGATCTATCTGTCGGCAATCCGGGGCAGGCTGGCGACGCGGCTGGCCCAAAACGGTGACACCGACATGCACGCGACTGTGCGTCGGGCGCTGCTGAGCCTCGAGTCGGATCTCGACCCCGACCCCGAGCTGTATCTGGAATCGGCACGGCATGCCATGACGCTGCTGGATCTGGATCTCGCCGACCGGTTCGCCACCGCCGCGGCGCAAGCCGGGGCGCCCGGGGCCGCCGGGGTGCGCGCGATGAACCTGCTGCTGCTCGGGCGCGGCGAACAGGCCGAGGCGGCGCTGCGTGACATGGCCGGTGGCCCCGATGGTGACGTGCCCGACGGCCATCATTGGGCGACCGTGCGGGCGGCCAACCTGATTTGGAACCTTGCCAAGCCCCAAGAAGCGGCGGTGATCTTGGAAGGCCTCGCGGCTGCCCCCGAGACCCCGGCGCAGGAGGCGGAGCGGTTGGCGGTGCAAGCCTGCATCGAGGCGGCGTCGGCGCGCTGCGAATCCGCCGCCGAAAAGGCCCGGGCCGCATTGGATTTTCCGGATCTGCCGGGCTTTCACGCGATGATGGCCTCGCTTGCGTTGATCATGGCCATGGGGGCGCTGGGTCAGGTCGATGAGCTTGCGACCATGGCCGAGCAGGCGCTGCGGCGCGCGACGACGTCGTTTCAGGCATCCCACATGCGGTTCTGGTTCGGCGCTGTGTACGGGCGCGCCTGCCGGTTGACCGGGCGAATCGACGAATTCATCGGAACTGCAAAGCAACTGGCGGAATCGTCTCGTGACATTCCGGGCCTGGCCTATGCGAACCTGGCCCTACTGTTGGGCAACGCCGAGTTGGTTCGCGGCGACGTCGCCGAGGCGGCCCGGCTGGTGCATGAAGCGGTTGCCGGGGTCCAAAGACACGCCGTCACAACGGGTTTGCGCCCAGCTAGCTACTTCGCGTTGGCCGAGGCGCACGCCAAGCTTGGACAGGCAGCCGAAGCCGACGATGCGGCCGCCGAGGCGCGGTCGGTTGTGCCGCCGGGCTTTCTGTTCATGCATACCGGGTTGTCGCTGGCCGGCGGCTGGGCGATGGCAGCCGGCGGCCGCTTGGGCGAGGCCGTGGCGAGCGCCCATCAGGCGGCGCTACTTGCCCGCGAGCGCGGCCAGCCCACCCACGAGTTGGCCTGCATACAGGCCGCGGCCCAGTGGGGTGATGGCTCGCAGGCTGCGCGGGCACGGGAGTTGGCGGGGGCGTTGTCGCTGCCGCTGGCCGATGCCGTCGCGCTGCATGCGCAGGCCTTGTTGGCCGGGGACGGTGAGGGCCTGCTCGATGCCTCGGCGAAGTACCGGGGGATCGGTGATCGGGTCGCGGCCGCTGACGCGGCGGCGCAGGCCTCCGTTGCGTTCGACGAGAGCCAGCAGCATAGGCGTGGGCTGTATGCCGCGGCGCTGGCCCGCGAATTGGCCGACGAATGTGGTGGATTGTGCACGCCGGCGGTGCGGACCCCGGCGGGTCTGAAGTTGTCGGGTCGCCAGCGCGATGTGATCGAACTCGTCGTGGCCGGTCTGTCCAACCGCCAGATCGCGGATCAGCTGGTGATGTCGGTGCGCACCGTGGAGGGCCACGTCTACCGGGCCTGCCAGCGGGTGGGAGCCCAATCACGCGAGGAACTCGCGTCGATCATCCGCTCGGGACCCGCCGGCTCCGCCTGACGTACTGCGGCTGCTACTGGGACTGCGCGTAATTCCGGGGGCAATGGAGTAGTCGACTACTCGTGCGCACGGGGCGTATTCGGCCATACCGTGCCTGCAGTACATGCGTGCAACATTGGCGTTGGCAAGGAGTCAGCATGGCCGAGACGCTGGATAACACCGAAGTCGGCGCGCTGCGGCTGGCGCCGAAGAATCCGCTTCCGTATGGCCAACAACGCAAGGCGGTGCGGTCGTTCATCGATGGTTTCCAGGAGCTGCTCGACGCCGGTGGCCCGGTCACCCGGATCGTGCTCGCACCCAAGTGGCTGTTGCCGAACGTGGTGCTTGTCGCCAGCCCGCAGGGCGCGCGTGATCTGTTGGGCCGCACCGACGAGATCGCCGACCGCGGCCGGGTCCGGACGATGGTCGAGATGCGCGCGCTGATGGGCGGCAACCTGCTCGATCTTCCGCACGAGCGGTGGCTACCGCGGCGACGGGCGCTGCAGCCGATGTTCACCAAGCAGCATGTGCCGCGCTACGCGGGACACATGGCCGCGGCGGCGCAAGGGGTCGCCGACGATTGGCGCGACGGCGCATTCGTGGATCTGGACGCCGAATGCCGCAAGCTGACGCTGCGCGCACTCGGGCGCTCGGTGCTCGGGCTCGACCTCGACGAGCGCGCCGACGAGATTGGCTGGGCCCTGCGTACTGCATTGGCATGGGTGGCCGACCGTGGGGCGCGGCCGGTCAATCCGCCGAGGTGGCTGCCCACCAAAGGGCAGCGCGCCGCCCGCCACGCCAACGACACGCTGCAGCGGCTGGCCGCCGAGATCCTGCATGCGGTGCGCGCCGACCCCGACCGGGAAGCCCCGCTGGTGCGGGCCCTGATCGAGGCGATCGATCCGGAGACCGGCAGGCCGCTGACCGACGAGGAGATCTGCCACGAGCTGGTGCTGTTCATGCTCGCGGGACACGACACCACCTCGACCACGCTCACCTACGCGTTGTGGTCGTTGGGGCACGACCGCGGAATTCAGGATCGGGCGCGCGCGGAGGTCGCCGCGCTGGGCAACCGGACGCTGACACCGGACGACGTGGCCGAACTCGGCTTCACCGTGCGGGTGCTGCACGAGGCGTTACGGCTATGTCCGCCCGGGGCCGGGACGATGCGCTCACCTACCCGCGACATCGTGGTGGACGGCTACCGCGTCGAGGCCAAAACCATTGCCCTGGTGAGTTTTTACGCGATGCACTGCGATCCGGCCCTGTGGACGGAGCCGTTGCGCTTCGACCCGGACCGGTTCCTGCCGGAACGGTCGAAGGGTCGCAGCCGTTGGCAGTATCTGCCGTTCGGCGGCGGACCACGCTCATGCATCGGCGATCACTTCGCGATGCTGGAGGCCACGCTCGCGCTGGCCACGATCATCCGCGCGGTCGAGATCGAATCGCTCGATGTGCAATTCCCGGTGGAAACGCCGTTCACCGTGGTCGCCGCGAAACCCATCCCTGCTCGTGTGCTGGACGTCGGGGTTTCGACGACGGCGGTGCGAGGTGCGGTTCGTTTGGCCGTCGCGGCCGTCGCGTAGCGACCGCTAGACACCCAGCAGTCGCACGCTGGCCCACAGCGCGAGCACCGCCGCCACCAGGGCGGTGGGCACGGTGCACAGCCCGAGACGGGTGTACTCCCCGATGCCGGCCTCGACATTGTGCCGGCGCAAAACGCCCCGCCAGAGCAGGTTGGACAGTGAGCCGACGTAGGTCAGGTTGGGCCCGATGTTGACCCCGATCAGCACCGCCAGGATGGCCACCGGCCCGCTAGGCGCGACCAATGGCACCAACACCAGCGTCGCGGGCAGATTGTTGACGAGGTTGGCCAGCAGGGCGGCCACCGCCGCGATCGCCAGCAACGCAGGCAGCGTCGAACCCGACGGCAGCACCGTAGACATCGCGCGGCCCATGCCGTTGAGCGTGATCGCCTGCACGATGACGCCCAGCGCCAACACGAACACCAAAAACGACACATTCACCGAGCGCGCGATCTCCGTTACCGAGGTGTGCCGACGACGCAGGCTGCGCACCGCCAGCACCGAGGCTCCCGCCAGCGCCACCCAGGCCGGAGCCACGCCCACCGATTCCGAGACGGCGAACCCGGCCAGCGTCAGCGCCACGACCAGCAATACGAACACCGGGGGCCGTGGAGCAGGCGGCGGCCCGGCCTCCTCGGGATCCGGCGGCTGGCGCAGATCTCGAGCGAAAAACACCCGGAAGACCACGTACAGCGCGGCTACCGCGGCCAGCCACGGCAACGCCATCAGCAGCGTGAACCTCGCGAACGAGAGTTTCGCGGCGTGGAAGGCCAGCAGGTTGGTCAGATTCGACACCGGAAGCAGCAGCGAGGCGGCGTTGGCCAGATGCGCGGTGGCATAGGCGTACGGCCGCACCGGGGTCCGCAGCCGGCGGACGCTGACCAGCACGACCGGGGTCAGCAGCACCACCGTGGCGTCCAGGCTCAGTGTGGCGGTGATGATGGCGGCGATGGCGAACACCTGCCGCAGCAGTCCGCCACCTCGGGGACTCGTCCGCGCCATCGCCGCGCCGGCGTACTCGAACAGGCCCTCGTCGTCGCACAGCTTGGCCAGCACCAGCACCGCGCCCAGGAAGCCGACCACCGGCGCCAGCCCGGCAACCTGCGCGGCCGCCTGATGGACCGGGATCGCGCCGATCGCTATCAGGATCGCGGCCGCCGGCACCGCCGCCAGTGCTTCCGACCATCCCCGGGGCCGGGCGACTGCGAAGCCAAGAACGACAGCAAGCAGCAGCAGGCCGACGATTAGGGTCAACGCTCAGGTCGCTTCAGGTTCAAGGGTTCTCGCGCTGCCAAACCGTTGGGCATGGACATTGGCGGTATAGCTCCTAGGTGAATGTGGCAAATCGAGATCGTGGACCGGGGCGACGGAACTGTGTGACCCGTTCACGAGCCAGCTACCTGGAGGCGGTTCCAGCGCATATTACATCCAGCTAGCAGGTTTGCTATCGGCAGCGACGACCTGGGCTGGGTACCCACGATCGGTTAGCCTCGTCGAATCCTTTCTAGCCACCGAAATGACTGCGATGACCCAGCCGAGTGCCGTTGACGCGATTTCGCGACGAACGGTGCACGCGCTGGATCTACTGGCCTTCTCGTTGGCCGACGTTCGTGATGGCTTGGGCCCATACCTGTCGATATACCTTCTGCTGACCCACCATTGGGACCAGGCCTCGATCGGGTTCGTAATGGCAATCGGCGGCATCGCGGGGGTTGTCGCGCAGACGCCGGTTGGCGCCTTGGTCGACAAGACGACGGCCAAGCGGGCGCTGATCGTCGTCGGCGCTGTGGCGGTCGCCGCCGCCGCCTTGGCGATGCCGCTGTTGCCGGGCCTCTATACGATCTCTTTCCTGCTAGCCATTACCGGGACCGCCGGTTCCATTTTCAATCCGGCGATCGCCGCGATCACGCTGGGCATTGTCGGGCCGCGCCTGTTCTCAAGACGGGTTGGACGCAACGAATCGTTCAGGCACGCTGGTACTGCCTCGGCCGCCGCCGCTGCCGGCGGACTGGCCTACTTCTTCGGCCCAGTGGTGGTTTTCTGGCTGTTGGCCGGGATGGCGGTAATCAGCGTTGTGGCAACGCTGAGAGTCCCCAGCGATGCGATCGACAATGACGTGGCGCGCGGCATGGACAAAGCAACCGGACAGCAGCACAGCCAGCCGTCCGGATTTGCGGTGCTGCTGCGCAATCGCAGATTGATGATCTTCGCCGTGGTGGTCTTCATGTTCCACTTTGCCAACGCGGCCATGCTGCCGCTGGTCGGCCAGGAGTTGGGGTTGCACAACAAAGAGGTGGGAACTGCGCTGATGTCGGCGTGCATTGTCGCCGCGCAGGTCGTCATGGTGCCGGTGGCGTATGTCGTCGGCAGCAAAGCCGACACCTGGGGGCGAAAGCCGATCTTCTTGTTCGGATTCGCAGTCCTGACCCTTCGCGCGTTCCTGTACCCGCTGTGGGATAACTCGTACTGGCTTGTCGGTGTGCAGTTGCTCGATGGAGTCGGAGCCGGCATATTCGGGGCCCTGTTCCCCCTCGTTGTCCAAGATGTCACGCACGGAACTGGCCGGTTCAACGTCAGCCTGGGGGCGATAACCACCGCGTGGGGGGTCGGCGCCGCGTTGTCGAATTTTATCGCCGGTGGGATCGTGGTCGCCGCCGGTTACGGTGCGGCGTTCATGTCACTCGGTGCCGTCGCCGCTGCGGGCCTTGCGCTCTATCTGATCGCGATGCCGGAAACGGTCGCGCTGCCGGGGCGTGTCCCGGAGTCGTCGTAATCAAGGTTCAAATCCACGGATCCTCGCGCTGCCACACCGTCGGCATATCTAGCGCGACACCGTCCTGCGCGGCCAGCTCGTCCAGAACTCGCATCGACACGTCCAGGTCGTCGCCCGCATAGGGCAAGGCCCGCAACGGCTTTGACAACGGGCGGAAGAAGTCGTCCCAGTGGATCGGGATCACCCGGCGCGCGCCCACCGCGCGCACGGTCTGGATCCAGTAGTCGACCAGGTATGAGCGCGGGTGCAGCCCCAGCTGGCCGACGGACAGGTAGGCGGTATCGGCGGCCTGTCCCGCCAACGCATCCGCCACGAAACCGGCGCTGCCCTGGATCAGCAGCCGCCGGTCCGACGGCAGGTGGTGCACCAGCGTCGACCACGCCTCACCGCAGCGGTAGGCCGAAACCTTCACCGGCGGTATCAGCGGGGCGTCGATCACACCGGGAAACCGGTCCGGTGGGCAGTGGTGCGACTCGATCAACGTAACGTCGTAGGCGCCCAACCGAATTGGCTCACCCGGTACCGCGACGACCAGCCGGTCCTCGGGCAGTCCGTAGCCGCGCCCGACGTTGGCCGCTGATGCACCCCCGACCAGCCGGGCGCCGGTGCGGTCGGCGACGAGCGCGGAGTCCATCACGTGGTCGAAGTGCGCGTGCACCGGGATGACCGCCTCCAGCCGCGACACCTTGGCCCGGGCCAGGCAGCCGTCCACCCGCGCCGCGGACGGCGCCATCTTGCCGGCCGCCACCTGCGCGAGGCCGGGGCGGGAGAAGAAGCCGTCGGTCATCAGCGCGGACGACCCGTCGTCGACCAACAGCGTCGCCACCCCCAACCACGTCACTGACAGCGGCGAATCAGGCTGGGCGGCAGGCACAGTGAACCGATCCGAATACCTCGCGATGTCGGGGCGGCCGAGCTTGAGTCGCATCAGCAGAACGCCTTGATATCGGTGCCGGTGGCCTTGAGCCGATCGCGCACCGCGGCCGCGATCTGCACCGCGTCCGGCGAATCACCGTGCACGCAGACCGATTCCACCGAGACTGCGAGCTGTGAGCCGTCGACGGCGGTGACTTCGCCGGTGCTCACCATGGTCACCACCCGCTCGGCGATCGCGGCCGGATCGTGCAACACCGCGCCCGGCTCGCGGCGGGACACCAGCTGGCCGTCGGGCCGGTAGGCGCGGTCGGCGGACGCTTCGGCCACCGTGCGCAAGCCAAGGCGAGCGGCCTCGCCGAAAAACGCCGAACCGGCCATGCCCAGCACCGGCAGGGCGGCGTCCACCAGGCGTACCGCCTCCACCACGGCGGCGCCCTGCTCGCTATTGGTCACGATCGTGTTGTACAGCGCGCCATGGGGTTTGACGTAAGACACCGTCGAGCCGGCGGCCAGCGCGATCGCCTGCAACGCGCCGATCTGATAAACCACATCGGCGAGAAGGTCCTCGGCCGCGACGTCGATGAAGCGCCGGCCGAATCCGGCCAGGTCGCGATAGCTCACCTGCGCTCCGATGCGCACGCCGCGCTCGGCGGCCCAGCGGCATACCCGCAACAGGCCGGCGGGGTCTCCCGCGTGGAAACCGCACGCCACGTTGGCGCTCGTCACGATCCCGAGCATGGCCTCGTCGTCGCCGAGCCGCCAGACGCCGAAGCCCTCGCCCAAGTCGGCGTTGAGATCGATACGTGGCACGTGAACAGCTTAGGGCTTGCTCATTGCGGCATCTTGGCCACGATTTGGTCGAGGAGGTCGTTGGCCGCCGCGGCGGTGTCATTGCCGAGCAGGCATACCCGCGCTTCGGCCACCACGTTGTTGCCGACGGTCATCGCGTGCGAGCAGCACCACCGGGATCTGCTTCTTGGCGCATCGACAGTTCGATGCGGGAGCCGCTGCCGCGCAGGACGCCGGTGTCGAAGTAACTGTGGTTGTCGTTCGATGAGTGAAAACCGTATCGCCGGTTCGCGCAGCCCTGCCAATCCTGACGCGCGCGCGCCGCAGTAGACCTTGGGCGTCGGCGGGCGCGGGAAACGATGTCACGATCTGCGTGACGTCGGCCGCCACGGAGTTGGGCGTGCTGAACTGGTTGCCTCCGGAAGTGCCGGGAACGAGTCTCGCAGACTTTGCTGTGCCGCCCGGGTGGATCTCGAAATATCCACGGCTGCAAGCCATTTGATGAGCGATGGCCACCGCGGCCGCCGCATCGGTGGCGCCCTGGGTATTGGGCGGGCGCGTGGAGCCTTGCAGCCGTCGGGCACCAGGTCATTGGCCTGGATGTGCGAAAAACGTCTCCCTAGATTTGGCGCCGGCCAGCACCAGTTGCTGGCGTGGTCCAGCTGGGCGGCGACGGTGTCGGCGCACGGGGCGAGCCCATCCACGCCGGGGATAGCGGCTGCGCGCTGGTCGCGGTGCCGGGAAGGTCTGGCAGTCGAAACGGGCATCGTGTGGGGCCGCACGGGGGCATGGTGGCGTTGGCCGCCGCTCGGGTACGCGCGGCGCTGGGCCGAACCCGGGGACAGAGTTGACCGGCTGGTTGTGCCCACCGTGCCCACTGCGCGTGCCAGTACGGGCATTCTAGTGAAGACACTCGATGGCTGACCGGTAGCGATGCGCTGCCCACCGGGTGCTCCGATGGTTGGCGGCGATTGCCGGTCTTTATGGAAGGCATATCCGCATCATTATGGATGCGCATTTATTGCGCCGAAATTGACGATCTATTTGCAATGCGAGCTATTCGCTGCGGTATGTGCTCGTCTGGCCGGAGGTCATCGAGTTGATGCGCGCCGATGTCGATGGTATCGGCGTGGCTGTGACCAGTGGTGATGCGGCAACGGCCAGCGCGATGATGGGGTGGCGAGCGGGGCGGCCCGCCATGAAGTGTCGGCGTTCATCGCGGCGCTGTTTGCTGTTTTGAGTGGCTGCTGTCGCGTGGCGGAACGCAAAATTGAAAACAGCCGAATTGGCTCTCAAATCGAATCCGATGCGCGTAAAATTCCCTTCCGCCTGTCGTGAAGATTGTTGCTTGGTTGTGCTCGTTGTGCTCGTCCTGAGATTGGAGCCCAAGATGTCGTCTTATGTGATCGCTGCCCCGGAGGTCTTGGCCAGTGCGTCGTCGGATTTGAGTGGGATTGGGGAGGCGATCAGGGAGGCGACGTCGGCGGCGGCGCCGTCGACGACGGGGATCGCGGCGCCGGCGTTGGATGAGGTGTCGGCGGCGATTACGAAGTTGTTCGGTAGCTATGGGCAGGAGTTTCAGGCGTTGAGCGCGCGGGGGGCGGCGTTTCATGCCGAGTTTGCGCAGTTGTTGTCCTCGGGTGGGTCGGCGTATGTGGCCGCTGACGTCAACAGCTCGGGGATTTTGCAGTCGATCGTGCAGGCGGCGCAGCCGTTTGGGATTTTCTCGCCGGTGGAGGGGTTGACGGGGCGTTCGTTGTTCGTTAACGGCGCCAATGGTGCGGCAGGCAGCGGGGCGAACGGCGGTAACGGCGGGTGGATCATCGGCAACGGCGGCAACGGTGGCTCGGGCGGCGCCGGTGGTGCTGGTGGGGCCGGTGGCAAGGCGGGCCTGTGGGGTGCTGGCGGTGCCGGCGGTGCGGGCGGGGACGCCACGACTCCCGGCGGTAATGGCGGTAACGGTGGGGCCGGTGGGGCTAATGGGTTTTACGGTGGCGGTAACGGCGGGGCCGGCGGGGCCGGCGGTAGTGGCGCGGATGGCGAGGCCTCCACAGGTCAAGTCGGCGGGGTCGGTGGTAACGGTGGCGTCGGTGGCGCTAACCGGCAGTTCTTCTCGCTGAACGGCACCGGTGGGGCCGGTGGGGTCGGCGGCACCGGTGGGGATGGTGCTGCAGGGGCGGTCGGTACGCCCGCCCAGCCCGGTGAGGCTGGCGGTAATGGCGGGGCCGGTGGAATCGGCGGGGCCGGTGGGGACAATGCGGCACTGTTTGGCGGTAAGGGCGGGGCCGGCACGGATGGCGGTATCGGCGGTGACGGCGGCGTCGGCGGTGACGGTGGTTCCGGTGTGGGGAGTGCGGCGCCCGGCGGTGCTGGTGGCGACGGCGGTAACGGCGGTGAGGCCGGGCCCGGCGGGGCCGGTGGCGTCAACACCGGGTTCAACATCGGCGGCACCGGGGGTGCATCGGGCAGTGCCAGTATCGGCGGCGATGGTGGTGCTGGTGGTAACGGCGGGGCCGGCGACGTCGGCGTCGCGCCTGGCGGCACCGGTTTTGCTGGTGGTAACGGCGGCCAGGGCGGTGTGGGTGGTTCGGCTGGTGCGGGTGGCATCAACGGCGATGGTGGTGTGGGCGGTAACGGCGGTGCCGGTGGCGCCGGCGCTGATGGTGCTGCGGGTGTGGGTAGTGATGGTCAGGCCGGCGGCAACGGTGGTGTCGGTGGTAACGCGGGTGCGGGTGGCGCGGCCGGTGGCGGCGTGGGTGCTGCGGGCACGGCGGGTAACGCGGGCACGGGTGGTACCGGTGGCGCGGGTGGTAACGGCGGGGCCGGCGATAACGCCGGCGCGCCCGGTGGCGCCGGCTTTAACGGCGGTGCTGGCGGCCAGGGCGGCGCGGGCGGCAACTCCGGCACCGGTGGCACCAACGGCAGTGGTGGTGTGGGCGGTAACGGTGGTGCCGGTGGTGCTGGTGCTGATGGTGCTGACGGGGTGGCCAGCGATGGCCAGGCCGGCGGTGCCGGCGGTGACGGCGGCGCCGCGGGTGCGGGCGGCGCGGTGGGCACCGGTGGCACCGGTGGTAACACGGGTAACGCGGGCACCGGTGGTACCGGTGGCGCCGGCGGTAACGGCGGGGCCGGCGATAGCGGTGGTGCGGGTAGCGGCGATGGCGGGGCCGGCTCAGACGGCTTTAACGGCGGCGCCGGTGGCGCGGGCGGTACTGGCGGTAGCGCCGGTAACGGCGGCACCAACGGCAATGGTGGGGCCGGCGGTAGCGGCGGCCTGGGCGGTAATGGCGGTGACGGCGCTGATGGGGTGCTCAACGCCGGTGGCGTCGGTGGTGACGGCGGTGATGGCGGGGCCGCGGGTGCTGGTGGCTTGGCGGGCACCGGTGCGGGTGCTGCGGGGGTCGCGGGTGCGAACGGCACCGGCGGTAACGGCGGTAACGCGGGCGATGGCGGTGACGGCGCCGCCGGTGCTAACGGCGTCGGTGATGGTGTGGCTGGCGGTGATGGCACCGATGGCGGTGCGGGCGGTACCGGCGGTGCTGGTGGCGCCGGTGTTGGTGGTGTCGGTGGCGGTAACGGCGGCGCCGGCGGCACGGGTGGCACCGGTGGTGACGGCGGTAACGGCTCCGACGGGGTGCTGAACGCGGGCGGCGCCGGTGGTAACGGCGGTGCTGGTGGTGCCGCGGGTGCCGGCGGTGCGGGCACCGATGGCGGTACTGATGGTGCCAACGGCACCGGCGGCGATGGCGGTATCGCCGGTGATGGCGGTAACGGCGCCGCCGGCGCTGATGGTGTCGGTGATGGTGTGGCTGGCGGTAATGGCACTGATGGTGGTGCGGGCGGTACCGGTGGTGTAGGTGGCGCCGGGGTTGGTGGTGTCGGTGGCGGTGACGGCGGGGCCGGCGGCACCGGTGGCACCGGCGGTGATGGCGGTAACGGCTCGGATGGGGTGACCAACAACGGCGGTGCCGGTGGTAACGGCGGCACCGGTGGGGCGGCGGGTGCTGGTGGCGCGGCTACCGATGGCGGGACAGCGGGTGCCAACGGCACCGGCGGCAACGGTGGTAACGCGGGCAACGGCGGTAGCGGCGGTGACGGCGCGGATGGCACCGGTGATGGCGGGGCCGGTGCCACGGGCACCGATGGCGGTGCCGGCGGTGTTGGTGGTGACGGTGGCGCCGGGGTTGGTGGCGTCGGTGGCGGTAACGGCGGTAACGGCGGCACGGGCGGTACCGGTGGTGACGGTGGTAACGGCGCCGATGGTGTGCTGAACAACGGTGGTGCCGGTGGTGCCGGCGGCAATGGTGGTGACGCCGGGGCTGCGGGTGCGGGCACTGATGGTGGTAGCGATGGCGACAGCGGTAACGGCGGTACCGGTGGTGACGGCGGTACCGGCGGTAACGGTGGCCTTGGGGCGGATGGCACCGGTGATGGCGGTGCCGGCGGTGCGGGCACTAACGGTGGTGCCGGCGGTGCCGGTGGTGATGGTGGCGCCGGTATTGGTGGCGTCGGTGGCGGTAACGGCGGTAACGGCGGGTCCGGTGGTACCGGTGGCGGCGGTGGTAACGGCGCTGATGGTGTGCTGAATGCCGGCGGTGCGGGCGGTAACGGCGGTGATGGTGGTGACGCCGGTGCCGGCGGCCTGGGCACTGATGGCGGCATCAACGGTGCCAACGGCACCGGCGGTGACGGCGGTAACGCGGGTGATGGCGGTAACGGCGGTGTCGGGGCTGATGGTGTCGGTGATGGGGTGGCCGGCGGCACTGGCACCGATGGTGGTGCGGGTGGCACCGGTGGTGCCGGTGGCGCCGGTGTGGGTGGTGTCGGTGGCGGTGACGGCGGTAACGGCGGTGTCGGTGGCACCGGTGGTGACGGCGGTAACGGCTCCGATGGTGTCCTCAACGCCGGCGGCGCGGGCGGTGACGGCGGCACCGGTGGTGCGGCTGGGGCCGGCGGTGCGGGCACTGATGGCGGCACTGATGGCGCCAACGGGACCGGCGGCACCGGCGGCACCGGCGGGCTTGGCGGTAACGGCGGCACCGGGGCTGCGGGTACCGGTGATGGTGGCAATGGCGGCAATGGCACCGATGGCGGTGCGGGCGGCACCGGCGGCGCGGGTGGTGCGGGAATCGGTGGTGTCGGCGGCGGTGACGGCGGCACTGGCGGCAGCGGCGGTACCGGTGGTGACGGTGGTAACGGCGCCGATGGTGTGCTGAACAACGGCGGCACGGGTGGTAACGGCGGCACCGGTGGTGCGGCTGGGGCCGGCGGTGCGGGCACCGACGG
>NZ_JBKQQD010000382.1:0-2660 GCF_052144515.1 Mycobacterium sp. | reverse complement strand
GCGCCGCTCTCGCGTTGGACACGCGACTCGCGCAACTCAACCTGGGTGTTCGAGTTCCGTTCGGGCCTGGTCGATTTGGTCGTATGCGTAGGTCGCCATTTCGGCGGTGGTCATCGTTTCGCCCTTGTGGGCGAGCGATTCGTAGGTCGCCTCGCCGAGGACGTCGCGTAGGTGGGTGATCGCGGTGGTGATTTCGGGGAACGCCGTTGCGGCGATGGGACTGAGGGCGAAGCCGGCGATGGTGGCCGCCGGTTCATGGCGTCCGAGCCGGTCGAAAAGAACGGCGAGGACGGCCAGCGGAATGCGGATCGAGGTGGTGTTGCCCGCATTGTGGTAGCCGCGGATCGCCAGATTGAGGTGATCGAACGCCGCCAGCGGGTCGCCGTGTTCGGCCTCAAATCGTGCCAGCAACGGCGCCAGGATTGACGCGTAGGTGCGGTTGCCGCTGTCTTGAGCGATCACCAGACCCCGGCCGAGGGCGTTAAGCGCCCCGACGGGATCCGCTTCACGAAAAGCCGAACCGTAGGCACCGAGCGCCCACGCGAGCCAACCCGGGCTGCCTGTTGCCTCCGCAGCCTCGATGAGGCCATCCGCGGAATCCATCGCCTCCCCACCGCAACCGGCCACTGAAAGGGCGTAAACCAGCCATGACCGGATGTGGACGTGGGTGTCGCGGCGGCGTGCGAGCTGGGCGCGGCACAACTCGGCCAACCGCTCGGGCTGCCCGATGGCTAGGTATACAAGTCCAAGCCCGGCTTCGGTGCCGCCCGGCAGCGCCTCGCGGCTCCTGCCGAGAACGATCTGGGCGGCGTCGCTGTAGCCGACAGCCGCCTCGATCCGTCCGGTCGCGTAGCACAGCGAGGCAATCACATACAGGAACGCCAGCCGCGGATGGTCGGCGGCGCGGGCGGGCTCGATCAGCTCTTCAGCCCAGGCGATCGGCTCATTATTTTCGACCATTACGCCGAGCAACCCCGCATAGCTGGCGATGGTGGCGGCGACATCCAGATCGCCCTGGTCGGCGGCCCACCGAAACGCGGTGCGCAGATTGGCCAGCTCGACAGTGAACCAGTCGTAGGCCTCACGCTGGCGGGGGCTGTCCCACAGGGCCAGGATGTCGGCTTCGCGTCCGGCGAAGTAGCGCGCGTGGGCGGCCCGAATCTCGGACGCGTCGCCGCGGGCCACGAGTTGTTCCTCGGCGAACTGACGGATCGTCTCCAGCATCGCAAACCGGGTCCGCCCCGCCGACCGGTCGGCCACCAGCAGCGACTTGCGCACCAGGGCGTCGAGCAGATCCAGGGTGGCGAAGTCGTCTGGGGCGTCTGGGAATCCCGCTACCGCGCAGGCGCTGTGCAGATCGAATCCACCGGCGAACACCGAACACCGATCCAGCAACGCCTTCTCCGCGTCATCGAGCAGGTCATAGGACCACGCCACCGCGTGGCGCAAGGTGTGGTGGCGTTCCAGACCGCGCCGCGACCCGACCAGCAGTCGGAACCGCTGATCGAGACGATCGCGCACCTCGCCCGCGGTCATCGACGCCATCCGCGAGGCCGCCAACTCGATGGCCAACGGGATCCCGTCGAGGCGACCGCAGATCTCCACCACCGCGCCCGCCTCGTCAGGTGTGGCCACCGAGAATCGGGAGGCAACGCTTCGGGCACGTTCAACAAACAGTTCCACCGCGGCAGAGTCGATGCCCGCGCCGACGTCCAGCGAGGGCACCAGCCACAGTTGCTCGTCGGCGATTCCGACTCCTTCGCGGCTGGTGGCCAAGACCCTCACCGTCCCTGAGTGCGCCAGGATGGCCTCGATCAGATCGGCGGCGGCGTCGCGCACGTGTTCGCAGTTGTCGAACACCAACAGCCGCACCCTGCCCTCCAGCGCAGCGGCCACGGACTCGCTTACGCTCTTGCCCGGCTGCTGGGTGATACCCAGCACCGCGGCCACCGCGTCGGGCACCGCCGCCGGATCGGCGACTGCGGCCAGCTCGAAAAACCACACCCCGTCCGGGAATTCGTCGGCGAGATGCGTTGCGACTTCCAGCGCCAGGCGCGTCTTGCCGACCCCGCCCACCCCGGTCAACGTCATCAACCGATGAGCCTTCACCGCGGCTTGCACCTCGGCGACCTCCGACTCGCGCCCGATGAAACTCGTCGTCGCAGCCCGCAGGTTCCCCGGACTCGCATCCAGCGCCCGCAACGCAGGAAAGTCCGTGCGCAGGCCCGCCGCTCGGACCTGAAATACCCCGACCGCGGTGGGCAGATCCCGCAACCGCCGCGGCCCCAAATCCACCAGATCAACTCGGGTCAGCAGACCCGCTGTCGACTCGGCCACCAGGACCTGACCGCCATGCCCGGCGGCCATCACCCGCGCTGCACGGTTCAGCACCGCACCGAAGTAGTCACCCCCGCGGAGTTCTGCTTCGCCGGTCGCAATCCCCATCCGCACCGGCAACTCCAGCGCCCGCTGAGCACCCACCGCCGCATCCACCGCAGATGTTGGTGACGCGAACGCGGCGCAGACGCCGTCGCCGGTGTGTTTGAACAACCAGCCGCCCTGCGCCTCGATCGCCGTGCACAACACGTCGTCATGGGCGGCCAGCGCCACCCGCATCGCGTCCGCGTCGGTCTCCCACCGACGGGTCGAACCCTCAATAT
>NZ_JBKQQD010000381.1:0-32320 GCF_052144515.1 Mycobacterium sp. | reverse complement strand
TGCGCATCGCCCCGCGCACCATGCTGTGCGGGACCGCCTGGCGAGTGCATGTGAATGTAACCGGGGATCGCTTTGACGAGTTGCGTGAGTTGTGCGCTGCCGCCGGGGACAAGGCGTCACTGGCCATCGGCATGGCGGGGCTGGTGATGGATCACGCGCATCAGGACCGGATGCGTGAGGTGTCGCAGCTGACATCGGAAGCGATGGCCCTCGCTGAGTCGGTCGGCGATGCGACCCTGACGGTGGGTATGTCGTTTCCGTTGATCTACGGCAAGATCGAGAGTGCCGAGTGGTGTGAGGTGCTGCGATGGTCACAGGCCGTTGTCGACCTAGCCGACGGTGACCCATCTACCGGCAACTTCCTTGTCGGGTGTCCGTTAGCGCTGGCCATCACCACGCGGGGGATGGCCCGGTATTGGTTGGGTCGTCCCGGATGGCTAGCAGACCTGCGGGACGGCCAGCCTATGGCCCGCGGCGCTGACCCCGCGTCCTACGCCGGGGTTGTCGGCTATACCTACTTGATGGGGATACCTCTTGGCGTGCTGAGGCCCGATGACCCTGCGCTGCAAGAGATCGAGGATGCGCTACGGATCGCCGAGCGATCCAGTGATGACACCGTGGTGGGCTACATCCGGGCGGCGTTGGCGCTTGCGCTGATGCATTGCCAAAAGGCCGCAGAGCGTGATCGCGGACAGAAGCTCGGGGCCGAGGTCGGCGAAGTGCTCCGCAACCAAGGACGCAACCTATGCGATCTGCCGATCATCGAGGTCTACCTGGCACGCGAAAGGGCTAGAGCGGGGGACCGCGATGACGCAATAGCGCTCATGCGCTCCACCGTCGACCATCTGTTCCGCACCGGACGACTGCTGATGTGGGGCCTTGCTGCGACAGGTGTTTTGGTGGAGACCCTGCTGGACCGCGCGGGCGACGGCGACGCGGCCGAGGCCGAGGCCGCGGTCGAACGGTTAGCGGCAGCGCCAGCCGATGACGGTCTGGCGATACGCGAGATCTGGCTGCTGCGGCTGGACGCTCTGCTGGCGCGGGCTCGCGGTGACGATGCCGGCTATCGCGAATACCGGGATCGCTACCGCGATATGGCGAAAACCCTTGGCTTCCAAGGGCATATCGCGTGGGCCGAGGAAATGCCGTGACGCCGAGCATCCACCTCTAACTACGTCTGGCTTTGTCCTCCAGCTGCGAGGTCAACCCGAGTTTCTCAGTGAGCGTTAGCAAGTCCGCCCCCGAGACCACGTAAGCAGGGCGTTCATTCGGCCAAGTCACATGGCCGCGCCACGAAAATCGAAATTGCGACCCCACCAAGTCGAGACATCCGATGGTCAGTGGTTGCACACCAGGAACACACACGGCCAGGCCGGGCGTCGCGGGGTAGTCATACGTGCTGCCATCGCCGCTCGCGACACTATCGGGCTGGAAACTTGCCGGTGTCGCGGTCACGTCCGCACGTGAAGCCGAGGCGCCGAGCGCATCGCTGTTCGGGTCGATCACCCGCATCGCGTCGTTGTCCACGTCAAGGACCAGGCTCGGTTTCGAGAGTGATCGCTGAAGTCGAAGTTGCTTTCGGAATGCAAACGACCCCATCTGCTCGGCCAAATAGGGGTTTGGAAACAACAAACACCGAGTCGGTTCCCCCAGTGCGGGCCCCCGCACATCCAGCCCACTCCGGCGGCCGCCCATGGCGAGAAGCTCATCGAACTCTGAGACCCACAACCAGGCATCGACGGCCTGGACGGGCGGCGCGTCGAGCCGTGTTTCGGGAGCAATGCGACGATCTCGTCCGCCGAGAACAAACCGGTGCGAGCCACATTGCAGGTGAAGGGCTACGCCCATGTTCACCCATGGGCCCAGCTTTGCATCAACGAATGAAAAAACATCACGCCGCTGATTGACGGTCAGACCATCGCTCGTCACGTCGATGAGGATCTTTCGGCGCGAACGCCACCACACGTAGGCGGTCCCCGCCAGACCGAAAACCAAAAGCGCCACGAGCGCCGCGCCAGCGATCGCGAAGCCCTGGCTCCACCGGGCGACGAACGACGAGAGCATTATCAAAATCACCGCGAAGCCCGCCGCCTGCACACCGTACCGCCCTTTCCGGTGGCAAACGCGGTCATTTGGGAGGACATGGGCAAGGAGGATGCCACGAACTCGCGCGATGCAGCCGGTTGGTCGTTGAGGGTCATCTCAAAAGTATCGGGGCACCGCGCACCTACCGATCGCAATTTCGCGCCCACTTGCTAGAGGAATCTGTGAGATGCCCCCACGACCGGCGCAGCGGAACATGTCGCGAAACAGACGGCATAAGAGACGCCAATCAGCGTCCCCGACGGCAGGGTATGCGGCGTCCGTCGATACTGCAACGATGACCGAGGTGCGGCCGGCTGTCCCGGGGGATGCGTACGACGTGGCCCGCGTGCAGGTCCGGTCTTGGCAGTGGGCATACCGGGGACTCATCGCCCAGGCCTTCCTCGACAGCCTGGAGCCGGAGACCTGGACCGGCAGACACACGTTCGGCCGCGTGGGGATTGGGCTGCCGTTTACCCAGGTTGCGGTCGACGGCTCGACGATCTGCGGCTTGGCCACCACGGGTCTGTGCCGCGACGAAGACCTGTCGAATTTCGGTGAGCTGATGGCGATCTACGTCGATCCCGCACACGTGAGCACCGGAGTCGGGCGTTTGCTGATTGCCGCCGCCCGCGAGCGGCTGCGCGCAGTCTCCACGCAGGCAGCACTGTGGGTGCTGGACGGCAACGTCCGCGCCCGGCGGTTCTACGAACGCGACGGGTGGAGCTTCGACGGGACCCACCGCACCGGGACGTACGGCAACGTCCCGGTGCAAGAAGTGCGCTACCGGCGCAATGTCTAGCGCAGGGTCAGCCAGGCCAGGCTGGCCGCCCCGGCCAGCGCGCAATAGATCGCGAACGGCGTCAGGGTGCGGGTTTGGAAGTAGCGGGTCAGATAGCGCACGGCGAGGTAGGCGCACACGAACGAGGCGACGCTGCCGGCCACGACCTGGCCGCCGATCCCGCTTCCGAGCGGCCCGAACAGCTCCGGGATTTTGTACACCCCGGCGGCCAGGATGATCGGCGTCGCCAGCAGGAAGGAGAACCGCGCGGCGTCTTCGTGCGACAGCCCGCGCCACAGGCCGGCCACGATGGCGATGCCGGAGCGGCTGATGCCGGGAAGCAGCGCCAGGATTTGCGCGGACCCGATCAACACGCCGCGGCGCATGGGCAGTTCGGCGAGCCGGTTGTCGATGGCTTCGCCGCTGTGCTCGGGTTCGGCTTCGTCGTTGGCGGCGGTGCGCTTGCGCAGGACCTCGCCCGCGTACAGCACGACGCCGTTGAGGATCAAGAACACCGCCGCCGGAACGGGTTTGCCCAGCGTCGTGCGGAAGGTCTTTTCCAAGGCCAGCCCGGCTAGGCCCACCGGGATGGTGCCCGCCACGATCAACCAGGCCAACCGCTCACCCGACGTCTGGAGCCGGCGATGCCGCACCGAGCTGACGAAGCCGGCCAGGACGCGCAACCAGTCCCGCCAGAAGAACACCAGCAGGGCCGCGGCGGTGGCGACATGCAGGCCCACGAGGAACGCCAGATAGGGCGACTGGGGTGCGGAAACGTTCAAGTCTTGGGCCCATTGCCCGCCGGCCAGCGCCGGCACCAACACCGAGTGCCCGAGGCTGGATACCGGGAACAGTTCGGTGACGCCCTGGGCGGCGCCTACGATCACGGCTTCGAGGTAGCTCAAGTGCGGACTCATCCGGGCGAGCGTAGCCGATCCGGATTCCCTGTCGAACAGGCTTGGGCGGCTGGGCATTTGGCCGCCCACCCAATACGGTGAGCAGATGGCCGCCAGGTTGCTCGACACCGTGCGGGTGCTCGACTTGTCGAGCGGGGTTACCGACACGGTGACCCGCCTGTTCGCCGACCTGGGTGCCGACGTCCTCAAGGTGGAGCCCCCCGGCGGTAGCCCGGCCCGCCACGACCTGCCCGCGCTCGCCGGCGCCAGCATCCCGTTCGCCATGCACAACGCCAACAAGCGCAGCGCCGTGCTGGATCCGGACAACGACAACGACCGCCAGAGGTTCTTCGAGCTGGTCGGGGGAGCCGACATCGTCGTCGACAGCGGCCCAGGCGGCCAGGCGGGCACGTTCGGGACGTCGTGTGCCGAGCTGGCCGACAGCTACCCACATCTGGTGGCGCTGACGATCACCGACTTCGGTGCCACGGGTCCGCGGTCGTCGTGGTGCGCGACCGATCCCGTGCTGTTCGCGATGTCGGGCTCGCTGTCGCGATCGGGCCCGCCCACCGGCACCCCGGTGTTGCCGCCCGACGGCATCGCCACGGCCACCGCTGCCGTGCAGGCCGCCTGGGCCGCACTCATCGCCTACTACAACCGATTACGCTGTGGCACGGGCGATTACATCGATTTCTCTCGCTTCGACGCCGTGGTCATGGCGCTCGACCCGGCGTTCGGCGCGCACGGGCAGGCGAGCGCCGGGCAGCGCACCAGCGTATGGCGGGGCCGCCCCAAGAACCAGGACCCCTACCCGATTTGCCCGTGCAAGGACGGCTACGTCCGGTTGTGCGTGATGGCGCCGCGGCAGTGGCGCGGCCTGCGCCGCTGGCTGGGGGAGCCCGAAGAATTCCAGGACCCCGCCTACGACGCGCTCGGCGCGCGTTTCGCCGCGTGGCCGCAGATCAGCGTGCTGGTCGACGCGTTGTTCGCCGACAAGACCATGAAGGATCTGGTGGCGGACGGCCAGGCGCACGGAGTGCCGATCGCGGCGGTGCTGACGCCGTCGAGGATCTTGGCCTCCGAACACTTCCAGGCCGTGGGGGCGATCACCAACGCCGAACTCGTCCCCGGCGTGCGCACGGACGTGCCCACCGGATACTTCGTCGTCGACGACGAACGCTGCGGCTTCCGCACCCCGGCCCCGGCCGCCGGACAGGACGAACCGCGCTGGCTGACCGATCCGGTGGCGCCGTCAACGTCCGCGCCGGGCCGCGTCGGCGACTATCCGTTCGCCGGCCTGCGGATCCTCGATCTGGGCGTCATCGTCGCCGGCGGCGAGCTGAGCCGGCTCTTCGGCGACATGGGCGCCGAGGTCATCAAGATCGAAAGCGCCGACTACCCCGACGGGCTGCGGCAGTCTCGCTTCGGCGCCGTGATGAGCGAGTCGTTCGCCTGGACCCACCGCAACCACCTCGCGCTGGGCCTCGACCTGCGCAGCGAACAGGGCACGGAGATCTTCGGCCACCTGGTCGCCGACGCCGACGCGGTGTTCGCCAACTTCAAGCCCGGAACCCTTACCGCACTTGGGTTTTCCTTCGACACGTTGCGCACCTTGAACCCCCGGATCGTGCTCGCGGGCAGCAGCGCCTTCGGCAACCGCGGGCCGTGGAGCAGACGGATGGGCTACGGCCCACTGGTGCGCGCCGCCACCGGCGTGACCCGGTTGTGGACGTACGAAGAGGCTTCCGAGGAGGTGCGGACCGCCGGATCCCGGCATGCGTTCTACGACGCGACGACGATCTTCCCCGATCACGTGGTGGGGCGGGTCACCGCCCTCGCGGCGCTGGCCGCGCTGATCCGCCGCGACCGCACCGGCGACGCGGCCCATGTCCACATCTCGCAGGCCGAGGTTGTCGTCAACCAACTGGACACGCTGTACGTCGAAGAGGCCGCGCGTGCGGCGGGTGCCGGCGACATCCGCGACGACACCAGCGTGCACGCGGTGTATCCGTGCGCCGGCGACGACGAGTGGTGCGTCATCTCGATCCGCTCCGATAGCGACTGGCACTGCGCCACAACGGTTTTCGGAAGCCCCGCGGTGGCCGAAGACCCGCGTTTCGCAACCGGCGAGGCTAGGGTGGCTCACCGCCGGGAGCTGGTGGCGCTGGTGTCGGACTGGACCCGCTGCCACAGCCCGACACAGTCCGCCGAAGCACTGCAATCGGCGGGGATTCCCGCCGGCCCGATGAACAGACCGGCGGACATCCTCGTGGACGCGCAATTGATCGAGCGAAAAGTGCTGAGCGACATGGCACATCCCGTGATCGACCACCCCATGCCCGCGGAAACGGGTCCGGCCCCCTTCTGCCACATCCCGCCGGCACCGCAGCGTCCGGCGCCGCTCCCCGGTCAAGACACCCGGGAGATCTGCCGAGACGTGCTCGGGATGAGCGTCGAGCAGACCGAGCGGCTGATCGCCGATCGGGTGCTGTTGGGGCCTGCCGCCGGCGGTCCGGCCTGACGCTCGGCAAGCCTCGGCGCGCTGCGATAGGTTCGACGAATGCCCGTCGACCCCAGGACCCCGGTGTTGATCGGCCAGGGCCAGGTCAACCACCGCGACGAGATCGACCCGGACAAGCGGTCCGTCGAACCCGTCGACCTGATGGTCGCCGCGGCCCGCCAGGCCGCCGACGCCGAGGTGCTCGAGGCCGTCGATTCCGTCCGCGTCGTGAACATACTGTCAGCCAAATACCGTGATCCCGGCCTGCTGGTGGGCCAGCGGATCGGCGCCAGCAAGTTCAGCACGCTGTACAGCCCCGTCGGCGGCAACGTGCCCCAATCGCTGGTCAACCAGGCTTGCCTGGACATTCAGGCGGGCCGGGCGGGCGTGGTGCTGCTCACCGGCGCCGAAACCTGGCGCACCCGCAGGGGCCTGCGGGCCAAAGGCAGCCGGCTCGAGTGGACGGTTCAGGACGATTCGGTGCCGATGGCCGAGGTCGCCGGCGACGACGTCCCCATGGCCGGTGACGCGGAGAGCAGGATCGGGCTGGACCGGCCAGCCTACGTGTACCCGCTGTTCGAGCAGGCGCTGCGCATCGCCAACGACGAGCCGATCGCGGATCACGCCAAGCGCGTCGGCGAGCTGTGGGCGCGCTTCAACGCCGTCGCGGTCGACAATCCTCATGCGTGGATCCGCGAACCGGCGACCGCCGAGGAGATCACCCGGCCCGGCCCGCGCAACCGGATGATCAGCTGGCCCTACACCAAGCTGATGAACTCCAACAACATGGTCGACCAGGGCGCCGCTTTGCTCCTGACGTCGGTTGAACAGGCGAAACGCCTGCAGATCCCGACCGAGCGCTGGGTCTACCCGCAGGCAGGCACCGACGCCCACGACACGTCCGCGATCGCCGATCGCGACGAGCTGCACCGGTCCACGGCCATCCGGATCGCCGGGGCCCGAGTGCTGGAGCTGGCCGGGCTGGGGCTCGACGACGTCGACTACGTCGATCTTTACTCCTGCTTCCCGTCCGCCGTGCAGGTCGCGGCGGCCGAACTCGGCCTGGCCGTCGACGACCCCGCACGCCCGCTGACCGTCACCGGTGGCCTGACCTTCGCGGGCGGCCCGTGGAGCAACTACGTCATGCACTCCATCGCCACTTTGGCCGAGTTGCTGGTGGCCAATCCCGGTCGGTGCGGCCTGATCACCGCCAACGGCGGCTACCTGACCAAACACAGCTTCGGCGTGTACGGCACCGAGCCGCCGGCAGAATTTCGCTGGGAAGACATGCAACCAGTGGTGGATCGAGAGCCCATCCGGGACGGCTTGGTCGAGTGGGAAGGCGTCGGTACCGTCGAGGCATGGACGACACCGTTCAACCGGGAAGGACAACCGGAGCGGGTCTTCCTGGCTGTTCGTACCCCCGATGGGTCGCGGGCGCTGGCGCTGATCGCCGATCCGGTCGCGGCCGAGGTGACCGTGCGTGAAGATATCGGTGGCGCCAAGGTTGCCGTCGCCGCGGATGGCAGCGCGACCCTGAGGTAACCGGCCCGGAACCGACGCCGAGGCCCAGGCCCGCAAATAGCTAACGCTCGCGCAAGCCACACTGACACGCCTATTGTCAGAGGTGGACGTTGGGGGAGGTGAGCCCAGGTGCAGATCCTGGTTACCGCCGCCACCGGCACAGTCGGGCGGATGGTCGCACGGCAGTTGATTGCGGCCGGACACACGGTCAGCGGCATCGCTGAGCATCCGCACGCCTGCCTGGACCCGGGTGTCGAGTTCGTCTGCGCGCCGTTGTCCGACCCCGTTCTGCAACAACTGGCCGACGAGGCCGACGCGGTCATCCATCTCGCCCCCGTCGACCCCGTCGCGCCCGGCGCCGCCGGCATCAACGGCGTTGTCCAGGTAACCCATGCCGCCGCCCGCGCCGGTGCCCGACTGCTGTACGTGTCCCAGGCCGCGGGACGGCCCGACGTGTATCAGCCCGCCGAGGCGCTGGTGTCCACCAGTTGGGGGCCGAGCCTGGTGATCCGGATCGCGCCGCCGGTCGGCCGCCAGCTCGACTGGATGGTGTGCCGCACCGTTGCCACGCTGTTGCGCACCAAGTCCTCGGCGCAGCCGATGCGGGTGCTGCACCTCGACGACCTGGTCCGCTTCCTGCTGGTGGCGGTCGACACCGACCGCACCGGTGTCGTGGACCTGTCCACCCCCGATACCACCAACATGATTACCGCGTGGCGGCTCCTGCGATCAGCCGACCCGCGTTCGCGGGTGCACCGGGTGCAACGCTGGCCCCAGTTGGTGCCCGAGATGGATCTCAGTGCGGTGCAAGAGGATTGGCGGTTCGAGTTCGGCTGGCGCGCGGTCGACGCGGTCGCCGACACCGGGCGTGGACTTGTCGGCCGCAGACTCGACGCCGCGGGCGCGATCAGCCAGGGCGCTCAACTGGAGCTGCCGGTGGAAGCCCTGCCCCGATTCGAACCAACCGACGGGTTGCGCTCCGCGGCACCAGACGGGCTGGAGGGGGAGTTCGACGACCGGATCGATCCGAGGTTCCCGATCTTCAGTGCGAAGGGCCTCGCCGAGGCGCTGCCTGGACCGTTGACCCCAATGACGCTGGACGTCCAGCTAAGTGGACTGCGGATGGCCAGCCGGGTGATGGGTCAGCTCCTCGCGCTCGGCGGGGTGGTCGCCGACGAGTGGTGGAGCAGGTCCATCGCGGTGTTCGGTCATCGCCCCTACGTCGGGGTGTCGGCTAGCGTCGTCGCCGCGGGCCAGCTGCCCGGCTGGGACAAGCACGCCGTTGCCCAGCGCGCGCTCGGCGAGCCGCCGCCGGCCGGCGAGCTGCTGCCGTTCGGTCAGCCCCAACTGGCCGGCGGAGCACGCGGGTCGGTCGCCAAAGCGGTCGTCGCGGCGCGGTCCGTGGCCCTGCTGCGCCACCTCAGGAGCGACACCCGTGCCTACAGCGCCGCCGCCTCTTCGGAGCACTTGGACGCCAAACAGCTGGCCTCGCTGCCGGATGCCGGACTGGAAGTTCGAATCCCACTGTTGCGGGACCGCATTCACCAAGGCTGGATGCTCACCGCGATCTGGGTGATCGACACCGGTGTCACCGCCGCGGCGTTGGAATACACCCGCGCGGGCTCCAGCGTGTCCGGGGTCGACGCAATCGTGGAGAGCAGCCGTATCGCAGCGGAAACCGCCTCCCTGGCAACGGTATTGCGCGGCGATGGGCTCATGAGGGCGCTGGCCAAAGAAGGCGACGTCGACAGCGTGCGCACATTGTCTCCAAACGGCGCCGCCGCCCTTTCCGCGGCTCTCGCCCAAATCGGGCACCGCGGACCGGGGGAGGCTGAGCTGGCCAACCCGACATTCGGCGACGATCCGGCGATGCTGCTCCTCGCGGCCTCCCAAGTCGTCGACGCCGGTGAATCACCCAGCGAGCCGGTGCCTTCACCAACGCTGTCCCAGCGGCTGGCCGCCGGCGCTGACGATTCGCGGGAGTTAGCGTACGACACCACCATCCGCTTCACGCACGAGTTTCGAATGGCATTGCGCGAGTTGGGTTCTCGTCGGGTTGCCGCGAACCTGATCGATTTTGTCGACGACGTGTACTACCTGACCTGCGACGAACTGGTGACCATGCCGGCCGATGCCCGGCTGCGCATCAAACGACGGCGCGCCGAGCGGGAACGCCTACAAGCCCAGCGCCCACCCGATGTGATCGACAAGGCGTGGCTTCCGGTGGACCTAGAGCCACCGCCCGAGTGCTCTGAGCCTGACTAACCCAACAGGCCGCGTAAAAGCAACGCATTACGCACCGCATGACCGTGCGGGTCGTTGTTGAAGTACGTCCACACGTCCCGGCCGTCGTTGTCCCATTCGGCGATCAGGCCAGCCCAGTGCCGCAGGTCCTGTTCCGAGTACGAGCCGGCATACATGGAATCCGGGTCGGGGCCGTGCATCCTGACATACACCAGATCTGTCGTCGCTTGCGGAATGCACGGCAGGCCCGCGCCGCTCATCACCACGTAGGCGGCGCGGTGGCCGGCCAGGATCGCATACACGGCCGGATCGTTCCAGGACGGATGGCGCAACTCGACGGCAACCCGGATGAACTCCGGCACGCTGCCCAGGAATGAATCCAGGCGAGCGTCATCGCGGCGCTGCTCCGGGTGCAGCTGTACCAACAGCACACCGAGGCGATCGCCCAGCAGCTGCCAACAGCGTTCGAACCGCTCGATCCACGGTTCGGGCGTGCTCAGCCGGCGGTAGTGGGTCAGGCCGCGATGCGCCTTGACCGACATGGTGAATCCGTCCGGCAGCTGATCGCGCCATCCGGCGAATGTCGAATCTTTGGGCCAGCGATAGAAACTTGCGTTCAACTCGACGGTGTCGAAAACCTCGCTGTAGCGGGACAGCCGGCGCGACGCCGGGATCCCGGGCGGGTACAGCACATCCACCCAGTGGTTGTAGGACCACCCCGAGGTGCCGATCCGTACTGTCAACCGACCACCCGCTGGCGCACGTCGTCGTCGAGTGACACCCGGACGAGCGCAGCGGCCAGCCGCGCGTTGGCGCGCGGCGCGAGATCTCCCAGCTTCGCCGGGTCGGCGGGCAGGCCCAACCGCTTGGCGGCGGCCCTGGCTCGGTCGTCGAAGTGCGGTCGCACCCAGGTCCAGACGTCCTGGACTTCACGCAGAAAGATGTCGGCGCCGGTGTCGCCAATGCCTTTGAACTGCTTCAACTTTCGCGCGGTCGCTGCGACATCGTGTTGACTGCTCACGGCGAGCTCGCGTAGGTCGCCCGAGTACTCATCGCGGACCAGCTGGGCGATGTCGGTGAGCCGGGTTGCCGAGCTTTCGTCGTAGCGCACATAATGCGCGCGGCCGAACGCGCTGATCATGGTGCGCCGATCGGATGCCAGCACGGCCTTCGGCGTCCGCAGGCCCGCCTTGAACAGTTCACGCGCGGCGCGCATGGCGGTGGTGGCGTCAATGGGCTTGCTGGCCAGCATGCACAGCACCAGCAGCTGAAACAGTGGCATGGGTTTGTCGTTCATGCGGATCCCGGCCTCAGCCGCGTAGGTCGTGCCGGC
The DNA here is from genome assembly GCF_052144515.1 of Mycobacterium sp. Lineage (GTDB taxonomy): Bacteria > Actinomycetota > Actinomycetes > Mycobacteriales > Mycobacteriaceae > Mycobacterium. Next base: position 20,960 of record NZ_JBKQQD010000381.1, on the reverse strand, counting down.
GACCTTCAGCAGTCGTCGCACCACTTGCTCCGGCTTGTCCATACCCCGCGGCGTACCCGCAGCGGGCCCGGACAAACCGGCGCAAACCGGCAGGCTATTTGGCGGGCAGGCTGCGCGCATAGCCCACGCCTTTGGTGACCCAACCCTGAAGCTGGCGTTTGGTCTGCACTCCGTCGGCCTCAACGCGTAACCAGCCGCGGGCTTCTCGCCCGGCCATCACCATGGGGTTGACGTGGGCCCGTTGCAGCAGCTTGTCGGTGTCCTCCGGCGGCACCCGCACCATGAGGCCGCCCTGGCGGCTGACGGCCACGGACATGTTGCCGTTGATCAGAAACGCCAGGCCGCCAAACATGCGCTTCTCCTCGATGCCCTTCCCAAAACCGAGGAGTTCGCGGATCCGGTTGGCCAGATCCTCGTCATACGCCATGACGAAGTCAGTCCAAGTCCACCCGAATACTCAGCAGGTCGCTACCCATCAGGCGCACGACGGCGCTGTTGAGCCGGGGGAGGTTGCCCAGCCGCTGCACCGGATCATCGTCGGGCAGCAGGTGAGCGGTCCCGTTGCGCCACCGACCGCCGATGCGGACCCGAACAGCCGGATTGGCCTTGATATTGCGGACGTAATCCGAATGTTCACCGTGTTCGGACACCATCCAGAACTGGTTGTCCACCACGCGTCCGCCGACCGGGGTGTGTCGTGGCTGCCCGCTCTTGCGGCCAGTCGTCTCGAGCATGGTCACCGGCAGTTGCCGGCCGATCGGATTCACCGCGAGTCGTTGAACGCGGTGCACTACTTCCCGTTTGAGACTCACGCCTTCATTCAACCCCCATTCCATGCCAAGGGCCACGCCCGTGTCACGGACGTGGCCTTCGGTGCAGGTCAGGCGGCGACGGTCGCGGCCGCTGTGCCTTCCGAAGGCGCCAGCGCCTCGGCGACGATCTCGGCGACGTCGGTCATCGGCTTGACGGTCAGCGCGTCGAGCACCTGGGCCGGCACGTCGTCCAGATCCGGCTCGTTGCGCGACGGGATGAAAACCGTTGACAGACCCGCACGTTGAGCGGCCAGCAGCTTCTGCTTGACGCCACCGATGGGCAGCACCCGGCCGTTCAGCGTGACCTCGCCAGTCATGCCGACATCAGAGCGGACCTGACGTCCGGTGGCCATCGACACCAGCGCCGTGACCATCGTGACACCGGCCGACGGGCCGTCCTTGGGGATCGCACCCGCGGGCACGTGCACGTGGATGCGCCGGTCCAGCGTCTTCGGGTCCACGCCCAGCTCCGAAGCATGCGAGCGCACGTAGGACAGCGCGATCTGCGCCGACTCCTTCATCACGTCACCCAATTGACCGGTCAGCTGCAGATTCGGCTCGCCCTCGGTTGCCCCGGCTTCGATGTAGAGCACATCGCCGCCCAGGCCGGTAACGGCCAGCCCGGTGGCGACACCGGGCACCGCCGTGCGTTCGGCCGATTCCGGGGTGAACCGCGGCCGGCCCAGGTAACCGACCAAATCGGGCTCATCAAGGATTTTGGGAGTCATCGGCCCGCTATCCTCGGCCAGCTTGGTGGTCACTTTGCGCAACGCCTTGGCCAGCAGCCGCTCGAACTGCCGAACCCCTGGCTCGCGGGTGTAGTCCGCGGCGATCTTGCGCAGCGCCGCGTCGGTCACCGTGACCTCGTCGTCGTTCAGCGCCGCGCGCTCCCGTTGCCTCGGCAGCAGGTAGTCGCGGGCGATTGCGACCTTGTCGTCCTCGGTGTAGCCGTCGATCTGCACCAGCTCCATGCGGTCCAGCAGGGCCGACGGGATGTTCTCGATCACGTTGGCGGTGGCCAAGAACACCACATCGGACAGGTCGAGGTCCAGGTCCAGGTAGTGGTCGCGGAACGTGTGGTTCTGCGCTGGGTCGAGCACCTCGAGCAGCGCGGCGCTCGGGTCACCGCGATAGTCGGACCCGACCTTGTCGATCTCGTCCAGCAGCACAACGGGATTCATCGAACCCGCCTCGCCGATCGCACGCACGATCCGGCCCGGCAGCGCGCCCACGTAGGTGCGCCGGTGCCCGCGGATCTCGGCCTCGTCGCGCACACCGCCCAGGGCGACGCGGACGAACTTGCGGCCCAGCGCCCGCGCCACGCTCTCGCCCAGCGATGTCTTGCCGACGCCGGGCGGACCGGCCAGCACCATCACCGCGCCGGAGCCGCGCCCGCCCACGACCTGCAGCCCGCGCTGCGCGCGCCGGGTACGCACGGCCAGGTACTCGACGATGCGGTCCTTGACGTCGTCCAGGCCGTGGTGGTCGGCGTCCAGGATCTCCCGAGCGGCGCTCAGGTCGGTCGAGTCCTCGGTCCTGACGTTCCACGGCAGGTCGAGCACGGTGTCCAGCCAGGTCCGGATCCAGCCGCTTTCCGGGCTTTGGTCGCTGGCACGTTCCAGCTTGCCGACCTCACGCAACGCGGCCTCGCGCACCTTCTCGGGCAGCTCGGCGGCCTCGACCCGGGCCCGGTAATCATCGGACCCGTCGGGCTCGCCCTCGCCCAGTTCCTTGCGGATGGCGGCCAGCTGTTGGCGCAGCAGGAACTCCTTTTGCGTCTTCTCCATGCCGTCGCGTACGTCCTCGGCGATCTTGTCGTTGACCTCGACCTCGGCCAAATGCGAACTGGTCCAGTCGATCAGCACGCGCAGCCGCTCGGCGACGTCCACGGTCTCCAGCAGCTGGCGTTTCTGCACATCGGTCAGGTAGGACGCGTACCCGGACGTGTCCGCCAGGGCCGATGGATCGGTCAGGCTGTTGACGTAGTCGACGATCTGCCACGCCTCGCGGCGTTGCAGCATGGCCAGCAGCAACTTTTTGTACTCCGCCGCCAGGGTCTTGATCTCGTCGGTGGGCTCCCCTTCGGGGGCCTCGGTCACCTCGACCCACAGTGCGGCGCCGGGGCCGGTAGCTCCCGCCCCGATGTGCGCCCTGCGCTCGCCGCGCACAACGGCGGCGGTGCCGCCGCCGGGCATGCGTCCGACCTGCAGAATCTTCGCGATCACGCCGTGCGTCGCATACCGGTCTTCCAGCCGCGGGGCGATCAGCAGCTGCCCCGATTCGCTGGCCTGCGCGGCGTCGATGGCCGCCCGTGCGGCGTCATCCAGTGCGATGGGCACGACCATCCCCGGCAACACAATGGTGTCGGTGACAAACAGCACCGGAACCGATTTGGCTTCAGACATCAATCCTCCAAAGTTAAGCCTGTTGCGCTCAACCCTTTAGAGAGGTGGTTTGTTCCCGTGCCGCTGTGCCGGCCGGTCACCGCGACACTGAAACCACGCACACGACACGCCGATGCGGTTCGCCGTGGCTGCAGTCTCGCGGCTCCCGACGGACTAAACCGACGCGGAAGCGGCGCGCTGGCGGGCCCGGAAGGCCTGCACCTTGACCTTGTTCCCGCAGGTGCCCATCCCACACCAATGCCGGTTCTTCGCCCTCGACGAGTCGAGGTAGAGGCGCGTGCAGTCGACGTGGGCACACCCTTTGACGTTGTCGATGTCGCCTCCGGCGAGGAGGTCCAGCAAGTCCGCGGCCAGGGTGGCGAGCAGCTGCGATGGCGTGCCGTCGCGGCTGGTCGATCCGGCTGCGTCCAATCGCGGGGTGAGCCGGGGTTGCGACGCACGGTCGTTGATCAGGTCGACGTCGGCGACCTCGAGCGGGCGGTGCTCGAGTCGGGCGGTAACCACCCGGTAGATGGCTTCGCGAAGCTCTGTTGCGGCCGCGAGATCGTCCTCGGTGACAGCGATGGCGGCATCCACCAGTCCCGCCTGGACTGCCCACGCTGACAGCCGATCAGGCTCCGTCAGCAGTTCCTCACGGGCTGACCTGCGGTACTTCAGGGTGCCGGCGAAGTCGAGGCACCGGCGACCACTCACGTAGACGAACCTCATGTAACCACCTTGACAGGTTTCATCGGTTCGTACAAGCTGTAACTTGCTAAGACGGTTACATCACTGGAGGGTTGCACTCTCGTCGCAATGGAGCGATAGCGCGAACGAGAAGGGCATTTCGACCGTCTAGGGAAGTGACCATCGGTCTTAGCCATTACGAAAAATGGAAGGAAATTCCGAAAATGATCACGAAACTGCTTGTGGGCGGAGCTATCGTCCTTGGCGCCATCGTGGGAGTTGCGGGAGCGGCACCAGCCAGCGCCGACAACCCGAGCCAGTCCGGCACCGACTCGAACCCCTTCGCCGCCCTGACCACCGGCTCCCCAAGGACAGCTCCCCCCGGCCCGGGTGTGACGCAAGAGCTCGACCAGGGAATCTGGGCGGGTCTCGCCGGCTAGGCCGCCACGGTCCCGACCATCGCGATCCGGGCAATCCCGAGCAGGTACGCGACGTCCCGGCCAACGAGGACTCGCCTGCTCAGCGCGATGGTCGGGAGCGACCCGGCCGGCAAGACCGTCGCCGCCGCGAGGCCGTAACAACCGACTGGCGCCCAGCTTCAGGCCAGCGCCCGAACGGGGCCGATGCGTTCCGCTCACTCGGCAATGTCGGCCCACCATTCGGTGACGAGCCTGGCGTATTCGGCTGGCTTTTCCTCCCAGCAGAAGTGGCCCGCGCCCGCGATCAGGTCAACACGGCTGCGTGGGAGGCGCTGTTGCAGGAAGTCGGCGTTGACCGGTGGCACCACCTGGTCGTCGGCCCCGGCGACGACGCGGACCGGCGTTTGAATTTGGGGGAGCAGGTCGGCCAGTTGAGGAAGGTACTCGCGGTAGCTTTGGGCGTACGGGATCGTTCTGGCGAAACGGTCGCCTTCGTAGCCGGACATGTAGTCCTCCCGGATCTCGGCGGAAGGGACGTACCCCTCGATTGTGCCGAGCGCGATCTCCACGATCTTGCGCCCGCCCATCTGTCGGTACGGCTCCAGGTCGGTGGCCTCAACCCAATCTTTTAAGACGCCGGTCACTTCGAGGGGCACCGCAGCACCTCCGCTGCCGACCACAATGGTGCGGAACCGCCCCGGCTGCGCGGCGGCGGCAAATAACGACGACGAGGTGCCGATGTCGGGCCCCACGAGATGCGGATTGTCCAACCCGAACGTGTCGGCGATACGAATGATGAAGTCACCCATTGCCTTTGGGTTCATTAGCGATTCGCGATAGTCCGACTTGCCGAACCCCGGCGGGTCAATCGCCAGCAGGCGCGCGTGGGCCGCGAGGTCCTCCCAGGCGGGTTCGAACGCGTATACGCTTTCCGGCCACGGGCTCATCAAGATCGCGTCGCGATCGCCTTCCCCACCCTGGGCGAAACGCACCGACAATCCGTCGATCGTGATGAATTGGGGACGAATGAGAGAACTCATTTCCACTCCTCGTGGCGTCTCATCAGCCGCGCTGGCGGGGCGTCGCCGGCACCGGCAGGGCCCGCCTCAAGTGTGAGCTTCCGACTCCTGCACCGCATCACCCAAACGGGTGATATTGGCGCTCGCCGCCGCCCGCGCCGACGCCGAGCATCGGTCAATCCGGCGGTGGTACCGGACCCAGCCGCTGCAACTGGGTCACATGCTTGGGCGACAGCTCCTCCAGGCAGGTCACACCCAGCAGCCGCATGGTCCGGATCACCCCGCTCTTCAGGATTTCGATCGCGCGCCGCACGCCCGCCTCGCCGCCGGCCATCAGCCCGTAGAGGTAGGCCCGCCCGACCAGCGTGCACCGGGCTCCCAGCGCGATCGCCGCGACGATGTCGGCACCCGACATTATGCCGGTATCCAGCAGGATCTCGGTGTCCTTGCCGAGTTCACGCGCTACCGCGGGCAACAGGTGAAACGGCACCGGGGTCCGATCGAGTTGGCGGCCACCGTGATTGGACAGCACGACGCCGTCGACACCGCGCTCGACGACGGCGCGGGCGTCGTCGAGCGTCTGGATCCCTTTCACGACGAACTTGCCCGGCCATTGGGCTTTGATCCAGCCCAGGTCGTCGAAGGTGACGCTGGGGTCGAACATGGTGTTTAGGTACTCGCCGACGGTGCCCGGCCAGCGATCCAGCGACGCGAAGGCCAGCGGCTCGGTGGTCAGCAGATCGAACCACCAGCGTGGGTGCGGCAGCGTGTCGAGCACGGTGCGCAGCGTCAACGCCGGCGGGATCGCCATGCCGTTGCGGGTGTCGCGCAGCCGCGCGCCGGCGACGGGGACGTCGACCGTGACCAGCAGGGTGTCGTATCCTGCGTCGGCCGCGCGCTTGACCAACGCCATCGACCGGTCGCGATCGCGCCACATGTACAGCTGAAACCATTTACGGCCCTGCGGAACAGCGGTCACCACGTCCTCGATCGCGGATGTGGCCAGGGTGGATAACGAGAACGGGATGCCCGCGGCGGCCGCTGCCCGTGCGCCCGCGATCTCACCCTCGGTGTGCATCAGCCGGGTGAATCCCGTGGGCGCGATGCCGAACGGCAAGACGACCGGATGGCCCAGCACGTTCCATCCGGTGGCCACGTTGGTGACGTCGCGCAGGATCGTCGGGTGAAACTCGATGTCGCGGAAGGCTTGTCGGGCGCGCCCGATGGACAGCTCGTCCTCGGCGGCACCGTCGGTGTAATCGAACGCCGCCTTCGGGGTGCGCCGTTTGGCGATGCGTCGCAGATCCTCGATGGTCAGCGCGGCGTCGAGGCGGCGCTTGGTGCGGTCGAGCTCGGGTCGTTTCAACTGGATCAGCGGCGCCAGGTCGTGGGCCCTGGGCACCCGTCGTTTGACCGCCATATGTGCCACGGTAGTCACATGGAATCCGCAAGCGATCCCTTCGATCTGAAACGCTTCGTCGACGCGCAGGCGCCGGTCTACCTCGGCGTCGTGGAGGAGCTGCGGGACGGACGGAAGCGCAGCCACTGGATGTGGTTCGTCTTTCCACAACTGCTCGGCCTGGGCAGCAGCCCGATGGCCGTCCGCTACGGCATCTCGTCGCTTGATGAAGCCCGCGCGTATCTACGGCATGACCTGCTCGGGCCGCGACTGCATGAGTGCGCCCGGCTGGTCAACCAGGTTCAAAGCCGCTCCATCGGCGAAATCTTCGGCTCGCCCGACGACCTCAAGCTGTGCTCGTCGATGACCCTGTTCGCCCATGCCACCGAAGACAATCAGGACTTCGTCGCGCTGCTCGACAAGTACTACGACGGCCGGCAAGACCAACTGACGCTGGCGAGGCTGATCAGCTGACCGGCTCGAGTATCCGCCAGCCATGCGCCTCGACGACCACCTCGCCGACAACGTCTTGAGGCGGCGCGGCTGATCCGGCGAGAACCTGTGCTCGTTTAACGCCGAGCTCGGGCAGAGCCAGGTGCAACGGTTCGTCATCGATGTTGAGGGCGACCAGCAATGCGTTGTCCCCGCAGCGGGTTTCGTAGACGTAGTGCAAGTTGTCCAACCGCAACGTGGTGGTCGACGCGGCGTGTAGCCATGAATGACGGCGACGCAGCCCGATGAGGTACTGGTGCAAGCTCCACGCCCGGGCGCCGGACGCGTCCAGTTGCATTGGGGGAGAGCCGAATTCCGGGCGCACCGCATCGTCACCGCCGTAGCGTTCCTCCTTGACACCGCGAAAGCCGAACTCGTCGCCGGCGTAAACGCTGGGCACCCCGCCGACCGTCAGCTGGATCACCAGCGCGTGGGCGAGATGGTCGGGGTTCTGCAGGCGGCTGGCGATACGGGTGACGTCGTGATTGCCGATGAACGTCAGCGGCGCGAAGCTGGCTAGAAACTCGTTGTGCCGCTGCAGCGCCCAGTCCAGCTCGAAAAAGTTGCCGTCGTTGAGGCCGCTCCAGGTCGCCTTCCACAGTTCGTACTGGGTCGCCGAGTCGAAACCGGCGGCATCGACCACCGCCGCGTAGTCGCCGTGGATGAGTTCGCCGACGAACCACGCCTCCGGATGCAACTCACGAACCCTCGGCAGCACCGCCGACCAGAACTGTTGCGGCACAGCGTAAGCCGCGTCCAAACGCCAGCCATCGGCGCCGCGTCCCAACCAGTGCGACATGACTTCGACGGTGTAGTCGGCGACCTCGGGGTTGTCGTGGTTGAGGGTAATGAGTTCAGAGTGGCCCTCGAACGTATCGCCGCTGAACCAGCCGGGTGCTGCATCGCGATGGCGCGGGAAGTCCAGGCCGACGTGATTGAACACACCGTCGAGCAGCATGCGCAGGCCGCGACCGTGCGCCTCGGCGACGACGTAGTCGAAGTCGGCGTCGTCACCGAGCCGAGGATCGATCCGGAAGTGATCGGTGGTGTCGTAACCATGGGTGCGCGAGGCGAAGATCGGGCCCAGGGCGATGCCTGATGCCCCCAATTCGATGGCGTGGTCGAACCACGCGACCAGCCGCCGGAGCCGGTGCTCATCCGGCCCCGGCGGCTGATCCGCGGGAAACGCACCGACAAAACCGAGCGGGTAGACCTGCCACCAGATCGCGTGCGAGACCCACGATGCCATCACCACGCCGTGCTCAACCGACCGAGGCCAGTGTCTGGGACGTGGTGATGGCCTGTGCCACACCGGAAATGATCGCCGCAGCCCTCAGCGCCTCCAGCACGGCCTCGCGGCTTATTCCCGCCTCGCGCAGCGTGTGCTCGTGGGCAACCACGCAGTGTGAGCACCCGTTGATCGCCGACACCGCGAAGGACCATAGTTCGAAATTCGCCTTCTCCACACCCGGATTGGCGATCACGTTCATGCGCAGTCCGGTGCGCAGATCGTCGTAGCGGCCTTCGAGGAATTCGCGGCCACGGTAGAACACGTTGTTCATGCCCATGACGGACGCCGCGGCCAGCGCGGCGTGGTATGCCTCAGCGGTCAGATTGTCGGCCGCTTCGGCGCCGATCTCGGCCAGCACCTGGGTGTTTCGCGTTGCCGCGGCGCTGGCCAGCAGGGTGCCCCACAGCTGCTCCTCGTTGAGCGTCGTGCTGCGGGCGATCGAGCCCAGGTTGAGCTTCAGGTCCTTGGCGTATTCGGGCAGCGCTTCTTTGAGATTTTCGATGCTCATCATTTCCTCCAGATCACGCCGACTTCTTGAGCAATTCGCCAGCGTTCAGCGTCGGGTCGCCCTTGCGCCAGTTGCAGGCACACAGCTCGTCGGATTGCAGTGCGTCCAGCACTCGCAGCACCTCATCGACGTTACGCCCCACGGATCCGGCGGTCGCCGAGACGAATTGGATCTCGTTGTTGGGGTCGACGATGAAGGTTACCCGGTCGGCGACGCCGTCGGCGTTGAGCACCCCGGTGGCACCGACCAACTCCCGCTTGATGTCCGAGAGCATTGGAAAAGGCAACTTCTTCAGGTCCTCATGCTGTGCGCGCCATTGGAAGTGCACGAACTCGCTGTCGATCGACGCACCAAGGATCTGCGCGTCGCGATCCTCGAACTCGTCGTAGAGCTTGCCGAACGCCGCGATCTCGGTCGGACACACGAACGTGAAGTCCTTCGGCCAGAAGAACACCACGCGCCACTTACCCGGGTGGTCGTCGCTGGTGATGGTCGTGAAGTAGTCCTCGGGTTGCTGCGCGTCGACCTTCGACAGGTCGCCGCCGATCAGCGCGGTGAGCCGGTAGGCGGGGAACTGCTCGCCGATGGTGAGCAAAGACATCTGTGCTCCTTTACTGGATTAACTCAAGATTAGCTGTCTGTGCCCATGGTGGCCTCACCTTACTGAGAAGTAAAGGTGATATTTACCACTAGACTAATAGGCATGACCGATAAGAGTTTTCAGCCGACCCTCGCCGGGCTGCGGGCGTTCGTCGCGGTGGCAGAGAAGCGGCATTTCGGCAGTGCGGCAACAACTCTCGGCGTAAGCCAGTCGACGCTGTCGCAGGCGCTGGCCGCGCTGGAAACCGGCCTCGGCAGCCACCTCGTCGAGCGATCCACACGCCGGGTCCGCGTAACGCCCGAGGGCGTGCAGCTGCTGCCGCTCGCCCGGGCCGTGATCGACGCGGCGGAGACGTTCACCGCCGCGGCCGCGGGCACATCGGATCCGCTGCAGGGCAGCATGCGGTTGGGTCTGATCCCCACCGTGGCGCCCTACGTGCTGCCGGCCGTGCTCGCCGGGCTCACGCAGCGACTGCCCGCGCTGACCCTGCGGGTGGTCGAGGACCAGACCGAGCGGCTGCTGGCGTCCCTGCGCGACGGGGCACTGGATGCCGCGCTGATTTCGCTGTCCCTGTCCGGGCCTGCCGGCACCGACGGCCTCACCGCGATCCCGATCTACGACGAAGATTTCGTGCTCGCGCTACCACCCGGGCACCCACTGTCGGGCAAGCACAAGGTGCCGTTAGCGGCGTTGGCCGAGTTGCCGCTGCTGTTGCTCGATGAGGGTCACTGCCTGCGCGATCAGGCCCTGGACGTCTGCCAGAAGGCGGGGATACGGGCGGACGTTGCCGACACCCGGGCGGCCTCCCTGGCGACCGCCGTGCAATGCGTGGCGGGCGGATTGGGGGCAACGCTCATCCCGCAGAGCGCGGCGCCCGTCGAGGCCGCGCGCAGCCGGCTTGGGCTCGCGGAGTTTGCGGCTCCCCGCCCGGGCCGGCGGGTCGGCCTGGTGTTCCGCTCGTCGAGTGGCCGCGACGAATCCTATCGGCTGCTCGCCGCGATCATCGGGGAGCTGGTGAGCGCCGAGCAGAAGGTACGCCCGATCAAATCGACACGTTAAGTTCGGCGTATGGAGAAGGTAATCGCCGTGCTGATGCGCCCCGAGCCGGATGACGACTGGTGCGATCGCCAACGGGGTCCCGTCGCCGACGCGCTGTTGGGGCTGGGCATCGCCGGGCTATCGGTCAACGTCCGCGACAGCGCGGTCGGCCACTCACTGATGACGCTGACGACGCTGAACCCGCCGGTGGCCGCGGTGGTGAGCCTGTGGACCCAGCAGTGCTACGGCGAGCAGACGGCGGCGGCGCTGAACCTGCTCGCAGCCGAGTGCGAACAACTCGGTGCGTACCTGGTTACCGAATCGGTCCCGCTGAAAGCGCCACCGGTCGAGTTAGGTTCTCGCACACCGGGTTTAGCCAACATCGCGCTGCTGCGCCGGCCCGCCGGCCTAGACCAGGCGACCTGGCTGAACCGGTGGCAACTCAACCACACCAGCGTCGCTATCGAGACCCAGTCGACCTTCGGCTACACCCAGAACTGGGTGGTGCGAACACTCACTCCAGACGGACCGGGAATCGCGGGCATCGTCGAAGAGTTGTTCCCCGCGGAGGCGATCACTGATTTGAAGGCGTTCTTCGGTGCCGCCGACGACAACGACCTGCAGGACCGGCTGGGCCGGATGGTCGCCAGCACAACCGCATTCGGCGCCAACGAGAACATCGACACCGTCCCGACCAGCCGCTACGTATTCAAGACACCATTTGAAATGTGAGGGCAAGACATGACCACACTTGACGAAGCCGTGGCGCTGGCGGCCGCAGAAAGCGGCCTGGCGGTGATCTCCACCGTTCGTGCCGACGGGTCCGTGCAGGCTTCGCTGGTCAACGTCGGCCTGTTGCCCCACCCCGCCAGCGGACAAACCTCGCTGGGCTTTACCACCTACGGCAAGGTCAAACTCGCCAACTTGCGGGCGCGGCCACAGCTGGCCATCACTTTCCGCAACGGATGGCAATGGGCGACCGTCGAAGGCCGCGCGGACCTGGCCGGCCCCGATGACGCCGCGCCCTGGCTCGCCGACGCCGACCAGTTGCGGCTGCTGCTGCGCGAGGTGTTCACGGCCGCGGGCGGCACCCACGACAACTGGCCGGAATACGACCGAGTGATGGCCGAGGAGCGCCGTGCCGTGGTGCTGATTGAGCCGACCCGCGTCTACAGCAACGGCTAGGCTGCAGCGGTGCTGCAGATCGACGACGAAAAGCATGTCCGCACCCTCACGCTGAACCGGCCCGAGGCGCTCAACGCGTTCAACGAAGCCCTCTACGACGCCACCGCCGAGGCGCTGTTAGCCGCCGCCGACGATCCAGAGGTCGCCGTGGTGTTGCTCACCGGCACCGGGCGCGGCTTCAGTGCCGGTACCGATCTCGCCGAGATGCAGGCTCGTATCACCGACCCGAATTTCACGGAGGGAAAGCACGGCTTCCGCGGACTGATCGACGCGCTCAGCGGTTTTCCCAAACCGCTGATCTGCGCCGTGAACGGCGTCGGGGTGGGCATCGGCGCCACGATCCTCGGCTACGCCGATCTGGCGTTCATGTCGTCGACGGCACGGTTGAAATGCCCGTTCACCAGCCTGGGCGTGGCGCCCGAAGCGGCGTCGTCATACCTGTTGCCCCAGTTGGTGGGCCGGCAGAACGCCGCCTGGCTGTTGATGTCCTCGGAATGGGTCGACGCCCAGGAGGCGCTGCGGATGGGGCTGGTCTGGCGGGTGTGCGAGCCGGAGGAGTTGCTGCCGGAAGCCCGTCGTCATGCCGAAATCCTTGCCGCGCGGCCGATTTCGAGCCTGATGGCGGTCAAGCACACCATGCTCGAGCCGGTCCGTCCGGAGATCGCAACCGCGACCGCGCGAGAAAACGCCCATTTCGCCGAGCTGATGGGAACGCAGGCAAACGCGGCTGCCCTCGCGGATTTCACCCAGCGTCGCGCAACGTGACGAGGATTTAAACCGAGCCCGGTGTGCTCAGCGCGCGGGGACGGCGTCGAGTTCGGCTTCGCTCTGCTTTGAAGCCGCGATGATCGCCCGCAGCGTGCGCCGGCAGCGTCCGCAGTCGCCGCCCGCCCCGCACACGGCGGCAACCTCTTTAGACGTCGACGCGCCACTAGCGACAGCGTCGGACACTGTCTGGTTGGTGGCCCCCACGCACAGGCAGACGTACATCAGACCCCCACCCAAACCGCCGAAAGCACAGCCCGCATATTAGTAGAGTCTAACCTAACTAGGTTAGTGGAGTCTAACCTAAGTCTCCCGAGCGTGACGCGCCGTCGGTGCGCCAAACACTGCACTGACCCCGACCTGCTGCATTAGATTCGAAACCGGCATCGCAACGTGCCACAACAACACTGCGCAGTGCGGCTCCAGCCCAGCCCACCCGCAGCGGTCCGACATGACAGCCTTCCTACGCCTAGGAGTGATCATGCAAGGTGATCCCGACGTTCTGCGCCTGCTCAACGAACAACTCACCAGCGAACTCACCGCGATCAACCAATATTTCCTGCACTCGAAGATGCAGGACAACTGGGGCTTTACCGAGTTGGCCGAGAAAACCCGCGAAGAGTCCTTCGACGAAATGCGGCACGCCGAGGCGATCACCGATCGCATCTTGATCCTCGACGGCCTGCCGAACTACCAGCGCCTGTTCTCATTGCGCATCGGCCAGACGCTGCGCGAGCAGTTCGAGGCTGACCTGGCTCTCGAATATGACGTGCTGAACCGCCTCAAGCCCGGAATCATCATGTGCCGGGAAAAGGAGGACAGCACTACCGCGATCTTGTTCGAGAAAATCGTGGCCGACGAGGAACTGCACGTCGACTACCTCGAGACGCAGCTGGAGCTGATGAACAAGCTCGGGGAGGAGCTGTACTCGGCGCAGTGTGTTTCGCGCCCGCCGAGCTGACGTCCGCGCGAAACCCCTGCGCAAACGTCTGCCCACAGCAACGCCTGTGAAGTGCTCGACGCTGGGTACCCGTTAGCATCGGACGCCCCGACGGGAAGGCAGGCATGACAAGCCCGAGAGCAGCAGCGGCGGCCCCGGCCACCCCGGCCGCGGACCCCGGATCCGGCAGCGCGCTGATCAGCCCGCAGCGGCGCAATCTCATCTTCGTGGCGATCGTGCTGGGGATGCTGCTCGCGGCGCTGGACCAGACCATCGTCGCGACCGCGCTGCCGACCATCGTCGCCGATCTGGGCGACGCCGGTCATCAATCATGGGTCGTCACCAGCTACCTGCTGGCCTCGACGATCGTCACCGCGCTGGTCGGCAAGCTCGGTGACCTGTTCGGCCGCAAGCGGATCTTTCAGGCCGCGGTGGTGTTCTTCGTCGTGGGGTCGGTGCTGTGCGGGCTGGCGCAGTCGATGGCATGCTGGTGGGATCGCGGGCCCTGCAGGGGATTGGTGGCGGCGCGATCACCGTCACGGCCAGCGCGCTGATCGGTGAGGTCGTCCCGCTGCGGGAGCGGGGCCGCTACCAGGGCATTTTGGGCGCGGTATTCGGTGTCACGACGGTGATCGGTCCGCTGCTGGGGGGCTACTTCACGGACTACCTCACGTGCTCATCGTGCAGAACACCTCCAATTTCGAAGACCTCGGCGTGGCCACCTCAGGCGTGACGTTCTTTCGCACCATCGGCAGCTCGTTCGGTGCCGCGATATTCGGTTCGTTGTTCTCGAACTTCCTCAAAGGCCGGATAGGTCCGGCCCTGGCCGCCAGTGGGGTGCCCGCCTCCGCGGTCGGTTCTCCTGAAGGCCTACACCGGCAGCCGCGCAGCGTCGCGGCGCCGATCGTGGAGGCCTACGCCGATTCCCTCACCCAGGTGTTCCTGTGCGCCGCGCCGGTCGCCCTGGTCGGCTTCGTGCTGGCGTTGTTCCTGCGCGAGGTGCCGCTGCGCGATATCCACAACAGCGCAGTCGATCTCGGCGACGGGTTCGGCATGCCGACCACCGACACTGCGGAAGCCTGCTGGAGAACGCGATCGCCCGCATGTTGCGCGGCGCCCCCGGGATGCGGCTGCGCAGCATCGCCATGCGACCCGACTGTCGCCTCGACGTTGCGGGGCTGTGGGGTGTTATGCGGATCTACCGCTTCGGGCAGATGAACGGGACGGCTCGGCTCAGCGATATCGGCGACTCGCTGCGCATACCCTTCGAGGTCCTCGAGCCCCCCTTCGACCGCCTGGCCGCCACCGGCTACGTGCAACGCGAGGGCGACCAGATGTGGCTGACGCAATCCGGCGCTCAGCAGGTCGATTACGTGTACTCGCTGCTATTGGCCTGGATTGCCGACAAGCTGGCCCGCTCGCCCAGCTTCGAGGGGCGGCCGGACCATCGCGATGTCGAAGCCGCCCTGGAACGAATCGCGCATCGCGTTCTGGCTCAACGCGATTGGCACGACGAACCGCCGACACACGCGTTGACCGCCGGGAGACGCCGGAACGCGTGAAGCGCGGGCGTACCATCACGCCATGAGCCGAATCGGATCATTCGCTGACGACGACGTCTACAGCTGGGCTACGAAATCGCCCGAGCTCGGCGTCGCGCTCGCCAACTTCAGCCAAGCGGTCTACAACAAGAACCGCCTGCCGCTGCGCACCCGCGAAATCGCGCGAACGGTGATAGCCCACGACAACCAGTGCATCGTCTGCGTCAACACCCGCGACGCCGATGGGCCCGCCGCCGGTGTGGACGAAGAGCTCTACGAGCACGCCCTCGAGTGGCGCACCTGGCCGGGGTACAGCGCACAGGAGCGGCTGGCCGCGGAATTCGCGCACCGGTTCGCCACCGAGCACACCGTGCTGCGCGACGATGAATACTTCTGGAGCCGGTGCATGGAACACTTCTCCGAGGAGTTACTCGCCGACCTGGCCTTATCCTGCGCGCTGTGGGTCGCCATGGGACGCGTCCTGCGGACCCTGGATATCGGCCAGTCCTGCAAGCTGACGTTGCCCAGCCGCGCCTGACGGCGATCAAGCAACCACAATGACCGCCACGCCCCTGGCCGCGGCGGCGATCGCCCAACTCGAGGCCGAGGGCGTCGACACCGTCATCGGCACCGCCGTGAACCCGGCCGGGCTCACCCAAGCCAAAACCGTGCCGATCCGCCGGACCAACACGTTCGCCGATCCCGGCCTGGGTGCCAGTCCGTCGTGGCATGCCTTCGCCATCGACCAAACCGGCATCGCCTTCACCGACGACGTCGGCGTGGTCGGTGATCAGCGGCTCCGCATCGACATCTCGGCTTTGCGGCTCATCGGTGACGGATTGGCCTGGGCGCCGGCCGCGTTCTTCGAGCAGGACGGCACACCCGTGCCCGCGTGCAGCCGCGGGACGCTGGGCCGGATCGAAGCCGCGCTCTCCGAAGCCGGCATCGAGGCGTTGATCGGCCACGAAATCGAGTTCCTGCTGGTAGATCCCGACGGCGGCCGGCTGCCGTCGGCGCTGTGGGCGCAGTACGGCCTTGCCGGCGTGCTCGAGCACGAGGCCTTCGTCCGCGACGTCAACACGGCGGCCGCAGCGGCCGGTGTCGGGATCGAGCAGTTCCATCCCGAATACGGGGCCAACCAGTTCGAGATCTCACTGGCGCCGCTGGCCCCCGTGGCCGCCGCCGATCAGCTCGCATTGACCAGACTCATCATCGGCCGTGCCGCCCGCCGGCATGGGATGCGCGTCAGCCTGTCGCCGGCGCCATTCGCCGGGAGCGTGGGATCTGGTGCACACCAACACTTCTCGTTGACTCGACAGGAAGAAGGCCCGCTGTTTTCCAGCGGAACCGGCGCGGCGGGCATGACGACTGCGGGGGAGGCGGCGGTGGCCGGCGTGCTGCGTGGGCTGCGGGAGGCCCAGGGCGTGCTGTGCGGATCGATCGTGTCCGGGCTGCGGACGCGGCCGGGCAACTGGGCGGGGGCCTATGTCTGTTGGGGCACCGAGAACCGCGAAGCTGCAGTGCGATTCGTCAAAGCCGGCCCCGGCAACCCGCAGGGCAGCAACGTCGAAGTCAAAGTCGTCGATCCGTCCGCCAACCCATATTTCGCGTCGGCGGCGATCCTCGGGCTGGCGCTCGACGGAATCACGCACAACCTGGCACTACCAACGGAAACGACGATTGACCCGGCCAAGCTCTCCGATTCGGACCGCGACCAGGCCGGCATCGAACTCCTGCCCGAAGCCCAGGCTGAAGCCATTGCTGCACTTGACGACTCGCGGCTTTTGCGCGACATCCTGGGCGATCCGGCGGTCGACATGGTGGTGGCGGTACGCCGCCTGGAGCAGGACCGCTACGGCAACCTCGGCCCCGAGGAGCTGGCGGACAAGTTCCGGATGGCCTGGAGCCTGTGAGCGCATGCGAGTGCCTGTGACCCCTTCTGCGCTGGCCCAACACATCGACGCGGTCGCGCTGATTGACCACCATGTACACGGGTGCTGGTTGACGGCGGGGGGCAGGCGCCGGTTCGACAACGCACTGAACGAGGCCAACACCGAACCTCTGGCGGACTTCGACTCCGCGTTCGATTCCCAACTCGGCTTCGCCGTGCGGACCCACTGCGCTCCCATCCTGGGATTGCCCAAGCACGTTGACCCACAGCGGTATTGGGAGCACCGTGGCCAATTCAGCGAAGCCGAGCTGGCCCGGATGTTTCTGCCGGCCGCTCACGTGTCCGACTGGCTGGTGGACACCGGCCTCGGTGCTGACGTGACGGATGTGTCGGCTGTGGCCGAACTGTCCGGCGGCCGGGCGCACGAGATAGTCCGGCTCGAGCAGGTCGCCGAGCAGGCCGCGCGGACGCCGGGGGATTACGCGACGGCATTCCGCGAAATCCTGGGTGAGCGCGCGGCCACCGCGGTCGGCACCAAGTCCATCCTGGCCTACCGCGGCGGGTTCGACGGCGACCTGAGCGAGCCGTCGGCGGCGCAAGTCGCCGAGGCCGCCGGCCGGTGGCGCGACCGCGGCGGTGTCCGGTTAGACGACCGGGTTCTGCTGCGTTTCGGGCTGCACCAGGCGCTGCGACTCGGCAAGCCGTTGCAATTCCACGTCGGCTTCGGCGACCGCGACTGTGATCTGCACAAGACCAATCCGCTTTATCTGCTTGACTTCTTGCGGCAGTCCGGCGACACCCCGATCATTCTGCTGCACTGCTATCCCTACCAGCGCGAAGCCGGCTACTTGGCGCAGGCGTTCAACAACGTCTATCTCGACGGCGGGTTGAGCGTGAACTACCTCGGGGCTCGCGCGCCCGCATTCATCGCCCGGCTGCTGGAACTGGCGCCGTTTCGCAAGATCCTCTACTCGTCGGACGGCTACGGTCCGGCGGAACTCCACTACCTCGGTGCCGCGTTGTGGCGCAACGGTATTCACCGAGTGCTGCGCGGCTTTGTCGAGGGTGGCGACTGGAGCGAAGCCGACGCGATACGGGTGGTCGACTTGATTGCCCGCGACAATGCCGCCCGCCTCTATCGCGTTTGACGATGCGCGACACGTGGTATATAGCCCGTTATGAGCGCCCTAGGCGATGTCGTGAACTGGACCCGCGACCAAGTCGTGTCGCGAGTCCCCAAAGCCGACCTCGATCAGCGGGATCCCGACTATATCCGCGACCAGCTGCCCGGGACATGGCTGCTGGCGTCGCTGTATTTCCGGGCCGACGTCAAGGGCCTGGACCGGATTCCCGCCGAGGGGCCGGTGCTGCTGATCGGCAATCACAGTGGCGGCAACGTGCCGCCGGACACGTTCGTGTTCACGCTGGCGTTTTGCTCGTACTTCGGCGTCGAGCGGCCCTTCTACCAATTGGCGCACAACCTCGTCGTCTCGGCACCTCCGTTGGGCTGGCTGCGCAAATTCGGCACCGTTGCCGCCAACCATGAAAATGCCCGCTTAGCCTTGGAGTCCGGAGCGGCGCTGCTGGTCTACCCGGGCGGCGACTACGAGGTCTTCCGGCCGTCCTGGGAGCGTCACAAGGTCGACTTCGGCGGGCGGATGGGTTACGTGCGGTTGGCGCGGGACGCCGGCGTGCCGATCGTCCCCGTCGCCAGCGTCGGCGGCCAGGAAAGCGCGCTCTTCCTCAGCCGCGGGCAATGGCTGGCCAAACTGCTCAGAACGGATAGGTTGCTGCGGCTCAAGAGCATCCCGATATCGCTGGCGTTGCCGTGGGTGCTGAACATCAGCGACCTAGGGGGCCACTTCCCGCTGCCCACCAAGATTGCGATCGAGGTTCAGGAACCGATGGAAGTCGACGGTGATGACGAGGCCGTGCACGACAAAGTGCTGGCCAGCCTGCAGGCCGGCGTCGACCGTCTGGCCGCCAAGCGTCGCTTCCCGGTGCTCGGCTGATGCGCGTCGAACGCCAATGCGTGATCAACGCCGATCGCGACGAGGTCTGGAAGATTGTCGGCGACCCGGACTGCTACCCGTCGTTCATGACGAACCTGGAGCGCTGGGAGTCGGCGAACGAGCAGCGTAGTGGCGTCGGCGCGCGCTACACCGTGCACTGGAAGATCGGTTCCGTCCCGGTTGGCGGTCTGATCGAGGTGGTCGAGTTCGACGAGGGGCGTGACCTGGCTTTCGTGGGCATCACCGGCATCACCCTGCGGGGCCGGATCCGGCTGCGTGATGGCGGCCAGGGTCAAACGAAGGTGACGTTCCGGCTGTCGTATCAGGCGCCGGGCGGGATATTCGGTTACATCGCCGACCGGATCGCCGTGCGCCAGGTGGGTCGCACACTGGCCGGCACCCTGGAATGCCTCAAGGGGCTTGCCGAGTCTTAGCGCTAGAGCGGAATGAACCGCCGCAGCTTGCCGCTGGCCTGGTGGCGCCGCAGGCTGTCGGTAACCCGGATCCGGATCGTCGGCTCGGACAATCCGTACCTGCGCAGCCCGGCGATCAGCGAGGAGGTCAGTGCTTCGGTGTCCAAGGCGTCGGGGGCACCGACCACCACGATGTCGGCTCCGGTGGCCGTCTGGGTGACCTGATACTCCGACACGCGCGGGTCGGTGCCCAGGACATGTCGAAACGCGATCGGCGGCACCGTCGTTGCCCCGTAACGGAAGTCGTCGTCGCGTCGCCCGCCGATGTCGGCGACGCGCGCGAACGCGCCGCCGCATCCGCACGCTCCGGCCAGCGAGGTGACCTGGTCGCCGAGGTCGTAGCGGATGAACGGGAAGGTCCAATTGCTCAGCCCGGTGGCCAACGTCCGCGCCGCCGGCTCGTCGGGCCCGACCGGGGTTCCGCTGTCGTCGACGCGCTCGATGATGATTTCGTCCTCGCAGACATGCAGCCCCTCACCACGCCCGCAGCCGACGGCCTGCACACCGATTTCGGTTGAGCCCCAGACGTTGTGGATCGGCGCGCCCCAGGCCTCACCGATCGCCTGCCGATCCTCGTCGAGCAGCGGCTCCGAGTTGGTGCTTACCCGCACCGGCTCAATTCGGAGGTCACCGGCCAGGGTCGCGCGGGCAAGCCGCCCGATAACCGACGAATAGCCGACCAGGTGTGTGGGTTGGGCAGTCGCCATCGCGGCGAGCACCTCGTCGAACGGCGCACCCGCGGCGATCACGACCGTCTCCATGCCCGCGGCCGCCGGGATGTCGAACAGCGGCGTGCTGGCGTGCGGCGGGACACCGGCCTCCAGCACCGCGAGCCGGCTCGAAACCCCCGGTTTGCGGCTCTCTTCGCGCGCCTGCATGCGCCAGGCCAGGCACGCTGCCGAGACGAAGAATTGCCAATCCCAGACGTACACACCGCGCACCCCGCTGGAACCACCCGAGCTGAAGATCTGCTGACCGTCCGGGGTGTACGAAAACCATTGCTGCTCAACGAGAATATGTTCGGCGCCGGCGCGGTCGAGGCCGGCTGCGGTGACGATGGTGTCCCACTGCTCCTGGGCTTCCTGCTTCGTCATCATCGGAAGCGACGCCAGATCGGCGACCGTGGCAGACGATGGGTCGAGCGCCTCGAGCCGCCCGGCGTGAAACGGTGAGCGTTCCCGCGCGTAGGCCAGCAGCGCCCGCAGCCGGTGGTTCTGGTAATTCTCGATCCGTTGGCGCGACCAATCCAAGCGCGTGACGTGCTCTTCGAGCGCGGCCCGCACCGCGGTGAGATGCGCTGCACGCATCCGCTGGTAGGCCGCCCGCGGCTCTGCCCTCACAAGCTGCCCTGCATGAGTGCGAGTCTGACACGCCGCTAAGGCGGGGCTTCGCCTTCGCTCACATCGAAGCGTCCGATCATCAACTGGCCATCTGTGGCCTTCCCGTCGAGCAAGATTGCCAGTGTTCCGCCGTCGAGCCATTCCAGTTGCTGCTGCTGCTCCG
>NZ_JBKQQD010000380.1:0-10426 GCF_052144515.1 Mycobacterium sp. | reverse complement strand
AGCTGCGGGTTGCGAATCCGTTGATTGCGGTCTCGAGGTCTCGGCAGGCTGATGGAACCGCATGACACTCGGGATACTAGTCAAGTCATCGCTCTACTGTGCAGCGTTTGGTCCCGGTGAAAATAATTTTTGACAGAACTGTCAAAACTGTTCATGATGGACGCATGGCCGAATTGCCTTGCATGCAGCCCACCGGTTGGTTTCAGGTCGGGTGGAGCAGCACCTTGTCCGTCGGCGACGTGAAGCCGCTGCGTTATTTCGATACCGACTTGGTGATGTTCCGCGCTCGCGACGGCGCTGTGCACGTTCTGGACGGACACTGCCAGCATCTCGGCGCCAACCTTGCCTACGGTGGCTGTGTCGTCGAGGACGGTATCCAGTGCCCTTTCCACGGCTGGGTGTGGAACGGGGAGGGCCGCAATGTGCGTATTCCTTATGAGCCACGGCCCAACCGCGGGCGGCGGATACGGTCATGGCCGGTGGTCGGAGTCAACGAAGGAATCTTCGTCTGGCACGACGCACGAGGTCGCGACCCGCTGTGGCAGCTTCCGTCCTGGGACGAGGTGCTCTCGGACGAAGTCACCAGCCAGACTAACCGGCCGCTGGGGCCCGCTGAGCAACCGTTGTTCTCCGGTGTCAACGTGCATCCGCAGATCATCGCCGAGAACGCCGTCGATCCGCACCATTTCCAGTTCGTACACCGCACGCCGATCAGCCCGGTCGTGCTGGCCGAGACCACTGACGAATACACCTGGCACGCCAAAGTGGGATTCGGAAAGAGGTGGGCAGACGGCGTTGATCGACCGGGGGACTACCGAAACACGATCGAGCTGTACTGGTCGGGCATCGGCTACAGCATCACCGGCGAGACCACGCAAGACGGAGTGCGGATGATCGCCATCAACGCGACCCCGGTCGACGGCGCCACGTGTGACATCTTCGCTAGCTACTGGGTCTCAGAAGCCGAGAGCTACGCCAAGCGCCTCGAGCAGGCGAAAGTCGCGTTACCCGACGACATCAACATCTGGCAGCACCAGGAGTACATGGATCCGCCCGCATTGGCGCAATCCGAGGCGGCCGGTTTCTTGCAGCTGCGCAAGTGGGCGGCCGGGTTCTATCCCGAGGCCGCAACCGCGTCACCGTAGCGGGTCGTGACGACGACCAAGTCCGCGGTAACCCGCGAGGCCATCATGGCCGCTGCCCGAAATGTCTTCGCACGCAGAGGCTATAGCGGCACGCGCGTCACGGACATCACGGAGGGGCTGCACGTCACTCGGGCCAACTTCTATTACTACTTCAACGACAAGAAACAGCTCTTCATTGAGTTAGGCACCCAGACGTATCGCGAGTCGCTCACTGTCATTGACGCTTTCGACGGGATCAGCGATTCCCCGTCGCTGGTCGAAGTGCGGCGGTGGGTCGATCGATATTTTGGCTACCTCGACCGCAACGGCGCGTTTGTCGCCCGCTCCTTCGAGGATTCACCCAACGACCCTGGGTTTCGGGCCACCGTTCGTCGGGTGCATAAGCGGGCGGCGCAACGTCTGGGCGGCCACATCTCAGCCCGCAGCTCGGGAAACTTCAGCTCGCAAGTGGCGCTGGGAATGTCGATCATGGCAATGCTCGAGCGCAGCTGGCTTCTCGTCAACGCTGCCGACGTCGCGATGACGGCGGAATCGGTCGCGCAATCCAATGCAGAAGTCCTGATACACCTGATGCGATGACGGGCGAGCCGCTTGGTAGCCACGTGCACGAGCTGCAGGTGGCCGAAGTCATAGAGGAGACCACCGACGCGCGCTCGTTGGTGTTCACCGCGCCCGAGGGCGCGCAGATCCCAGCCGGAAAGCTGCGCTACGCGCCGGGGCAGTTCCTGACGCTGCGGATACCCAGCGAGCGCACCGGGTCGGTGGCCCGCTGTTACTCGCTATGCAGCTCGCCGTTCACCGGCGACCCGATGACGGTGACGGTCAAGCGCACCGCCGATGGGTATGCGTCGAACTGGTTGTGCGATCACGCGCATGCCGGGATGAAAATTCAGGTGCTGGCGCCGTCGGGAACGTTCGTGCCCAAGACGCTCGACACGGATTTCCTGCTGATGGCCGCGGGCAGCGGTATCACCCCGATAATGGCGATCTGCAAGTCCGTGCTCGCCCAGGGCGCCGGCAAAATTGTGCTGATCTACGCCAACCGCGACGAAACCTCGGTCATCTTCGGTGCCGGGGTGCGCGAACTGGCGGCCAAGTACCCTGACCGGCTCATCGTCATGCACTGGCTGGAAACCCTGCAGGGCCTACCGACCACAACCGCGTTGGCCGGCCTGGCCGCGCCCTATGCCGGTCACGATGCCTATATCTGCGGACCGGGGCCCTTCATGGCCGCCGCTGAGGAGGCGCTGAAGAGCGTCGGGGTGCCGGCTGAGCGCAGCCACGTCGAGGTGTTCAAGTCGCTGGACTCCGACCCGTTCGCAGCTGTCGTCATTGCAGAAGACGACACCGAAGAACCGCCGGCCACCGCGATCGTCACCCTCGACAGCCAGCGCTATGAGGTGCGCTGGCCGCGCACCGCCAAGCTGCTCGACGTGCTGCTCGACAAAGGCCTCGACGCGCCGTTCTCCTGCCGCGAGGGCCACTGCGGCGCGTGTGCGGTGCTCAAGAAGAGCGGTGAGGTCGAGATGGCGATCAACGACGTTCTCGAAGAACGAGATCTCGCCGAGGGGCTGATTCTGGGCTGTCAGGCCCAGCCGCGGTCCGATTCGGTTGAAGTCACCTACGACGAATAGATGAACGCGCGATACCCCCCTCATCGGCCGGTGCCCGTCGTGGTCGACGTCCCCGGCAATGCCGCGCCGCCCAGCTACGGCCGAGGAGTGTCGAGCGCACTCCAGCTAGTCAAGCCGACACTTGACTATTGGTGCTCAGGTCCTTTAAACTTCTGGCTGCCAGCGGACCAGCTTGGTCCTGGCGCCAATTCTCCGACATATGCACCTGAGGTGAGCCGTCATGCCCAGCAGCCGTCTGTACCGACTGATGAATGGGTTTCATCGCATGGTGCTGAAGCTCAGCGGCGGCAGGCTGCTCACCAGCGCCGGCCACATGCCGGTGCTCGAGCTAGTGACGATCGGCCGCAAGACCGGCCTCCCGCGGTCGGTTTTTTTGACCTCGCCACTTCAGGACGGTGAGGTGATCTACGTGGTTGGCTCGCGCACCGGCTCGGACATCGATCCGGGATGGGTGCACAACGTGCGGGCGAACCCAAAAGTCGAGGTTTCTTATCAGGGGGGTCCCCGTACGCCGATGCTGGCCCATGTAGCCAGCCCGGCCGAGCGTGCGCAATTGTGGCCGCGCATCACTGTTCAGCCGGTGGGCTGGACAACCAAAAAGAACCTCTATGCCGACTATCAGACCCGTACCGAACGAGAACTGCCCGTGGTGGCGCTGGAGCCAATCTAATCGGCGAGCGATCTTGTAGCCCGGGACCTTAAGCCCGGCTCTTCCGAGGAATTGGCGCGCTGACTGCCGTCACAGACGACATATGTGGTGCTATTTCTTCATGAGGCGACGCCGGTTATGCGTTGGGAGGCCACCGTGGATGAGCAGCTACGGTTCGTGCGGGTTGACATCTCCGGCGCCGTCGCGACGGTGACGCTCGACCGTCCCCCGGTGAACGCGTTGAATCCGGCGATGATGCGTGAAATCATCTGGGTCTTCGGTGAACTCGGCCGCGGAACCGACGCAGCGGTCGCGATCCTCACCTCGGCGCGCGACGGTGTGTTCTGCGCAGGGGCCGATATCGCCGAATCCGAACGGCGTTATGTTCGCCATGAATTGGCAGAAGGCGAATCGGTGGCCGATTTGATCGACCCGGGCAGGATTGCGCGCGATTGCTTCGCCAGTATCCGAAGGCAAGGCCTGCCCGTCGTCGCAGCCCTCAACGGTGCCGCTGTGGGTGCGGGAGCTGTGCTGGTGGCGTGCTGTGATCTCGTTGTCGCCGCCGAAGAGGCATGGCTGTCTTTGCCTGAGATCCGCGTTGGCGTAGCGGGCGGCTATCGCCATCTGCAGCGACTGCTGGGTGTGTTCAAGGCGCGCGAGATGGCCTTGCGAGGGAACCGCGTGCCCGCCTCCGAACTGTACCGAATGGGCTCTGCGGCCGAGATTGTTCCCCTGTCTCGGCTCTCATCGGCGGCGATGTCGCTCGCGGCTGAGATCGCCACCAGAAGCCCACTTGGATTGCGAATCGCCAAGGAGTCCATGGACAGGGCCGAGGACATGCCGATAGAAGAGGCGTATCGGCTCGAGCAGGACTATACCGCCCGGATGAGCCTGCTGAGCGATTCACGTGAGGCACGTAACGCTTACTTGGAAAAACGTACGCCACAATGGAATTGGCGATAGCCCCTTAGCGTGGCCGCAAGCGTCTTGGCAATTTCAGGCTTCCATCCCACCGGACCAACAGCGATGATGCCAGTCGGGTGGCACCAGCTGCCCGAGGGCCTTGGCCAGAATCAGGGTCACATGTTCACATGTTGGGCCACATACGATCAGGTGAAGGCGTTTATCGACCGCGACGAGCGGGCTGAGTCCATCAACCAAAGACAAGTAGGCACTTGACTACCGTGTGTAGGCGGTCTAGCCTTTGCTTGCCTCGGCAGACAAATTTTTGGGCCTATACCTGCAGTCCCAGGGACGCGCAGGCCAGGAGGACGCTATGCACACAGACGTGAAAGCCGGCTTCGACGAGTTGATCGCCGAGGAGCTGCTCGACAGAACGCGGGAGCTCCTTCCCCTCTTCAAGAAGCATGCGGCCGATGCCGAACGCGATGCGCGCTTCTCGGACGAATGCGTCCAGGCCATGAAAGACAACGGCCTGTTTGACATCATCATGCCGAAGAACAAGGGCGGTCTTGGGGCGTCGTGGACGACGTATCAGAAAGTAACGCACATGATTTCGCGGGTCAGCCCGGCCGCAGGCTGGCTCCACGGCATCTTGGGCGCGTCAAGCTTCTATGCCAACAAGTTTCCGCAGTACGTCAAGGATGAGATCTACGTCGACGGCTTCCCGCCGTTGATGTGCGGTGTGATCAGCCTAGGCGGAGAGATCGAGCCGGTCGACGGCGGATATCTGGCCAGGGCGCGATGGCCGTTCTCGACCGGTTGTTATCACGCCAAGTGGGCTCTGGGCGCTGTCGCGGTCAAGAACGGCGCCGGCGAGATCGTATCGGGGGCAACGATCGTCGTTCCTTCCTCCGACTTCAAGATCGACGACACCTGGAAAGACGTGACAGGGATGCGGGGGACCGGATCGGCCACGGTGGTGGTTGACGGTGCCTTCGTTCCCGAAGACAGGATCGTCCCGATTGAATACAACATGGACAAGACCTGGGAAGCGGTTCCCGAAGACGGCGAGATCACCGACTGCTGGCCGCTGTGGGCGCTGCTGGTCGGGAGTAACACCGCGGTGGCCTTGGGAGCTGCCGAGGGCATGCTGGAGATGGTGCAAAAGGCCGCCCCCTTGCGTGGGATTACCTACACGGGTTATCAACAAATCAGCGATTCCGCGGTGGCGCAGTCGGAATTGGCCAAAGCGGCGCTGCAGATCCATGCGGCCAAGCTCATCATGTACGAGTCGGCGGCCCAGTTGGACCGCAAGGCCGTTGACCGGGAATTGATTACGATCGCCGATCGGGCCCGTTCCCGCGGTGAGCACGGATTCGCCGTTGACCTGCTTCGCCAGGCGGCAGACGCGCTGTTAACGGTCTATGGGACGAGCGCATTCGTCGGATCCAACGATCTCCAGCTTTTCTGGCGCGATATCAACGTGATCACCCGCCATGCCCTAGCAGCGACCAATACCGGAACCGAGTCGTACGGCAAAGCCTTACTCGGAGTCGAACCGAATAACATACTGCTGCCCTACCTGTGACGATGCGATGCGTCAGCCCGCTGCGGTCTCAGGACGACTTCAGGCTGCGAATCTCGTTGTGGACAAGGTGGGTTTCATGTCAATGCACTGCGAGCGCCGGGCATTTCGAGAAATCGGCAATCGTGCAGAACTTCCGGTACGTGTAGGTGCTGACCAGGGTGTCGATGGTGGCTCAATGCGCCGAAATCAGGCAAATTAAAGGAGGAAAAGCAGTGACTTACAAAGTCGTCGTGTGGGGCACCGGGGAGGTGGGCCGTCACTCAATCCGGGCACTGGCCGACCGTAACTCGGAGTTCGACATCGTAGGAGCACTCGTTTACGACCCGAAGAAAGACGGCCGTGATATCGGTGAAATCGCGGCTGCCAAATCGATCGGCGTCAACGCCACGACGGACAAGAACGCGATTCTGGCGTTAGACGCCGATTGCGTACTCCACCATGCGCTCGGTGAACCCGATCCCGACGGAACGATCGACGACATCTGCGCAATGCTGGCGTCGGGCAAAAACGTTGTGACGACCTCGCTTATCGCGTTGACCTGCCCGCGGGTGCTGGGGCCCGAGAAGTTTATGCGCATCGAAACCGCGTGCAAAGAGGGCGGAACCACGCTGCACGGAACAGGCATCGCACCCGGATTCCTCCACGACATTCTCCCGGTGAGCCTTTCGGGACTCTTCCGTCAGATCGACTTCATAGATGTCGCCGAATCCTGTAATTACGCTCTGTATGCGAGTGCGCAGATGGTCTCCGCATGTGGCTTCGGGCTCCCGCCCGACGATCCGAACGTGCCCTTGGCTAACCCCGAAATGATCAAGACCATCTACGGGGCGCCTGTGCAGTTAGTCGCCGATTCCCTAGGTATCGAACTGGATTCGATAGAGGCCGGACGTACCGTGAAGGCAGCTCCCGACAGTTTCGAGGTGGCGTCCGGGCCGATCGTGAAGGGCAGCGCAGCCGCGATGCATATATGGGCCGCCGGATTGGTGAACGGCAAACAGGTAATACGCGCTGGCAACTATGTCCGTATGCGCGACGATCTTGCGCCAGAGTGGCCGCAGGGCGAGGGATGGCACTTATCCATCGACGGTGATCCGACCTTCAAGATGCACGCCGAAATCGGCCTGAATAAGGGTGACGACTACACCGACAAGGAGAATCTCGGTACCGCCATGCATGCTATACATGCCGTCCCGCACGTCGTCGTCGCGGAGCCGGGCATCAAGACCGTTGTTGATCTCGGATACATCATTGGGCGCGGCCTGCTCGCCTCGTAGCGCGAAGGGCCGACATGGCCGACTGCCCGTCGCCGGCGGTCAACTAGCGGTGGTGTTGTCCGCTACCTTGAACCAGGTTCCACCACAGCAGAACTCGCCAGTCACCTACCGCTTCCCCTCCCCCGTGATCGAGTCACCAGATCACAGCGTGATCGAAGATCCGGTGTCTAGCAGCGGGGCTCCCGACGCACAGCTGTGCGCAGTCCACGGCGCGGCACAGCTAATCTCGGCCGGGGTACCGAACGGCCCTCGAAATTAATTCACCAACTTGACATTTCGGACTTCGGGTGACGATCGCGACCGTAAGCCAGCATCTTCGCTCCGAGGCGAAGGCCAGAACCTCTGGTTCGCTTGGGCCAGTGCACGGGGTCGGTCACGAACCTTTCCTATTCGTGAATAGCGAGCGAGGAGTTAATAAGGCGGCCAGCCGAGTTGTGTCATGACCGATGTCTGTACCTGGGACCCGAGCCAAGGTTGCGCGCTGTGATTTGCGAATCAGCAAAGTGGTCGCCGGAGATTGCATAACCCCGTACATCCGGGCACGCAAGCGGCTTGTTGGGGTGGAGATATCGAGAACGCACTCGAATGCGCGCAGACACATGTCGGTGAGGTCAGCCCGCGAGATGTTCTGCGACTGTATCCATTTCACGCAGGCTGCGCGAACGAACGCCAACCAGCCCTCGACGGCGATCTCGGTGGCATCGCGCCGATGTCCCTGCACGACAAGTTGATCGGTCAGCAGTTGGCCCACGACGCTGAGCTCTTCAGCGATGATCGCCTGGATTTCCGGGTCATCCGACAACGCGCCGCGGTTGATCGCGACTGCTTCAAAGGGATGATCGACCAACGATTGAATGTGGGCATGCAGTCCGGCGGCAAGCTGTTCTGCCAGCGGTAGCAGCCGATCAGGGTCGGCGCGCGCCAAAAACCGACCACTGGCCCGCTTTAATATCGCGACGTATAAGTCTCGCTTGCTCGGATAATAGTGATACATCGTCGCTCGCGACACACCTTCGTGAGCGGCGATGTCCCCCACCCATACATCTACATAGGGCTTTTCGGCGAACATCGCGGCTGCGGCGTCAAGTAGCTGTTCGCGGCGCTCGTGCGGCTTGAGCCGGCGTCGTGTCACGCGGTGCCACCGCCAGCATCCGGCCCTGGGCTACGGGCCGCCGGCCCGCTACGCTGCCAGCTGTACCCACCAACGAACGACTCTCGTTCGCCGTGGACTAGTTCACGGGGTCCAGTCACTTCGAGAGTGATCCGCGCAATGGGCGCCGACGTCGTGCACAACGGTGTGCAGTTTACCGACCGACCCATCAGTCCTCTTCGAGGGTCAGGGCCTGCTCCGGACACGCCTCCACGCCTTGGCGGGTGATGTCCTCGTCCGCAAGATCTACGTGGTGGTCTTCCAACGTCGAGTAGCCCGACTCGTCAATGGGGAAGGTCGCGGGATCCACTGCGTAACACTGTGCGTGGCCTGTGCACTTTGACTGATCGAGTCTCACCTTCATGCGGTAACCTCCATTGCTTGTGGTAGATCGTTGTCAGGCCGGGGTGAACGCGAAAGTCAGCAGGCTCTCACCGGTTGTCGTCTCCAACGTCGTCGTGGTGGAGCGCATCGACTGGCCAATGTGCAGATGTTCGATCTCGGCGTCCACAATCAAAGTCTCCACCAGCAGGCCCTCGGCCAGTTCGACATAGCCGACGACATACGGCCGGAACTCGTCGGAGTTGCGTTTCCCCTTGTACGGCGGTGGGGGCGCGAATTCCTGCGTGGTGAACGTGAATAACGTTCCGTGGGTTGATAATTCGATCGGCTTGATGTCATCTTCACCGTCGAACAACTCGGACTGCTCGGCGGGAAACTTCACCACCCCGCTGCTTTGCCGCCGCGAACCCAATAAGATCACCCGGTCGTCGTCGACCCGGAAAAGCCCTTCTGCGATCAGGGCAGCCACGTCAGTTCACCTCGATCACGATCGCTGAACCCATTCCGCCCCCGGCGCACATCGACAGCACACCGATGCCGCCGCCGCGGCGCTGCAGTTCATAGATGGCCGAGGTCACCATGCGCGCCCCGGTGGCCGCGATCGGATGACCGAGGCTGATGCCCGAGCCGTACACGTTGACGATTTCCTCATCCAGGCCGAGCTCCCGAGTGCAGGCGACGGCCTGCGCGGCAAATGCCTCGTTGATCTCGAAGAGGGCCACATCCTCGATCTTGCGTCCCGCGAGCTCTAGTGCCCGTGGAATGGCCTTGATCGGGCCGCTGCCTGTCTGGTTCGGTGGCACACCAACGGACGCCCAAGACAGCACACTGGCCAACGGCTCTGCGGCGCTGTCCGGAGCTGCAAGTGCCACGACCGCCGCGGCGTCGTTGAGGCCGGAGGAGTTGCCCGCCGTGACGGTGAACCCGTCGATCTCAGGGTGCAACACCCTAAGGGCGGCAAGCGATTCCAGCGTCGTGCCGCGGCGAGGATGTTCGTCCTGGTCAAATGCTTTCGTGCTGCCGTCGACCTGGGGCACCGCGACCGGGACGATCTCCTGGCTGAAAGCCCCGTCATCGATGGCCTTCACCGCCCGTTGATGGCTGCGTAGGGCCCATTCGTCCTGGGTCTGGCGGGTGATGCCGAATTGCAGAGCGCAGTTGTGGGCGACGGTGATCGACATGTCCATCGCAGGTGCATCAGGAGTTGGTGGGTGGGAGTACGAGAACCACGGGTCGAGGTAATCATCGGCCGCTTTGCCGTTGGTGAACGGCTTACGTTTGCGGCCGATGGGCGCGGTTGAAATCGACTCGGTACCACCGGCGAGCGCCGCGCGACTCATGCCTGCAGCAATTTGCCCGGCGCCCAGCGCGATAGCGGTCAGACTCGACGCGCACTGGCGGTTAAGCGCAACCCCGGGCAGGCTCACCAGGCCCGCTTCGAGGGCGGCATAGCGGGCAAGGTCACCGCCACCCTGATACACCTCGGCCAGCAGCAAGTCGTCGAAATCCTCGCCGTCAAGGCCGGAGCGCTCGACGACTGCCGATAACACCGGTTTGACTAACGCGGCCGCGTCCACCCTCGCGAGCGCACCTTTGCGAGCTGTGCCGATCGGAGTCCGGGCGGCGGCCACGATTACCGCGCGCGATGTCGTTGTCACGTTATCCTTCCGGAAGCTGGTCCAGGATCACCCTGGCGACCATAAAGGCACAATATACCGTTATACAGATATCTGTATACGAT
>NZ_JBKQQD010000379.1:0-2523 GCF_052144515.1 Mycobacterium sp. | reverse complement strand
GCAGACCGTGCAAGTGATGCCTGCCTGCCCCGTCGGGTTGTGCACGTCGTCGAAATTCGGGTCGTCGAACTCGCCGGAGAAGAACGGCACGGGATCATGGCAGCCCGCGCACCAGCGGGAAGCCTGGTTCGAGCCGTCGCGCTCCAGTGACACCTTGCGCGTCTCCCGCACGCTCATCAGGTAAGCCTTGTTGTTGAACGAGCTGCGGCGGTGCGCCGAGTGAAACCAGCCGTCATAGGCATCCTTGTGGCACTCGAGGCAGTATTGGTCCATCATCAGGGTCTTGGCCGGAATGAACTTGCCGTTGGCGGTGATGGCCTCGGACGGGAAAAAGTACTGCTTGCCCTCCTTCGGTCCCTTGACGCCAAATGACCTGGGATCCTGTGAGTGCAAGAGCCCCATGATCGCGACGAAACCGACCACCGGAATCGCCAACCGCCGCGTCCATTCCCAGCGGATCCGCGGGCCCGCCAGCCGGTGCTTGACGTAGAGCGCAACCGCTACCAGCGGGGCGACCACGTGGAACCAGTAGCCGAGATTGCGGATCCGCGGGTCGCGGACCCCGAATCCGCCAATGCGAACCAGAATGAACCCCGAAGCCAGGGTGACCAGACCGGCGCCCAGGAGAATCAAACCGTAGCGAATGGCCCACTTGTTGGGCCGTTTCCACGAGGTTGCCAGGTGCGCGAAGCCGAAGATCAAGAAGGGAATGACCAGGACAAGGCCGAGGAATAGATGCAAGGCAACCATAAGCATGTAAAAGAACGTCTGCTGAGTCGTCCCCAGGTACCAGGTCAGCGCGGTGACGCTGGAAAGGTAGAACCCGTTGGCCGCCAGCAAGGCGAAGCCGATGAGGATGACCCAGAGCAACGGGCGCAGCCGCGATCCGATGGCGGGTTTGTAAACTCGCCCGGCGCGGTCACGCGCGGGTAGGACGGCCGTGGACATAGGCAAGCTCCCTCGCGCACGCCTTAGGAGGACCCGGCAGCGCGATATGGCCCGGAATGGAAGACAGACAATCTTATGGATTGCAAACCGACCGCCGCGTGCCGGCAGGCTAAGAGTCGCCTTTCCGCACAGCCTCGATCTGCGGACCGTCCCGTGCACTTGGATGCTCAGGCGGCCGACCCGCAAACGAAGGAATTCTGCTCGAGGGTACGAAGTCCCTCATGGCCATCTGCATCAGGTCGGAGACGACGATCAGCCGACACGGCTGTGTTCGAGATCGGGCCAGGGCCGATCAAGGGGCGGATCCGCGGCGGGGCGGCCGATCAAGGCGGGAAGCGATGGGGAACGGAAGCTGCGACGGCGACTCGAAGGCCACGCGTTCCCCTGAGGCTGGCTCCTCGAGGACCCGGCCCGGCGCGAAATCTGCGCTCACCAGGCCGCTGGCGAACCACTGTAGCGTGGCAGTCTCTCCCTGGCATGGCACGGGCAAGATCACCGGCGGCGCAGGGGCCAGCAGGGGATCGGCGGGGGAGTATCCGGCCTGTTGCCATCGTTCCCACGACAGAGAGCGAGCCAGGACCGGCCGTTCCGGCACATGACATCCGGTCGCCTGCGCGGTCCGCGAACCGGTTACCAGGAACAGTGTGCCCGTCAGGGCAAGAATCAACAGGTGATTCTCGTGCTTGCGTCCTGACTGCATCACGACCGACCTGCTCCAAACTCGTCAAATTCTGAACACGATGAAGGGTAATCTCATTAAAGAAGTTTGGCAGAACATTGTCAATGGTCGGAACCTGCAGGGCGTTTTCCTTCCGGCTTAACGTTCCTTTTCCGGTTCCTCTTGTGATTCTTCCAGAACGCGGCTGCCCGCTCCTGCGGGTGCTGGATTCTCGGTTTCATAGATGGCATGGGGTCAGACCCCACCGGCTGGCGTGAAAATCGTGTTTCAGCTCGAGCTCACAAAGCCGGCTCCATCCGGAACCGATGATGCCAGTTCGCGCCCCTGAGCTCCTCTCCCCAGGCCAATGCTTGGGCAACCGATCGATGATGCGGACACTTGCAACCCCGGTTCGCAGGATCGGGGCAGCGTTTGATCGCATCTCTCAACGATTCGAATTCCTCTTC
The DNA here is from genome assembly GCF_052144515.1 of Mycobacterium sp. GTDB lineage: Bacteria > Actinomycetota > Actinomycetes > Mycobacteriales > Mycobacteriaceae > Mycobacterium. The sequence goes on along the minus strand of NZ_JBKQQD010000379.1, from coordinate 450 downwards.
CGTGACGCGGTAACCCACGTGGCGCGTGCACTCTGAATCCAGAGCACCACGTCTCGATTCTTCATCCACCGCAACGCCGCGGAATCGGCAGCCAGAACACTCGACGATCTCGACTTCGATCTCGTCGGACCACTCGTCAGGGGGAAGTTCTATCATCACCGTGACCATGAGGCAATCAGGTCTCGAACATTCTGGACACGTAAATGGCATGATCGATTCTCTCCGCGATTTCACCGCTTGATTTGGCTCGGTAGGCGGATTCATCGGGCAGACAAGAAAAGACACGGCTACCAGACTACCATGTGAACATAATGGAATCGATGTCACCCAAGTGATCAAGCAACTCAACCAGTGCCTCTGTGCCCCCGCGGATCGTGAACCAGGTTCTGTCGACCTGCCCCTCGAAGTAATCCTCCACGACGACGGTTACTTCGCCGTCTTCCTCCGAGC
>NZ_JBKQQD010000378.1:0-89347 GCF_052144515.1 Mycobacterium sp. | reverse complement strand
CGCGCGTCAACGGGCTGGGCGTCTCCGGTTCGGAGGTCGTCGTCGACGGCGACAACCTGGTCATCACCGTGCCCGGAAACGACGGCAACGAAGCCCGCAACCTCGGCCAGACCGCACGGCTGTACATCCGGCCGGTGATTCAGGCGGTTCCGGCGCAAAACCCGCAGGAACCCAAGCCCGAGCCCCAGCAGCCCGGCGCAACGCCGCCGGGTCCCGGTGGCCCTGCGCCCGGTGCCGGACCCGCGCCGACGGACCAGCCCGCGCCGGCCCCGGCGCCGACCGGTCAGCCGGCCCCGCCGGCCAGCCAGCCGCCGGCGCAACCCCGGCCCTACCCGGAGGACCCCACCCCCGCGCCGAGCCCGGCGCCCAGCCCCGCGCCGAGTCCCGCGCCCCCAGCGACCGGAGCGCCCCCGCCGGCCGGGCAGCCGCCGGCGGGGGAGCCGCCGGCCGATGTGCCCGCGCCCCCGGATCCGCGCAAGGATCTCGCAGATCGCATTGCCGCAGAGAAGAAGTGGCGGCAGAGCACCCGCCAGGGCATCCAATTCCTCGCCCTGCAATACCAGGCCACATTGTGCGGCAAAGACGACATTCTGGCCGGCAACGACGACCCGGCTCTGCCCTTGGTCACCTGCTCCCAAGACCACAAGGCCGCCTATCTGCTGGGGCCGTCGATCATCAGCGGCGACCAGATCCAGGACGCGACGTCGGGCATGAACCAGCGCGGTGTCGGCTACGTCGTCGATGTGCAGTTCAGGCCGGCGGCGGCCAATGTCTGGGCCGACTACACCGCCGCCCATGTCGGTGAACAGACCGCCTTCACCCTGGACTCGCAGGTGGTCAGCGCTCCGCGCATCAACGAAGCGATCCCGGGCGGCCGGACCCAGATCAGTGGCGGTGATCCGGCGTTCAGTGCCGCGACCGCGCGCCAGCTGGCCAACGTCCTGAAGTACGGTTCGTTGCCGCTGTCCTTCGAAGCGTCGGAAGCCCAAACCGTTTCGGCGACATTGGGTTTGACATCGCTGCGCGCGGGCCTGATCGCGGGCGGGATCGGTTTGATCCTGGTGCTGCTGTATTCGCTGTTCTATTACCGGGCGCTCGGATTGCTTACGGCGTTATCGCTGATCTGTTCGGGCGCAATGGTTTTCGCGATCCTGGTGCTTTTGGGGCGATATATCAATTACACCCTGGACCTGGCGGGCATCGCGGGTCTGATCATCGGTATCGGTACCACCGCCGACTCGTTCGTGGTGTTCTTCGAACGCATCAAAGACGAGATCCGGGAAGGCCGTTCGTTCCGGTCGGCGGTGCCGCGGGGCTGGGTGCGGGCCCGCAAGACGATAGTGTCGGGCAACGCCGTCACCTTCCTGGCCGCTGCCGTGCTGTATTTCCTGGCGATCGGCCAGGTGAAGGGGTTCGCCTTCACCCTCGGCCTCACTACGATCCTCGACCTGGTGGTGGTGTTCCTGGTGACCTGGCCGCTGGTGTACCTGGCCTCCAAGTCCCCGACGATGGCAAAGCCGGCGTTCAACGGCCTGGGCGCCGTTCAACAGGTCGCGCGCGAACGCCGGGCCGCTGCCGATTCGCAGACGGGACGGGGGTAACCGGATGAATTCCAGGGCCGCCAACGCTAAGGCCGCCAAGGCCGGCAAGAAGGACACCAAGGACCAAGGCGCCGTCGAGATCACCGAAGCCAGCGCGGAGACGGTGGAGGCGGTGGAGTCTAGGCCAACGCTCGCTGCGCTGCCGCAGCACAGCTTTCTGTCCCGGCTCTACACCGGCACCGGTGCGTTCGAGGTAGTGGGGCGCCGCAAGCTGTGGTACGGCATCAGCGGTGCGATCGTCGCGGTCGCGATCCTGTCGATCATCATTCGCGGGTTCACTTTTGGCATGGACTTCAACGGCGGCACCACGGTGTCGATGCCCGCCGCCGGCACGACGGGCACAGTTCAGGTCGCCCAGGTGTCCGACGTCTTCAAGAAGGCCATCGGCAGCGACCCCGAATCGGTGGTGATCGTCGGCAGCGGCTCGTCGGCGACGGTGCAGATCCGTTCCGAGCATCTGTCCAACGATCAGACCGCCAAGCTGCGCAACGCCTTGTTCGACGCGTTCGGACCCAAAGGCACCGACGGCAAGCCCACCCCGAAGGCCATCAGCGACTCGGCGGTATCGGAGACCTGGGGCGGCCAGATCACCACGAAGGCGCTGATCGCCCTGGCGGTGTTCGTGGTGCTGGTCGGCCTGTACATCATGGTGCGATACGAGCGCTACATGGCCATCTCGGCACTGACCACCATGTGTTTCGACCTGACCGTCACCGCCGGCGTGTACTCACTGGTCGGCTTCGAGGTCACCCCGGCCACGGTCATCGGCCTGCTGACGATCCTTGGTTTCTCCCTGTATGACACCGTCATCGTGTTCGACAAGGTCGAGGAGAACACGCACGGGTTCCAGCACACCACCCGGCGGACCTTCGCCGAGCAGGCCAACCTGGCCATCAACCAGACGTTCATGCGCTCCATCAACACCAGCCTGATCTCGGTGCTGCCGGTGCTGGCGCTGATGGTGGTGGCGGTGTGGCTGCTGGGTGTGGGAACGCTCAAGGATCTGGCGCTGGTAATGCTGGTCGGCATCATCGTCGGCACCTACTCGTCGATCTTCTTTGCCACTCCGCTGCTGGTCACGCTGCGGGAACGCACTGAACTGGTGCGGACCCACACCCGCCGGGTCGTCAAGCGGCGCAGCCCCGGCGCCCGCGCGAGCGCCGACGAGGCCAGAACAGAATCGGCCGACGCCGTCACACAATCCACCGGTGACGAAACACCCAAGGAGAGCGCCGCGGAGCCCGCCACGAAGGCCACAGAATCCAAGGAGGCCGCCAAGCCGGCGCCGAACAAGCCGGCGCCGGGTGCGCGCCCGGTGCGGCCCACCGGTACTCGGCGTCCGACCGGTAAGCGCAACGCCGGCCGGCGGTAGGCGCGATGGCCAGCTGGTGTCGGCGAGGATTCTTGCGCTGGACGCTCGCGGGTTTGACTGGTTTGGTTGGGACGCTGGCGGTGCCGTTCGCGCTGATCGGCTGTTCCGGCAGCGCGGCCCCGCAGATCGACTATGTGGTCGACGGCACGCTGGTCAGCTACAACACCAACACCGTCGTCGGTGCGGCATCGGCCGGTGCGCAGGCTTTTGCCCGCACGCTCACCGGCTTCGGCTACCACGGCCCGGATGGGCAGGTAGTCGCCGACCGTGACTTCGGCACGGTATCGGTGGTGGGCGGTGCGCCATTGGTGCTCGACTACCAGATCGCCGACAACGCCGTCTACTCCGACGGCAAGCCGGTGACCTGCGACGATCTTGTGCTGACCTGGGCGGCCCAGTCCGGGCGGTTCCCCGGCTTCCAATCCGCCACCCAGGCCGGGTACGTCGACATCGCCAACGTCGAGTGCATGCCAGGCCAGAAGAAGGCCCGCGTCTCGTTCGTCCCGGACCGCAGCGTCGTCGACTACACCCAGCTGTTCACCGCGACCTCGTTGATGCCGTCGCACGTCATCGCCGACCAGTTGAACGTCGACGTGACGGCGGCGTTGCTGGCCAAGAATGCGTCGGTGGTGGACCAGATCGCGCGGCTGTGGAACACCACCTGGGACCTCAAGCCCGGTATCGATGTCAAACGCTTCCCCTCGTCGGGACCGTACAAGATCCAATCGGTGCTGGACGGGGGCGCTGTGGTGCTGGTCGCCAACGACCGGTGGTGGGGCCCCAAGGCGATCACCAAGCGGGTCACCGTGTGGCCCCAGGGAGCCGACATCCAGGACCGGGTCAACAACCGCAACGTCGACGTCGTCGACGTCGCGGTCGGTTCGTCGGGCGCGCTGGCCACTCCGGACAACTATCAGCGCAGCGATTCGCCGTCGGCCGGCATCGAGCAGCTGATCTTCTCACTGCAGGGACCGCTGGCGCTGGCCCGCGAACGCCGCGCGCTCGCGCTGTGTACGCCGCGTGACGCGATCGCCAAAGACGCCGGGGCCGGGATTGCCAACTCGCGGCTCAACCCGGCCACCGAGGATGCCATCGCCCAGGGCGACGGTGCCGCCGACGCCGGCCAATTCGCCAAGGCAGACCCCGGCGCGGCCCGCGACGCGCTGGCGGGCGCGCCGTTGACGGTGCGGATCGGCTACCAGGGGCCCAATGCGCGGCTCGCGGCCACGGTCGGGACCATCGCCAAAGCCTGTGCCCCGGCCGGCATCACCATCACCGGCGTCGTCCTGGACAATTCGAAGGACTCCCCGGGTCCGCAGGCGCTGCGGGACGGAAAAATCGACGTGCTCTTGGCCAGCACCGGCGGGGCCACCGGCAGCGGATCGAGCGGATCGTCGGCCATGGATGCCTATGACCTGCACAGCGGCAACGGCAACAACCTGTCCGGCTATGCGAACGCCCAGATCGACGGCATCATCGGTGCGCTGGCGGTGTCCGCGGACCCGGCCGAGCGTGTTCGGCTGCTGGGCGAGGCCGCGCCGGTGCTGTGGGCGGATATGCCGACGCTGCCCCTGTACCGGCAGCAGCGCACGCTGCTGATGTCGAAGAAGATGTACGCGGTAACCAAGAATCCGACCCGCTGGGGCGCGGGCTGGAACATGGACCGCTGGGCTCTCGTGCAGTGAGAGTCCAGTGACGCGCGGTTCGGTTGCGGACGTCATTGTGTCGTTGACCCGCGAAGTCGCCGATTTTCCGAAGCCGGGGGTGCAGTTCAAGGACCTCACCCCGGTGTTCGCCGACGCGGCGGCGATGTCGGCGGTAATCGACGCGCTCGCCGATGTCGCATCCGGCGCCGACGTGGTGGCCGGCATCGACTCCCGCGGGTTCCTCGTCGCCGCCGCCGTTGCCGCCCGGCTGGGCACCGGTGTGCTGGCCATTCGCAAGGGCGGCAAGCTGCCGCCGCCGGTACACACCGAGCACTACGACCTGGAATACGGCAGTGCCACCCTGGAAATCCCCGCCGACGGCATCGAGCTGCGCGGCCGCGGCGTCGTGATCGTCGACGACGTGCTGGCCACCGGCGGGACTCTGGCCGCGGCGAAACGGTTGCTTGACCGCGTTGCGGCCAACGTGACCGCGGCCGCGGTGGTCATGGAACTGACGGCTCTGGGCGGTCGCGAGGCGGTGGCCCCGCTGCCGGTATACAGCTTGAGCCGCGTTTAACACGATATCCTCGAGGTCGGAGGCGACTTTCGGAGGTTTAACGTGGCGGACGAGCAGAGCACGGCGCAAGCTGTCGCGCCGCCCCCGGAATCGCCAGCATCGCCACCGGTCGTAGAGACGCCCGAGCCGCCGGTCGAAACCCTCAAGACGCCCAGCAGCGCGTCGCGTCGGGTCCGGGCTCGGCTAGCGCGGCGGATGACGGCCCAGCGCAGCACGCTCAATCCCGTGCTCGAGCCGCTGGTGGCGGTGCACCGGGAGATCTACCCCAAGGCCGACCTGTCGATGCTGCAGCGGGCCTTCGAGGTCGCCGACGAAAGGCATGCCACTCAGTTGCGGCATTCCGGTGATCCCTACATCACCCACCCGCTGGCCGTCGCCAACATCCTGGCCGAGCTGGGCATGGACACCACGACTTTGGTGGCCGCGCTGCTGCACGACACCGTCGAGGACACCGGTTACACGCTCGAGGCGCTGTCCGAAGAATTCGGCGAAGAGGTGGGCCACCTCGTCGACGGGGTGACCAAGCTGGACCGGGTCGAGCTGGGCAACGCCGCCGAAGGCGAGACCATCCGCAAGATGATCACCGCGATGGCCCGCGACCCGCGGGTGCTGGTGATCAAAGTCGCCGACCGGCTGCACAACATGCGCACCATGCGCTTCCTGCCGCCGGAAAAGCAGGCCCGCAAGTCCCGCGAGACACTGGAAGTCATTGCGCCACTGGCACATCGGCTTGGCATGGCCAGCGTCAAGTGGGAGCTGGAAGACCTGTCGTTCGCGATCCTGCACCCCAAGAAGTACGAGGAGATCGTGCGGCTGGTCGCCGGCCGGGCGCCGTCGCGGGACACCTATCTGGCCAAGGTCCGCACCGAGATCGTCAACACCCTGAATGCGTCGAAGATCAAGGCGACCGTGGAGGGCCGGCCCAAGCACTACTGGTCGATCTATCAGAAGATGATCGTCAAGGGGCGCGACTTCGACGACATCACCGACCTGGTCGGCATTCGCATCCTGTGCGACGAGATCCGCGACTGCTACGCCGCCGTCGGCGTGGTGCACTCGCTGTGGCAGCCGATGGCGGGACGGTTCAAGGACTACATCGCCCAGCCCAGATTCGGTGTGTACCAGTCACTGCACACCACGGTGGTCGGGCCGGAGGGCAAGCCGCTGGAAGTGCAGATCCGCACCCGCGACATGCACCGCACGGCCGAATACGGCATCGCCGCGCACTGGCGCTACAAGGAAGCCAAGGGCCGCAACGGGATTCCGCATCCGCACGCCGCCGCCGAGATCGATGACATGGCCTGGATGCGTCAGCTGCTCGACTGGCAACGGGAGGCCGCCGACCCCGGCGAGTTCCTGGAGTCGTTGCGTTACGACCTTGCGGTGCAAGAGCTTTTCGTGTTCACCCCGAAGGGCGACGTCATCACCCTGCCGACCGGGTCGACGCCGGTGGACTTCGCCTACGCGGTGCACACCGAGGTCGGCCACCGCTGCATCGGCGCGCGGGTCAACGGGCGGCTGGTGGCGCTGGAACGCAAACTCGAAAACGGGGAAGTCGTCGAGGTTTTCACTTCAAAGGCGCCCAACGCCGGGCCGTCGCGGGACTGGCAGCAGTTCGTGGTGTCGCCGCGAGCGAAGGCGAAGATCCGGCAGTGGTTCGCCAAGGAGCGTCGAGAGGAGGCGCTGGAGACCGGCAAGGAGGCGATGGCCCGCGAGGTGCGGCGCGGTGGACTTCCGTTGCAGCGCTTGGTCAATGGCGACTCCATGGGCGCGGTCGCCCGCGAACTGCACTACTCCGACGTGTCCGCGCTCTACACCGCGATCGGTGAGGGGCACGTGTCGGCCCGGCACGTCGTGCAGCGGTTGTTGGCCGAGCTCGGCGGCATCGACCAGGCCGAGGAGGAGCTTGCCGAGCGGTCCACTCCGGCGACCATGCCGCGGCGTCCGCGCAGCAACGACGATGTCGGCGTTTCCGTCCCCGGCGCCCCGGGCGTGCTGACCAAGCTGGCCAAGTGCTGCACCCCGGTGCCCGGCGACCAGATCCTGGGGTTCGTCACCCGCGGCGGCGGGGTCAGTGTGCACCGCACCGACTGCACCAACGCGGCCTCGCTGCAGCAGCAGGCCGAACGCATCATCGAGGTGCTCTGGGCGCCGTCGCCGTCGTCGGTGTTCCTGGTGGCGATCCAGGTCGAGGCGCTCGACCGGCACCGGCTGCTGTCCGACGTGACGCGTGCGCTGGCCGACGAGAAGGTGAACATCCTGTCCGCGTCGGTCACCACCTCGAACGACCGGGTGGCGATCAGCCGCTTCACCTTCGAGATGGGCGACCCGAAGCACCTTGGGCATCTGCTCAACGCCGTCCGCAACGTCGAGGGCGTCTACGACGTCTACCGGGTGACCTCCGCGGCGTAGGGGGCGCCGAGTCTGCGGTGATGCCGCCGAAACTGCGTACAGGGCTTGAGGTTTGGCTAAGTCGCGCCCTCAGCGCAGGCTCGGCGTACTAGCTCGCGCTCAGTCGAGGCGCACCGACGTGATCGTGACCATGGTGATCGGAGCGCCGTCCTCAGCACCGTCGACAACGCCCGCCTTGGCGATCTTGTCAACGATCGCCATGCCGGCGTCATCGACCGTGCCGAACACCGTGGACTTCGGTGGTAGCTGAGAGTCCTCGTAGACGATGAAGAACTGGCTGCCGTTGGTGTTGGGCCCAGAGTTGGCCTCGGAATGGGCCATCGCCAGCGTCCCGCGCGGGTAGATAACGGGATCGCGCACGTTCGGATCCCCAGGTGGGTACTGGTCGGTCGGGTATTCGTTGGCGAACTCATAGCCTGGGCCGCCGGTGCCATCCTTCTTGGGGTCGCCGCATTGCAGCACGCTCATCGTGGAAGAGGCGGTCAACCGGTGGCACTGGGTGTTGTCGAAGAATCCTTGCTGCGCCAGGCTGACGAAGCTGTTCACCGTGCACGGAGACTTGCCGTTGTCGAGCTGCACGCCGATGTCGCCCTGATTGGTGACGATCCGGGCACCGATCTGGACCGGATCGGTGGACACCTTGCCCGATCGCGGCGGAGTCGCCACCTTGGCGGCATGGTCCGGCGCGGCCGGGTATTGGCAGTTGGCGCCCAGGTCGCTCGGCGCCGCAAACGCCGGCAGCGGCGGCACATTCGGCACATTTGGCGAAGACTCGGCCGGTTGTGCCGTTGTGGCTGCGTTGGCCCGGGTGGTCGTCGGTGTTGTCCCAGCCGTTGCAGCCGTATGGGTGGCGTTGCGGTCGAAGATCACGGCGGTGATGACCAGGGCTGCCATCAGGCCGAGCACCGCCACCGTCACGCCGGCGACCATCAAAATCGTGCGGTTGGACCCCTGGGCCGCAGGCAGATCCGGTGGCGGCGCTGCTATCCCGCCGCTGGCGGCCGCTGGCTCGGGGGGTAGTGAGATGGGGTTGGTAAGTGCCGCTTTGGCGGCGATGGCGAGGTCTATCGTGGTCCAATACCGCTCATCGGGGTTCTTAGCCATCCCTCGGGCGATTACCGCGTCAAAGGCCGGCGGGATGTCGGGTGCCATCGCCGACGGTTGCGGCGGCGGAGTGTTCAGGTGACCCGAGAGCTGCTCCTCGAAGCTGTCGCCAGGGTAGGGGCGGCGTCCGGTCAGGCACTCGTGGAGCACGCAGGCAAGCGAATACACGTCGGCGCGGGGATCCGTTGTTCCCCGGAAGCGCTCCGGCGCCATGTAGGCGAGCGTGCCCATGGTGTGCCCGGTCTGGGTGAGCGAGGTGTCGGCGGTGGCGCGGGCAATCCCGAAGTCGATCAGGTAGACGAAATTCCGTGCGTTGGCGACCAGGATGTTCGACGGCTTGACGTCGCGATGCACCAACCCCGCCTGGTGGGCGCTCTCCAGTGCCGCCGCAACCTGTTCGATCACCGCGACCGCATCCGGAGGGCTGAGCCGGCCCCCGTTTGCGGTCATGTAGGCGCGCAGATCGCGGCCCTCGATCAGCCGCATGTCGACATAGAGTCGACCATCGATCTCACCGAAGCCGTGGATGGGCACCACGTGCGGATCGTTGAGGCCCGCCGCCGTGCGCGCCTCGCGGCGGAAGCGTTCCTGAAAGTCGCTGTCCTCGGCCAAATGCGGGGGGAGCAGCTTGAGGGCGACTATCCGGTCGGTGGCGGTGTCGTGGGCGCGAAAGACTTGCCCCATGCCGCCGCGACCCAACATGCCGAGCAATTGGTATCGCCCGAATGACTCCGAGGTCGCCACCACTGTCCTCCCCGTACGCGTCGCTCGGGTCAGGTTAATCCAGCAGCATCGACTTGATGGTGACTTCGGTGGCCGGCGGGCCGTCGTCACCGCCACCGGAGACCCCGGCCTTCGCGATCTTGTCCAAGGTCGCCAGCCCGTCGTCCTGGATCTTGCCGAAAACGGTGTAGTCGGGCGGTAACTGCGAGTCCTTGTACACCAGGAAGAACTGGCTGCCATTGGTATTCGGGCCGGCGTTGGCCATGGCCAGTGTGCCGCGAGGGTAAACGACGGGCTGCTTCAACTTGGGGTCGTTCGGCGGGTACTGGTCCGTGGGGTATTCATTGGCGAACTGGTAGCCCGGACCACCGGTGCCGTCGCCCTTGGGGTCGCCGCATTGCAGTACGGCCAGGTCCGGGGAGGTGGTCAGCCGGTGACATTTGGTGCCGTTGAAGAAGCCCTGGCCGATCAGGCTGGCGAAACTGTTTACCGTGCAAGGTGATTCGTTGTTGGCCAGCATCAGGCCGATATTGCCCTGGTTGGTCGCCATGCTGATGCTCACTTGGGCGGGGTCGGTCGGGATTTTGCCGGTCCGCGGCGGCTTGACCGGTTTGGCGGCCTTGTCCTGTGACGCCGGGTACTGGCAGTTGGCGCCCACGTTGGCCGACGGCTGGAAGGCCGGCATCGGCCCAGCCGTCGGGGTCGGCGCCCCGGGCGTGCTGGACTCCGGGGAGCTGCTGGCGGTGGTGCTGCTGGTCGCCGTCGCGGTGTTGCGCTTGTGGTCGTTTTTGGTGATGACCACGGTGGCCACCACCGCGGCGATCACCGCCAGCGACGCTATGACGCCGCCAGCGATCACCACGATCCGGCGCGTTCGGGCTTGCTTGGCGCGACGCTCGAGCTGGCGTTCGAGTTTGCGCTTGGCTGTCGCACGTCGCTGTTCGTTGGTCGGCACGGCCGGTATGCCTCCATGGTGTGTGAGTCGGGCCGGGGTGCCAGCTCAGGCTAGTGTGGGCGCCGCGAGGCGTGTCAAGCGCCCCAGGTAGGGATGGGAGACTGGGAACCGTGTTGATCACCGGATTTCCCGCCGGTCTGCTGCAGTGCAACTGTTACGTGCTGGCTGAGCGGCCGGGGACGGATGCCGTCATCGTCGACCCGGGCCAGCGTGCGATGGGTCCGTTGCGGCGCATCCTCGACGAGAATCGGCTGACCCCGGCCGCGGTGCTGATCACCCACGGCCACATCGACCACATGTGGTCCGCCCAGAAGGTGTCCGACACCTACGGCTGCCCTACCTACATCCATCCCGAGGACCGGTTCATGCTCAAAGACCCGATCTACGGCTTCGGCCCGCGGTTGGCCCAGCTGGCGGCGGGCGCGTTCTTCCGCGAGCCCAAGCAGGTCGTCGAGCTGGACCGCGACGGCGACAAGCTCGACCTGGGCAGTGTGACCGTCAACGTCGATCACACCCCGGGGCACACCCGCGGATCGGTGTGTTTCCGCGTCCTTCAGGCCGGCTCGTCCGACCAGGACGAAAAAGGCTATGTGTTCACCGGCGACACACTGTTCGAGCGCTCGATCGGCCGCACCGACCTCTTCGGCGGCAGTGGCCGTGACCTGCTGACCTCCATCGTCGAAAAACTGTTGGTGCTCGACGACAACACCGTGGTACTACCCGGACATGGCAACCCCACCACCGTCGGCGCCGAGCGGCGGCTCAACCCGTTTCTCGAAGGTCTGTAGCGGGTGACGGAGTTTTCTGCGGTCTCGGCACCCAAAGGCGTGCCGGACTACCTCCCGCCGGATTCGGCGCAGTTCGTCGCGGTGCGTGACGGGTTGTTGGCCGCCGCCCGCCGCGCCGGCTACAGCGACGCCGAGTTGCCCATCTTCGAGGACACCGCGCTGTTCGCCCGCGGCGTCGGTGAGTCCACCGACGTGGTGTCCAAGGAGATGTACACCTTCGCCGACCGCGGTGACCGCTCGGTGACGCTGCGGCCCGAGGGCACCGCCGGGGTGGTGCGCGCGGTGATCGAACACGGCCTCGACCGGGGCGCGCTGCCGGTCAAGCTGTGTTACGCGGGCCCGTTTTTCCGCTACGAGCGCCCGCAGGCCGGCCGCTATCGCCAGCTGCAGCAGGTCGGCGTCGAAGCGATCGGCGTCGACGACCCGGCGCTGGACGCCGAGGTGATCGCCGTCGCCGACGCCGGGTTCCGCTCACTGGGCCTGGACGGGTTCCGGCTGGAAATCACCTCACTGGGCGACGAGAGCTGCCGCCCGCAATACCGGGAGCTGTTGCAGGAGTTCCTGTTTCAGCTCGACCTGGACGAAGAAACCCAGCGACGCGCACGACTTAACCCGCTGCGGGTACTCGACGACAAGCGACCCGCGGTGCGGGCGATGACGGCCGATGCCCCGGTGCTGCTCGACCACCTGTCCGACGGCGCCAAGCAGCACTTCGACACCGTGCTGTCCCACCTGGATGCGCTCGGTGTGCCCTACGTCATCAACCCGCGGATGGTGCGTGGGCTGGACTACTACACCAAGACCACCTTCGAGTTCGTGCACGACGGCCTGGGCGCGCAGTCCGGCATCGGCGGCGGCGGCCGCTACGACGGTCTGATGCGCCGGCTCGGCGGACAAGACTTGTCGGGCATCGGATTTGGGCTCGGCGTGGACCGGACCCTGCTGGCGCTGCGGGCCGAGGGCAAGAGCGTGGGGGAGACCACGCGCTGCGACGTGTTCGGCGTGCCGCTGAGCGAACCGGCCAAACTGCGGCTGGCCGTGCTGGCCGGGCAGCTGCGTGCGGCCGGTCTGCGCGTCGACCTGGCCTACGGTGACCGCGGGCTCAAGGGCGCGATGCGCGCGGCCGATCGTTCGGGTGCGCGTCTGGCGCTGGTCGCCGGAGATCGGGACATCGAGGCGGGCACGGTCGGGGTGAAGGATCTTGCCACCGGCGACCAGGTGTCAGTGCCGACGGATTCGGTTGTCGCCGAGGTGCTTTCGAGGCTGCTTTGACGTAACGGGTGGCGTTTCGGTTCCATGATTTAAATCACTTGCGGCGTTTGGCTTTCGGCGGCCGTTTCGTCGGTGGGGCGCCATAGGCTTCGAACATGCGTTCAGATCGGGACTCTATCGTCGAGGCTTTCGACGCGTTGGACGCAGCGGTCTGTCGAGTCTGCGAGTTGTCGTTCGACGCGCTGACCACTCCGGAACGCCTGAACTTGTTGGAGCGGCTGGAGGTGGTGGCGCGTCGGCTGCCGGTGCCCGGTCACGCGTTGATCAATCAGCTCGCCGAGCAAGCCGACGAATCCGAGTTGGGTAACAGGCTGCCGCGCGCGTTGGCCGACCGGTTACGCATCACCCGCGGCGAGGCCGCCCGGCGCGTGGCTGAGGCCGCCGATCTGGGTGAGCGGAGGGCGCTGACCGGCGAGGTGTTGCCGCCGGTGTTGACCGCGACGGCGCAGGCCCAGCGGGCGGGGCGCATCGGCGGTGCGCACGTGCAGGTGATCCGGGGGTTTTTGCATCGGCTGCCGAGCTTCGTCGACATCGAGACCCGGGAGAAGGCCGAAGCCCACCTGGCCAAGCTGGCCATCGGTTTTCGGCCCGATCAGCAGGCCAGGCTGGCCGACAGGTTGACCGACTGTCTCAACCCCGATGGCGAGTTCTCCGATGAGGATCGGGCGCGCCGGCGCGCGCTGACCATGACCAAGCAGGACGTCGATGGGATGTCACGTCTGAGTGGCTGGGTGACTCCGGAGCTGCGGGCCACTCTGGAGGCCATCTGGGCCAAGCTGGCCGCCCCGGGGATGTGCAACCCCGAGGAGCAGACCCCCGTCATCGACGGCGCCGCGAGCGAGGACGCGGTCCGCCGGGACACCCGCAGCCACGCCCAACGCAACCATGACGGGCTCAATGCCGCACTACGCGCGGTGCTGGCCAGCGGAGAACTGGGTCAGCACAATGGGTTACCGGCAACCATCATCGTGTCCACCACACTTGAGGAACTCGAGGCCGCGTCGGGTAAGGCACTCACCGGCGGGCGCACGCTCCTGCCGATGAGCGATGTCATCAGGCTGGCCGGCCACGCCCACCACTATTTGGCGATCTTCGACAAGGGCAAACCGATCGCGCTGTACCACACCAAACGGTTGGCCTCACCTGGACAGCGAATTGTCTTGTACGCCAAGGACCGTGGTTGCACCCGCCCCGGCTGCGATGTGCCCGGCTATTGGTCCGAAGTCCATCACGTCGACGAGTGGGCCACGACCCACTCTACCGATGTGAACAAGCTGACCCTGGCGTGCACACCGGACCACAAACTGCTGGAGAAGGGCTGGAAAACCCGGAAAGGCGCCAACGGTGACACCGAGTGGATACCACCCCCGCACCTCGACCACGGGCAACCACGCACCAATAGCTATCCCCACCCCGAGAAACTCCTGCGCGAGAGCGACGACGAAGGCGACCCGTGACAACACATCACCAAACGGCCCATGCATTGCCCGATATTTGGGCGCGGCGCCGACAAAAACCGTTCCGGCATCTAAGAGTTCGGCGAATCCGCCATAGTTTGCTCGACACTGTCGTAGTGTGCTGAGGCACTGATTGCCGCGGCGGTCGGGCGTGCGAAACGCCTGGTAACGAAAGGACCGCCGGGGACGAAAGGACGTTCGTGGTGAATTTCTCGGTGTTGCCGCCGGAAATCAATTCGTGGCGGATGTTTACCGGAGCCGGGCCGGGCCCGATGCTGGAGGTCGCGTCGGCCTGGGATGCGCTGGCCGGCGAGTTGGGTTCGGCCGCAGCCTCCTTCGGATCGGTCACCTCGCGACTGACGGGCGCGGCATGGCAGGGTGCCGCGTCGCAGGCCATGGCCGGCGCGGCCGCACCCTACGTGGCGTGGCTGACCGCGGCGTCGGTACGAGCTCAGGCGGCGTCTGCGCAGGCCAAAACGGTGGCATCGGCGTTCGAGGCGGCGCAGGCGGCGACTGTACACCGGCGGCCGTCGTGGCCAATCGCAATGCGTTGGTGCGGTTGGTGATGTCAAACCTGTTCGGCCAGAACGCCCCAGCGATCGCGAACACCGAGGCGGCCTACGAGAGCATGTGGGCTCAGGATGTGGCGGCCATGGTGGGCTACCACGCCGGAGCTTCGGCGGCGGCCGCGCAGTTGCCGCCGTGGCTTCAAGAGCTGGAAAGCCAGGCGGCCGGCTTGAACCTGGGCTTCGGCAACACCGGCGGCCTCAACGTGGGCCTCAACAACACCGGCATCCTCAACATTGGCGTCGGCAACACCGGCTACGGCAACTTCGGCCTCGGTAACACCGGCAACCTCAACTTGAGTTTCAGCATCACCCCCACCCCCAATCCGTTATTGGGTGGCCTGCCCATCACCCCCGTCGTCGCGTTGGGCGGCGGAAACACCGGCTCCTTCAACCTGGGCAGCGGAAATCACGGCAACGCCAACTACGGCAGCGGCAACTATGGCAGCGGAAACACCGGTAGCGGGAACTACGGCAACACCAATATCGGCAACGGAAATCACGGCAGCGGCAACACCGGCGGCGGAAACTATGGCAACACCAACATCGGCGGTGGAAATTACGGCGACGGAAACGCCGGTAGCGGAAACTACGGCAACACGAACATCGGCAGCGGAAACATCGGAAACACCAACGCCGGCGATGGCAACCGCGGCAACGGAAACGTCGGCAGCGGAAACATCGGCAACACCAACATCGGCTTCGGAAACTCGGGTCTGGGCGGCGGCCCGGGCATCGGCAATGTTGGTCTCGGAAACACCGGAAACCAAAACTTCGGCATCGGGAACACGGGCAATAACGACATCGGCATCGGCCTTCATGGCGACGACAAGGTCGGCATCGGCGCCCTGAACTCCGGCAGCGGAAACATCGGCATCGGAAACTCCGGCACCGGCAACGTCGGCATCGGAAACTCGGGCAGCGGGAACTGGGGCATCGGAAACTCGGGCACCGGCAACGTCGGCATCTTCAACTCGGGCATCAAAGACGTGGGCTACGCGAACTCGGGCAGCTCGAACGTCGGCGCCTGGAACGCCGGCGACACAAACACCGGTCTGTGGAACGCGGGCAATGTCAACACGGGCGCGTGGAACGCGGGCAACACCAATACGGGTCTCTACAACGCGGGCAACGTCAACTTCGGCTTCTGGAACTCGGGTGACTACAACACCGGCGCCTGGAACTCGGGCGACTTCAACACCGGCGCGTACGACTCGGGCGACACGAACACGGGCATCTACATCTCGGGCGACACCAGCACCGGCGCCTGGATCTCCGGTGCCCTCAACACGGGCATCGGCGTGTCGGGCACCGGCACCGGCCCGAACTCGGGCTTCGGGAACACGGGCACGGGGAACTCGGGATTTGGAAATTCGGGCCACTCGAGCTCAGGTATCGGCAATTTCAGTGACCCCGGCTCGGGTTTCGGAAACCAGGGTGACTTCAGCGCGGGCATCGGAAATTGGGTCAATAGCTCGGGCATCGCCAACGCCGGTAACGGCGATTCAGGCCTGGGGAATGGCGGTCCATCGAGCTCGGGTGCATTCAACACGCTGAGCGGGGCGGGCATAGCAAACTTCGGCAGTTTCAAAACTTGACGAAGCATCGAACTATTGTTCGAATAGAGGCATGCGTTGGGGTGGGCAGGCCGTCGCGGTGAACGGGACGCCCGTCGACGACGGAGCGCTTCCGGGGCTGCAGCGGATCGGTTTCGTCCGCAGCGTGCGCGTGCCGCATTTTGAGGGCATCACGTTTCACGAGGTGATGTGCAAGTCCGCGCTGAAC
This sequence comes from Mycobacterium sp., assembly GCF_052144515.1. Classification (GTDB taxonomy): domain Bacteria; phylum Actinomycetota; class Actinomycetes; order Mycobacteriales; family Mycobacteriaceae; genus Mycobacterium. The sequence goes on along the minus strand of NZ_JBKQQD010000378.1, from coordinate 73,089 downwards.
AAGGTGCCGAACGCGGCAGCATTGCCGTTTCGCTACACGGTCAACGGCTACCGCGGCTGCTCGCACGGCTGTCGCTATTGTTTCGCGCGGCCCACCCATGAATACCTGGACTTCAACTGCGGCAACGACTTCGACACCCAGGTGGTGGTGAAGACCAACGTCGCCGAGGTCCTGCGCCGCGAGTTGCACCGGCCGTCGTGGCAGCGCGAAACCGTCGCGCTGGGCACCAACACCGACCCCTACCAGCGCGCCGAGGGCCGTTACGCGCTGATGCCGGGCATCATCACCGCGCTCGCCGGATCCGGCACTCCGCTGTCGATCCTTACCAAGGGCACGCTGCTCCGGCGGGACCTGCCGCTCATCGCCGAAGCGGCTCAACAGGTCCCGGCATCGGTGGCGGTCTCGCTGGCGGTCGGCGACCCGGAGCTGCACCGCGAGGTAGAGCCGGGCACGCCGACACCGCAGGCGCGGCTGGGGCTGATCACCGCGATCCGCGACGCCGGTCTGGATTGTCATGTGATGGTGGCACCGGTGCTGCCGCACCTCACCGACTCCGTCGAGCACCTCGACGCGCTGCTGGGCCAGATCGCGGCCGCCGGCGCCACCGGTGTGACGGTCTTCGGGCTGCATCTGCGGGGTTCCACGCGCGGCTGGTTCATGTCCTGGCTGGCCCGAACGCATCCCGAACTGGTCGGCGCCTACCGCGAGCTGTACCGGCGCGGCGCCTACCTGCCGCCGGACTATCGGGCGATGCTGGCCCAACGCGCCGCACCGCTGATCGCGCGGCACCGGCTGGCCGGCGATCACCGCCCGTTCCCGCAGGCCCCGCACGCGCCGGCGGCAGCAGCACCAGGGCCCGTTCAGCAGACGCTGTTCTAATTCACTCGGCGAGCGTGCGTTGTCCGCCGACACGCCGCAAAACCTGGCATTTTGCACACCTTCGCGCCAGCTAGCCGGGCGGACCGCCGCGCGGCTTGGTCAGGGTGAACTGCTCGATCATGATCATCGCGCCGAACGGGCCGGTCACCGCGTAATGCGTTGCCTTGATCGACGTGTTGCCGCCCGGCTGGCCCGGGTCGACGTCGAATGCAACGAAACCGTAAGGGTTGTCGCGGTCGCGAAACGCCGACCACGGCGCGTCCTCCATAACGTATATCGGCCTCTTGCACCCGATCGCGGGATCGAAAGCGCCGACGCCCGTGATCACCCGGCACCGAGGCTGGGGGAACAAGAAGCCATTGGTCGTGAACGACGTGCCGCCCCCGCCGATGACGAGGTGCACCGTTCCCCGTGTCGTGTCGATGAGGTCGCTGCGGGTGTCAACGGGAATCGGCGTTCGGGTGTCGTTGCCCTGCGTCCCGCGCAGCGGATGTGACCGTTCGTAGTGGTGTTCGTGGCCGCACACCACCAGATCGACCTGATACTGGTCGAACAACGGCAGCCATTCCTGGCGGATCCCCAGGTCGGCGCCGTTGGCTTTGTCGGCGGTGGAGATCGCCGTCTGATGCATGCAGACCACTAGCCAATCGACGTTCGGGTCACGCCGCGCTTCGGCGAGTTCGGTTGCTAGCCAGCGCTTTTGCTCACCAGCCGAGTAGCCGTGCACGTAGAAGTTGCCGCCATCCTGGAAGGCGACGTCGTCGTTGTTGAGGCTGACCACCCGCACCGAGCCGGCGGTGAACGAGTACCACAGGCCGCGGGTCTCCGGGCTGGACCCGGAATCCGGCAAGTCGAAGTACGCCTGATAGGCGCCGTAACCGATTGGCCCGTTGCCTAATTCGTTCTCGTGGTTGCCCGCCGCCGGCATCCACGGCCGGTAGCGCGCCGAGCGGGTGTTGTTCTCGAACCAGTCCGACCAGGTGCGGACCCGGTCGGCAGCCAGATTGGCGTAGCACAGGTCCCCGTTGACCAGATTGAACAGCGGCGCGAGGCGCTCGATCGCGACCGTAGTGTTTGCGGCCGCGGGCGAGCCGATATTGTCGGTGCCGTAGCCGCCGCCTGCCAACTTCTCCACCGTTGGGGTGGACTGGTCGCCGAAACTGGTGAAGCGCAGCGGTTTTCGGCCTACCGGCGCGGTCCGCACGGTCCCCAGCTCGGGGGTGGCGCCGTCGTGCACCGCGGCGTACACGTAGTCGGTGTCCGGGGTGAGGCTGGTCAGGCGGGCGTGGTTGATGCGAACTTCGGTGGCCGACTTCGCGTCCCGGTACGTTCGGGTTTCGGCGGCCACGGTGCTGCCGAAACCGGATGCGGGCGTGCCCAGCATGACCCGCGGATTGCGGACAGCCTCGGTGGTGCGCCAGGACACCACGACCTCGGTGCCGGCGTTCTTACCGAACTGCAGATGCAGACCACCCACCGGAGGCGCGCCGTTGCGGTCCGGCTGCTGCCAGAACGCCGGCCCACGCGGGTGAGACCACACCATTGCGGCTCCAGCCGCCCCAATGCCGGCGCCGAGAACGGCCGAGACCGCGCCCGTCGTCAGCAGCCCGCGGCGGCTGACGCCCGTCGGGTGCGGTTCTTCGCCCATCCCTGCTTCATACCGGAACCGGGTAACGAATCCGGTAGCTTTTTCGATATGACGAACGTGCGAAAAGTTGCCAGCGGGGTCTTAACAGCTGGGTGCCTGGCAACGTTTGCGGCGGCTTTGGTAGTCGGGGGAGTCGCGGGCGTGCTGGTCAACCCTGCGACCTCACACGCGGATCCGGCCGGTCACCAGGTGACCTACACGATCACCGCCACCGGCAATCTGACCGGCCAGGTTCGTTACATGAACAGTGATCCGGCCAGCCAGGCGGCCTTCAACGCCAACTCGTCGCAGTACATGAACACCGTGCAGGCGGCATTCAGTGCCGGGGCGCCGCTGGTGTACACCGCCACACTGGCAGACCCGAACCAGTGGGCGTACGTCAACGCCAGCGGCGGGTGTCACTGGCCCGACTGTGGCTCGGGGGCCACTCCCGAACTCCAGTGTCAGATCGCCGTGGACGGCCAGGTTGTGGTGACACAGAACGCCACCACCGGCGTGACGTGCTCGACGCGGCCCTGGTAACTGATGGGCCTAGCCCAGGTCCGGGGCTGAGAAAGTGTCGCACTGCTTGGGGTCACCGGTCTGATAGCCCACGGTGAACCAGTGCTGCCGTTGCTCGGAGGAACCGTGCGTCCATGACTCGGGGTTGGTGCGTCCCGTCGTCTCGCGCTGGATGCGATCGTCGCCCACCGAGGCCGCAGCCGAAAGCGCGTCTTGAATGTCCTTGTCGCTCAACGGCTCCAGGTAGGGCACCCCGGTGCTCTCCTGCTTGACGGTGGACGCGTAGTGCGCCCAGATCCCGGCGTAGCAGTCCGCCTGCAGCTCGGTACGCACACCGTTACCCCCGGCGCCCTGGGCGCCCTGCTGGGAGCGGCCGAGCAGTGCCTGGAGCTGTTGGACGTGATGGCCGTATTCATGGGCAACCACGTACTCCTGCGCTAACGGTCCACCGCTGGAACCGAATCGGTCGACCAGCTCCTGGAAGAAGTCGGTGTCGAAGTACGCCGTCTGGTCCACCGGGCAGTAGAACGGCCCGACCGCGGTGGTCGCCGCTCCGCAGCCGGTGTCCACCGCACCGTGGAACAGCACCACATGCGGGCGGGTGTACCTCGGCATCAGTTGATGCCACACCGCGTCCACGGAGTTTCCGGTCGCCACCACGCGGCACTGCACGTACTTGTTCGCGTCGGCCCCGGTTTTGCACTGACCCAGGTCGAAACCGGGTGACGAGTAGTCCTTGGTGCTGGTCTGCTGCTGGTTGATCACGCGACCGGGGTCGACACCCAGGAACAACGCGACGAGCACGATCAGCAGCCCGCCGAGGCCGCCGCCGATGGCGATCGGCCCGCCGAAGCCGCCGCCGCCGGACGACGAGGCGGTGCTGGTGTCGATCTGCATACCCTCGTTGAAGGTCATCGCACGCTCCCGAAATCTGGTGGTCGGATCAGCCTAACGCCGACTACCCGGGGCCGCTTGAGCGATCCGAGGCCGCGGCCAGCAGGGGCACCAGCACGTCGCTAATCGGCGTCGGCAAGGCGTGCGCGCGCGCCTTGCGAATGATCACCCCGTTGCGGATGTCCCATTCCATTCGGCGCTGATTTTCCGCGTCGGCCAGTATCGAGGTGCCCATGTCTTCGGGGGCCCGACGGAACAGGTCGACCAAGCCGTTGACCACGTCGTCGGGCAGCCGCGCGCCCTCGGCCCGCGCCACGGCCAGGCATTCGGCGACATAGCGGCGCGACAACTCGGCGACGTCGTCGCGGCGGAACATTCCGGATCGCCGCCGCGACAGCGCCATGAACCCGGCCAGCGCGTTGGTGAGCAGCTTGCGCCAGGCCGCGGTGATGAAGTCGGGGTCGGTGTCCACCCGGCAGCCGGCGCCGCGCAGCAGCTCGGCGACCGTCGTCGCCGTGGGCCCACTGGGCAGCACCAGCGCGGCTTCGGTGCGCAGCCGCACCCAGCCTTGCGGCTGGGTCTCGGCCGAATACCAGACGATGCCCGGTATCACCGGCGACGACGGGCAGTGCGGCTTGACCTGCTCGACCTGCTCGACACCGTTCTGTAGCACCGTGACGGTGGTGTGCTCGTCGCACAGGCGGCCCAGCCAGCCGGCCGCGTCGTCGTTCTGGGTGGCTTTGACCGCCAGCACCACCACGTCGACCGACCCGGGCACTTGGCCGGGATCGGTGAGCACCGGACCCGGCACGACGATGGGATCGCCGCCGTCGGGCCGCAGTTCAATACTGTCGCGGGGGGTGTGCCCGCACAGCAACACCTGGTGGCCGGCCTTGTACAACAGCGCGGCGACCGTCGTGCCGACGGCGCCGGGACCCACGAGCGCGATTGTCGTTGCAATGCGACCGAAGTTACCCCCCACGCCGGATGTTTAGACTGGGCAGTCGTTCAAATCGGGTGAAGGGGAGTGGTTGTGCTGCGCAGCCACGCCGCTGGTTCGCTGAGGAGTAGTCACGCAGGGCAGCGGGTGACGTTGGCCGGCTGGGTGGCCCGCCGCCGCGACCACGGCGGCGTCATCTTCATCGATCTGCGTGACGCGTCCGGCATCGCGCAGGTCGTGTTCCGCGAGTCCGACGTGCTCGCGCAGGCGCACCGGCTGCGTGCCGAGTTCTGTGTCGCCGTCGAGGGCGTCGTCGAGATCCGCCCGGAAGGCAACGCCAACCTGGAGATCGCCACCGGAGACATCGAGGTCAACGCGGCGTCGCTGACGGTGCTCGGCGAGTGCGCGCCGCTGCCGTTCCAGCTCGACGAGCCCGCGGGTGAGGAGTCGCGGCTGAAGTACCGCTACATCGACCTGCGCCGCGACGGCCCGGCCGCGGCAATTCGGTTGCGCTCGAAGGTGAATGCCGCCGCGCGCGGTGTGCTGGCGCGCCACGACTTCGTCGAGGTCGAGACGCCGACGATGACTCGCTCCACGCCCGAGGGGGCGCGCGATTTCCTGGTGCCGGCGCGGCTGCAGCCCGGCTCGTTCTACGCGCTGCCGCAGAGCCCGCAGCTGTTCAAGCAGTTGCTGATGGTGGCCGGGATGGAGCGCTACTACCAGATCGCCCGCTGCTACCGCGACGAGGATTTCCGCGCCGACCGGCAGCCCGAGTTCACCCAACTCGACATAGAGATGAGCTTCATCGATGCCGAGGACATCATCGCGGTCTCCGAGGAGATCCTGAGCGCGCTGTGGGCGCTGATCGGCTACCAGATTCCGACGCCGATCCCGCGGATCAGCTATGCCGACGCCATGCGACGGTTCGGGTCCGACAAGCCCGATATGCGGTTCGGGCTCGAGCTCGTCGAATGCACAGAGTTCTTCAAAGACACCACATTTCGTGTCTTCCAGGCGCCCTACGTCGGTGCGGTGGTGATGCCGGATGGCGCTTCGCAGCCGCGGCGCACCCTGGACGGCTGGCAGGAATGGGCCAAGCAGCGCGGACACCGCGGGCTGGCGTACGTGCTGGTCGCTGACGAGCCATCTGGGGGCACGCTGGGTGGTCCGGTGGCCAAGAACCTGACCGATGCCGAACGCGACGGTCTGGCCGCGCACGTCGGGGCCAAGCCCGGGGATTGCATCTTCTTTTCCGCCGGTCCGGCGAAATCGTCGCGGGCACTGCTGGGCGCCGCCCGCGGCGAGATCGCCAACCGCCTCAATCTGATCGACCCGGACGAATGGGCGTTCGTCTGGGTGGTCGACCCGCCGCTGTTCGAGCCCGCCGACGATGCGACCGCCGCCGGCGACATGGCGGTGGGCTCCGGGGCGTGGACGGCGGTGCATCACGCCTTCACCTCGCCCAAGCCCGAGTATGAGGACGTCCTCGACAGCGATCCGGGCAACGTGCTGGCCGACGCCTACGACATCGTCTGCAACGGCAACGAGATCGGTGGCGGCTCGATCCGTATCCACCGCCGCGACATCCAGGAACGGGTGTTCGCGGTGATGGGCCTGGACAAGGCCGAGGCCCAGGAGAAGTTCGGATTCCTGTTGGAGGCGTTCATGTTTGGCGCGCCCCCGCACGGCGGGATCGCGTTCGGATGGGACCGGATCAACGCGCTGCTGTCCGGGGTTGACTCCATCCGGGAGGTGATCGCGTTTCCGAAGACCGGCGGCGGCATCGACCCGCTCACCGATGCGCCGGCGCCGATCACGGCCCAGCAGCGCAAGGAATCCGGAATAGACGCCAAGCCGAAACAGGTTGACGGAGCATGACCGATTCGAGCTCAATGGCCGAAATGGCCAAGACGTTCAATAAGGAAATCATTGGCGAGTTCCGCGCCAACGGCGGCAAGGTCAGTGGGCAATTCGCCGATGCCGACTTGTTGCTGCTCACCACGACGGGCGCCCAGTCCGGCCAACAGCGGGTGTCGCCGCTGGCCTACTTCCGCGTCGGCGGCAAGCTGATCATCATCGGATCCTTCGCGGGCTCCCCGGTCAACCCGGCCTGGGTACACAACCTGCGGGCCGACCCGCAGGCACATGTCGAGGTCGGTACCGACGCGTTTGATGTGACCGCTCGTGAATTGCCGCCCGCCGAGCGCGAGGAGCTGTTCGGCGAAATCACCGCCGCGGCGCCGGGCTTCGCCGAGTATCAATCGAAGACCAGCCGGGTGATTCCGCTGTTCGAACTGCAACGCACCTAGCTCGCCGCAACTCGTCACGCGCCCTAGGGTAGGCAAGCGTCATGGGCACTTCGCTGCTTACCCGCGCCGCCAACCGCGGCGTGGCCGCTGTCCAACGGCTCACCGGCATGTGGTTCACGCTCGCGCAGACCTCGGTGGCTTCGGGTCTGGCCTGGTACCTCGCACACGATGTGCTCGCGCACCCGCAGCCGTTCTTCGCCCCGATCGCCGCCGCGGTGTGCCTGTCGATCAGCAACGTGTTACGTGGCCAGCGCGCCGTCCAGATGATGATCGGCGTCACCTTGGGGATCGGGACGGGCACCCTGGTGTGGGGGTTGCTCGGGACCGGGGCTGTGCAAATCGGCATCGTTGCGCTGATCGCGCTCGCGCTTGCGGTGGTGATCGGGCGGGGTTTCATCGGGCAGGGAATGATGTTCGCCAACCAGACCGTCGTTTCCTCGATCCTGGTGCTGGCGTTGCCACGCAGCGGCGTCGGCTACGAACGCATCTACGACGCCCTGATCGGTGGCTGCCTGGCCATCGTCTTCGCCGTCTTGCTGTTCCCGGCCGACCCTCTGCAAGTGCTGCGCCGGGCGCGCATCGGGGTGCTGGACACGCTGCACGGTGTGCTGTCCCGCACGGCGGATTTCGCCGCCGCACGCAGGCAGCCCGCGCCCGACTGGCCGCTGTCGGCGGTGGACCGGGTGCACGAACAGGTGGGTGGGCTGATTCAGGCCCGCGCCACCGCCCGTCAGGTGGTGCGGCTGTCACCGCGACGATGGAGGCTGCGCGACACCGTGCAGGGTGCCGATCACCAGGCCTTGCATGTGGCCTTGCTCGCCGTCTCCGTGCTGCAGTTGGCACGTGTCTTAAGTGAGTTAGAGCCCGCCCTGGATGGCTGCAACTGGCTTCCCCAGCCCGTGCACGCGGTGCTCGCCGAGCTGGTGGCGGCCGTAGCCCTCGCCGATACAGATCCCGATGCGGCGACCGAACACGCCGCCGCAGCGCGCCGCCTCGCTTCGGAAGTGCATTCGGTCGCCCGCGACAGGCGGGAGGTGGTGCTCGCCGACGTCGTCCAGTCCTGCATCGACGACCTACAACGGGTGATCGACCTTCGGCCGATATGACGGCGGGTCAGGGCGAATCAGCCAAGAACTCCTGCACCAGCTTCTTGGGGGCCTGCGTCAACCAGGCCTCGGTGATCAGCTCCTCGAGGTCGGCGGCTTCGATTTCGGCCAGCTTGACCAGCACCGCCGGATAACCATCGAAATGCGGGGTGGTGAAGTACACCCCCGGCTCGTCGGCGATCAACGCGAACTTGACGCCCTCGTCGGAGACCCGGACACCGAGGATGTCACCCGCCGGCGGCTGCGACCCCGCGGCTGCTAGGGCCTCGCGATCGGATTTGCGCAGCGGCCGCTCCCACGCGATCAGTTTCTTGCCGACCCGCCAGTCGTGCGGTGATGGCTCGGCGCTGAGTGGCAACCCGCCGACGATGCGGGCGACGTCATCCCACGTGGCCACTCCTTGATTGTGCGCCGCGCCCGGCAACTGCGGAGCAACTTGGGAGTTACTTGGGAGTTTCTAGGGCCCGATTCTGCGTGGATTGGGCGCCAGACGAATTCGGCGGCCCCGGCTGGCGAGTCGATTCCCTTCTGTCCGTGCCACACTGTGTTCGCAGATCGGTGACCGCAGACCGAGCCGGAGACGTCAGGAGGCAAGCGCGTTGCCGTTTGAGGCCTTGTACCTGCGCGGGGTGGTGCCATGACGTCAGACGAGGCTCCCGAGGGCTGGACAACCCAAGTCCCGGCCACCCGACGGTATCGCGTCAACCACCGCACCGAATACCACTACTCCGACGTCGTGACCAGCTCGTACGGCCGCGGGTTTCTCACGCCGCGGGACTCCCTGCGGCAACGGTGCATCGATCATCGACTGGATATCCAACCCGCCCCCACCGACAGCTCCACCAGCCGCGACGGCTACGGCAACATCAGCACCTATTTCCACGTCACCGAGCCGCACCACACCCTGATCGTCACCAGCGAATCCATCGTCGACGTGCACCCGCCGGCCCCCGGGCTGTACACCATCGGGCCGGCTGTCGCACCGTGGGAGGCTGCCCGGCCGGCCGGGCTTGCGGGGGCGCTCGCGACCGAATTCACCCTGGATCTGGATCCGCCGGAGATCACCGAGGAGGTCCGTCAGTACGCCGCGCCCAGCTTCGTGCCCCGCCGCCCGTTGATCGAGGTGCTGCGCGACCTCGCGTCGCGGATCTACACCGACTTCACCTACCGGTCTGGGTCCACGACGATATCCACCGGAGTAAACCAGGTTCTGCGGGCCCGAGAAGGGGTATGCCAAGACTTCGCCAGGCTGGCGATCGCGTGCCTGCGCTCCAATGGCCTGGCGGCCAGCTATGTGTCCGGTTATCTGGCCACTGACCCGCCACCCGGAAAGGATCGAATGATCGGCATCGACGCCACCCATGCCTGGGCCGCGGTGTGGACCCCGCAAAGGCCTGGGCAGTTCGAATGGCTGGGGCTGGATCCCACCAATGACCAGATGGTCGACGAGCGCTACATCATCGTCGGCCGGGGCCGCGACTACGCGGACGTGCCGCCGCTGCGCGGCATCATTTACACCAACTCCGAGAACAGCGTGATCGACGTCGCCGTCGACGTCGCGCCCTGCGAAAGCGATTCGCTGTATGCGTGACTTCCACTGCCCCAACTGCGGTCAGCGCCTGGCGTTCGAGAACTCGGCGTGCCTGTCGTGCGGCAGCTCGCTGGGGTTTTCCCTCGACCAGATGGCGCTGCTGGTGATCGCCAAGGGCGACGAGGGCGACCACGCCGGCGCTGTGGATGCCGACGACTATCAACTCTGTGCCAATCTTCATCTGGCCGAATGCAATTGGCTGGTCCCCAGGGATCAGCCCGGCGGGCTCTGCACGTCGTGCGCGCTGACGCTGGAACGGCCCAACGACTCCGACGCCGAGGGCCTGGCGGCGTTCGCCCGGGCTGAGGCGGCCAAGCGACGGCTGATCGCCGAGCTGCACGAGCTGAAGTTGCCGATCGTGGGAAGCGACCGGGATCCCGAGCAGGGGTTGGGATTTCGTCTGCTCTCCAGCGCATTCGAGAAGGTGATCACCGGCCACGACAACGGGGTCATCACACTGGATTTGGCCGAGGGCGACGATGTCCATCGCGAGCAGCTGCGGGTGGAGATGGAGGAGCCCTACCGCACGCTGCTCGGGCACTTCCGGCACGAGGTCGGGCACTACTACTTCTACCGGCTGATCAACTCGCCCGAGTACCTGGAGCGGTTCAACGAGTTGTTCGGTGATCCCGACGCCGACTACCAGGCGGCGCTGGACGGGCACTACAGCGACGGCGCCCCCGAGGGTTGGCAGGAAAGCTTCGTGTCGTCATATGCGACGATGCACGCCGCCGAGGACTGGGCCGAGACGTTCGCCCATTACCTGCACATCCGCGACGCGTTGGACACCTCGGCCTGGTGCGGGCTGGCGCCGGCGTCGGCGACCTTCGACCGGCCGGCCTTGGGCCCCAGCGCCTTTCCCAACATCATCGAGATGTGGCTGCCGTTGTCGTGGTCGCTGAACATGGTGAACCGCTCGATGGGCCACGACGACCTCTACCCGTTCGTGCTGCCGGTCGCCGTGTTGGACAAGATGCAGTTCATCCACACGGTCGTCGACGAGGCGACTTGAGGTGTCCGGGGACCCGGCTCGCCTATGCGAACTGGGGCCCCGGTGGGGGGCCAGCCGGATATCCCGGCTGCTCCAGAGGCACGACCTGGCCGCCCGAAAGCTTGCGGTAGGTGTAGACCTGGATCAGCAGGGCGAGCGGAAAGGCGACGAGCAGGCCGATTCCGCACACGAATGCACCGACCAGCACGATCGCGTACTGCACAAGCCAAGACAACAGAGCGCCGCCGAAGTTGGACTTGACGGTCTCGAAGCTGGCCTTGATGGATTCGACTGGTGAGAGGGATCGATCGACCACAAACGCGATGGCGAACTGGGCGATAAAACCGAAGATCACGCCGCCGATGATGCACAGCGATCCGATCCAGGTGGCAACCGCGACCAACAGCGCGGTGAGGAACACCGGACCCAGGTTGCGGGGCTTGAAGAACGATCCGATGCTCACCGGCTTTCCGTCGGCAATGTCAAGGGCGCCGGTGAGAATTGCGGCGATCATGAAGATCGCCGCGATGAACAACAGGATGTAGCCGATGGCCATGACGGCGTACGAGGCGGCGCCGAAAGTGATGGCTGTGCCCGAAACGGGATTGCCGTACGCGTCGGTGTAGGTGGTGCTCGTGCTCTGGCCCAGGACCGCGGGCAGGACTCCGGCAACAACGGCGAGAAGACCGATCACCACGAAGTAGATCAGCAGGGGAACGATGAGCGCTACGGCGTTCTTGGTGAACTTGTTCCACGCCCAGCTCACCGCCTCGCCGATGTTGAATTGCGAGGGCGCGGGACCGCCGGGCGGGGGGGCGTAGCCCGGCTGTGGCGGGTAGCCGGCCGGGGGCGCTCCGTAGCCGGAGGGCGGTAGGCCCCCCGGGGGTGGTGGGGGCGGCGTGCCGTAGGACGGCGGCGGGCCTTCTCCCGGCGGCGGGCCGTATCCGCCGGGGGGCGGGCCGTATCCGCCGGGGCCGGGCGGTGGGCTCGCATGCCGGCCGTAACCCGGGCCCGGGGGAGGTGCGCCATAGCCGGGGCCCGCGGGCGGTGGTGGGGGCGGTGCGCCGTAGCCGGGCGGTGGCGGGTAGCCCGGAGGGGTCTGGTTGCCACGCTGGGGGTCGGCCGGGGTACCTGGATAGTCTGGGGGCTGGCTCATTGCCGTCCTAAGGTTTCGAGTTCGCTGTGAATCGGTGAACGCAGAACTTAGCCAACCGGAACTTAGCAGTTATGCGGCGCAGGCGCGCGGATACACGGCCGGTAACTTGGCCCGATAGCCTGAAGCCGTGTCCGACGGTCTGTTCGACCTGCCCGGCGCGGCGCGGCCGACCGATGTTGGCCTGGGCGTGTCGGCCGGAGCGCCGCTGCCGGTGCGGATGCGGCCGGCGGCGCTGGACGAAGTGGTCGGTCAGGACCACCTGCTGGCGCCGGGATCACCGCTGCGCCGGCTCGTCGAGGGCTCCGGGGTGGCGTCGGTCATCCTCTACGGCCCGCCAGGCAGCGGCAAGACGACGCTGGCGGCGTTGATCTCACAGGCTACCGGCCGCCGCTTCGAGGCGCTCTCGGCGTTGTCGGCCGGCGTCAAAGACGTTCGGGCCGTTATAGATTCGGCGCGAAAGGCCCTCCTCAACCGTGAGCAGACGGTGCTGTTCATCGACGAAGTACACCGCTTCTCCAAGACCCAGCAGGACGCCCTGCTGTCCGCCGTGGAAAACCGGGTGGTGTTGCTGGTGGCGGCGACCACCGAGACTCCGTCGTTTTCTGTGGTCGCGCCGCTGCTGTCCCGGTCGCTGATCCTGCAGTTGCGGCCGCTGACCGCCGATGACGTCCGAACGGTCGTGCAGCGCGCGATCGACGATCCCCGCGGCCTGGGCGGGCGGGTCGCGGTGGCGCCCGACGCCGTCGACCTGGTGGTGCAATTGGCCGCCGGCGATGCCCGCCGCGCCCTGACGGCGCTGGAGGTCGCTTCCGAAACGGTCCGAGCGGCCACCGAGGAAGTGACCGTCGAGACCATCGAGCAGTCCCTGGACAAGGCCGCGGTGCGCTACGACCGCGACGGCGACCAGCACTACGACGTCATCAGCGCCTTCATCAAATCCGTGCGCGGCTCCGACGTCGACGCCGCGCTGCACTATCTGGCCCGCATGCTGGTCGCGGGGGAGGACCCGCGGTTCATCGCCCGCCGGCTGATGATCCTGGCCAGCGAGGACATCGGGATGGCCGATCCGACCGCGTTGCAGACCGCGGTCGCCGCCGCGCAGACCGTGCAGCTAATCGGGATGCCCGAAGCCCAGCTGACGTTGGCGCATGCCACCGTCCATTTGGCCACCGCGCCGAAGTCGAACGCGGTCACCACCGCGCTGGGCGCTGCGATGAGCGACATCAAGGCGGGCAAGGCCGGTATGGTGCCGGCGCATCTGCGCGACGGGCATTACTCTGGTGCGGCGTCGCTGGGCAACGCGCAGGGCTATAAGTACTCCCACGACGACCCGGACGGCGTAGTCGCGCAACAATATCCGCCGGACGAGCTGGTCGACGTCGACTACTACCGACCCACCGGACGCGGCGGCGAACGGGAGATCGCCGGCCGGCTGGAGCGGCTGCGGGCGATCATCCGTCGCAAGCGCGGGTGAGCGTGACTAGGGTCCCTGGACGGCAACTTGGGTGCCGTCGGGTTGCGTCACGTAGTGATACTGGTGGCAGATGGCCATGTTCCACATGGCGCCATTGGGTATGGGCTGGCCCGGACACCACCACTCTTGCGGCGCCATGTTCGGCGCCAGGCCCACACTGCCTGCCAAAACACTGATGGCCAGCCCATTAAGTGCGTGTTTCATTCATGGTCCCTTCCCGGCAGAGGAGCGACCGTAACGCCACCGCGAGTACCGGAGCGGAAATTTCACAGCGCCGTTACGCTGGGCGCGAGGGAATCATGAGAACGTTCACCGACGAGGAGATGGGCCGACTGCTGCCCGACGCCAAGCCCTACAGCGTCGTCATCCTCAAGCGGGGATCCAAATACGAAGACGACGCGGCACCGGCGATCATCTGGGAGCACGGCCGCCGCAATTTCGGGCTGCGCGAAGACGGCGTGCTGGCGGTCGTCCTGCCCGTCACCGACGGGTCCGACGTGTGCGGCGTCGGGGTGTTCGACGCGACCGTTGAAGCCACCACCGCGGTAATGAACGACGACCCCGGGGTGGCGGCCGGAGTGTTCACCTACGAGGTGCACCCGTGCCGCGGATTCCCCGGCGACTCGCTGCCGGGCTAGGAGCAGCGCCCGACTTCTGCGCGCACCGAGCGTCACGCAGGCGTGACGCTCGGCGAGAAACGCGCGGGACCCTCAGACCAGCTCGGGCACCCGCAAGCGGGCGATCGCCAGCTCGAATTCGACCACGTCGACCACCTCGGCGCCTAAATCCCGCACGCGGCGGCTGCGCAGCTCGGTCGCGCGGTCGCGGTTTCGGGCCATCGCGTCCATGCTGTCGAACGTCGAGCAGGACACCGCACGCCGGCATGCCGGGTGGTCGACCATCAGGCTGGCACTGCAGAAGCCGTCGAGGTTTTCCAGCTCCGGCAGCACCGCCGTCCGGTAGAAGTCCAGCGAGCGGTTGAGCTGATCCGGCACCACCTTGAGCCAGGTGGCCCGCACGCATGCCCCCTCGTGCGACCGGTGGTCGCGGTGCAGCAGGGCGATATCCCATTCCTCGACCCGCGCGCTGCCGTCGAACATCATCGCGGCCCGGTCACGAACGGGAGCCACCCGCTCGGCGCTGGCGCGCATTGTCTCCAAGCCGTCCCAGGCGCTGGTGGCGATGCATGTGCCGGACTGCCGGTCGACCAACAGCGACAGCCCCACAAACCCGTCAAGCTCCTGCAGCGCAGGCATGACGACATCGCGAACATGGGCGATTCCAATGTCGACCGACAGAGGTTGCGCCTGAATGGTGGTGGAGCGTGCGTACACGATCGACCCCTCCCGTGTCGGGGCAGCGCCCCGGTGGCGCCACCGGTCCCACCAGATACCTTCCTCCTGCCGGTTACCGCTGGCAACGATTAATTGGTGACTGATTCGGGACTAATTGGGCTGTGGTCGCGATCACAAACAATTGCCTGGTCCTGGGCCCTTACCTGCGCCCCGCCGTAGGCTTGGCCAGATGCAGACCGATGTGTTGGATGTGGACACCTCCAGTCGCCGCATCGTGGACCTCACCGATGCGGTGCACAGGTTCTGCTTCAGCTACGGCGACGGCCTGTGCAATGTGTTCGTCCCGCACGCGACGGCCGGGGTCGCGATCATCGAGACCGGCGCGGGCTCCGACGATGACCTGGTCGACACGTTGGAGCGGCTGTTGCCGCGCGACGACCGGTACCGGCACGCGCACGGCTCCGAAGGCCACGGCGCCGACCATGTGTTGCCGGCGATCGTCGCGCCGTCGGTGACGGTGCCGGTCGTGGGTGGCGAGCCTCAGCTGGGCACCTGGCAAAGTATCGTGCTGGTCGACCTCAACCGGGACAATCCGCGGCGGTCGGTGCGGTTGAGCTTTCTGGATGGCTAGCGGCTAGCGTCCAATGGCGAGAATCGACCCGAGAGCAAGCACCTAAGGAAGCAAAAGAGTGCAGACACACGAGATCAGGAAGCGGTTCCTTGATCATTTCGTGAAGGCGGGCCACACCGAGGTGCCCAGCGCGTCGGTGATCCTCGACGACCCCAACCTGTTGTTCGTCAACGCCGGCATGGTCCAGTTCGTGCCGTTCTTCCTCGGGCAGCGCACACCGCCCTACGCGACGGCCACCAGCATCCAGAAGTGCATCCGCACCCCGGATATCGACGAGGTCGGCATCACCACCCGGCACAACACGTTCTTTCAGATGGCCGGCAATTTCTCGTTCGGCGACTACTTCAAGCGTGGGGCCATCGAACTGGCCTGGGCGCTGCTGACCAATCCGGTCGCCGACGGGGGCTACGGGCTGGATCCCGAAAGGCTCTGGGCCACCGTGTATCTCGATGACGACGAGGCCGCACAGCTGTGGCAGGAGATCGCCGGGCTGCCGGCCGAGCGGATCCAGCGCCGCGGCATGGCCGACACCTACTGGTCGATGGGCATCCCGGGGCCGTGCGGGCCTTCCTCGGAGATCTACTACGACCGCGGGCCCGAGTTCGGACCCGAGGGCGGTCCCATCGCCAACGAGGACCGCTACCTCGAGGTCTGGAACCTGGTGTTCATGCAGAACGAGCGCGGCGAGGGATCGTCCAAGGAAGACTACGAGATCCTCGGGCCGTTGCCCCGCAAGAACATCGACACCGGCATGGGGGTGGAGCGCGTCGCGCTGGTCCTGCAAGGCGTGCACAACGTCTACGAGACCGACCTGCTGCGGCCGGTCATCGACCTGGTGGAGGCTCGGGCACCCCGCGGTTATGACGTCGGGAACCACGAAGACGACGTGCGCTACCGCATCATCGCCGACCACAGCCGCACCGCCGCGATCCTGATCGCCGACGGGGTCAGCCCGGGCAACGACGGCCGCGGTTACGTGCTGCGCCGGCTGCTGCGTCGGGTCGTCCGGTCGGCCAAGCTGCTGGGCTTGGATATCTCGGACACCCCGATCGTCGGTGAGCTGATGGCCACCGTGCGCGACGCGATGGGCCCGTCGTATCCCGAACTGGTCAGCGACTTCGCGCGGATCAGCCGCATCGCCGTCGCCGAGGAGACCGCGTTCAATCGCACGCTGACGTCGGGCTCGAAGCTGTTCGAGGACGTGGCCAACGCTACCAAAACGTCAGGCGCCACGGTGGTTTCCGGCTCGGACGCCTTCACCTTGCACGACACCTATGGTTTCCCGATCGAGCTCACTCTCGAAATGGCGGCCGAAGCCGGCCTGACCGTCGACAAGACCGGCTTTCACGAGCTGATGTTGCAGCAACGCCAGCGGGCCAAGGCCGATGCCGCTGCGCGCAAACACGCGCACGCCGACCTGACCGCCTACCGCGAGCTGGTCGACGCCGGCCCCACCGAGTTCACCGGCTTCGACGAATTGACCTCCGAGGCAAGGATTCTCGGCATCTTCGTCGACGGCAAACGGGTCCCGGTGGTGGCGCATGCGGCGCACGGTGAAGCCGCCGTCGTGGATCGGGTCGAACTGGTGCTGGACCGCACCCCGCTGTACGCTGAGTCCGGCGGTCAGCTCGCCGACGTCGGCACCGTCCGCGGAACCGGCGCAGGCGAAAGCGCCCGCGCGGCGGTCACCGACGTGCAGAAGATCGCCAAAACCCTTTGGGTGCACCGCGTCAACGTGGAATCAGGGGAATTCGTCGAGGGCGATACCGTCGTCGCGGCGGCGGACCCGGAATGGCGCCGCGGCGCCACGCAAGGCCACTCGGGCACCCACATGGTGCACGCCGCGCTGCGACAAGTGCTGGGGCCCAACGCGGTTCAGGCCGGGTCGCTGAACCGGCCGGGCTACTTGCGCTTCGACTTCAACTGGCAGGGGCCTCTATCGGACACCCAGAGCTCACAAGTCCAAGAGGTCACCAACGAGGCCGTGCAGGCCGACTTCGAGGTGCACACCTTCACCGAGCAACTCGAGAAGGCCAAGGCGATGGGCGCGATGGCGCTGTTCGGCGAGGCCTATCCCGAGGAGGTGCGGGTGGTGGAGATCGGCGGGCCGTTCTCACTGGAGCTGTGCGGGGGCACGCATGTGCACAACTCCGCGCAGATCGGCCCGGTGACCATCCTCGGCGAATCCTCGATCGGCTCCGGGGTGCGCCGGGTGGAGGCCTACGTCGGGCTGGACTCGTTCCGCCACCTGGCCAAGGAGCGCGCGCTGATGGCCGGGCTGGCCTCGTCGCTGAAGGTGCCGTCCGAAGAGGTGCCCGCCCGGGTGGCCAATCTGGTGGACCGGCTCAAGGCCGCCGAGAAGGAACTCGAACGCGCCCGACTGGCGAACGCCCGGGCCGCCGCGACCAACGCCGCGGCGGGTGCGGAGCGGATCGGTAACGTCCGTGTGGTGGTGCAACGGATGTCGGCCGGGATGACGGCGGCCGACCTGCGGTCTCTGGTCGGCGACATCCGGGGCAAGCTGGGCAGCGACCCCGCGGTGGTCGCGCTGATAGCTGTGGTTTCAGGGGATGACGGCCCCACCGTGCCGTACGCGGTGGCCGCCAATCCAGCCGCCCAAGATCTCGGGATCAGCGCCAACGACCTGGTCAAACAGCTCGCCGTGGCCGTCGACGGCCGCGGCGGCGGTAAGGCCGACCTGGCGCAGGGCTCAGGTAAGGATCCGACCGGCATCGACGCGGCGCTCGACGCGGTACGCGCGGAGATACGGCGGGTCGGCTGAGTGGTTTCGGCACAGCGGGATCCTGGACGGGGACGACGGCTCGGCATCGATGTGGGCAGTGTGCGCATCGGCGTGGCCGTCAGCGATCCCGACGGCATCCTCGCGACCCCGGTGGAGACGGTTCGCCGCGACCGTACCGGTAAGCATCTGCGCCGACTGGCCGCGCTGGCCGCCGAGCTGGAGGTTGTCGAGGTGGTCGTCGGGCTGCCGCGGACACTGGCCGACCGCACCGGCCCGTCGGCCCGGGACGCGACCGAACTGGCCGCGGCGCTCGGGCACCGGGTTGCCCCGACACCGGTGCGGCTCGCCGATGAGCGGCTGACCACCGTCAGCGCGCAGCGATCCCTGCGCGCGGCGGGTGTGCGCGCCAAGGATCAACGGGCGGTGATCGACCAGGCGGCGGCGGTGGCGATCCTGCAGAGCTGGCTCGATCAGCGGCGTGCCGCCCTCTCCGGGCCTGCCGCGGCGGGGGATATCGTCGGTGGTTGACAGCGTGCGGCAGGAACGCGCCGAGCCCGAGGAAGTCGGGCCGCCCCGGCGCAAGATGAGCCGCCTGGCGCAGAAGCGGGCCGAGCGTGGCCAGCGCCGGAGGCGCTTCGCCGGCAGATTGGCCCTCGGCCTGCTCATTGTGGTGGTGCTCACGGCCGTCGTCGTCGGCTTCCGGCTGTGGCACACGATGTTCGGGACGGGTGACGATTACAGCGGACCCGGCAAGCAAGACATCATGATTCAGGTACACGCCGGTGACTCCACCACCGCGATCGGGGAGACGCTGCACAACAGCGGCGTGGTCGCCACCGTCCGCGCATTCCTCAACGCGGCGCACGGGGTCGCGGGGATTTCGTCGATCCAGCCGGGCTTCTACCGGATCCGGACCGAGATCTCGGCCGCTTCCGCGGTGGCGCGACTCGTCGATCCGAACAACAGGGTGGGCAAGCTGGTCATCCCGGAGGGACGACAGCTCGACGACACCACCGACATGAAGACCAATATGGTGAATCCTGGCATCTTCTCACTGATTTCCCGCGCTACCTGCGTGGACCTCGACGGCAACCGACGCTGCGTCGCGGTGGAGGACCTGCGCAACGCCGCCGCCAAAAGCAATCTGATCGCGCTGGCGGTGCCGCCCTGGGCGATCGAACCGGCCAACGAGCTGGGAAGCGACCATCGCCGGATCGAGGGTCTGATCGCCCCGGGAACCTTCGACGTCGATCCGACGGCCTCGCCGGAGAACATCCTGGCGGGTCTGATCGGCGCCGGCGCCGAGGAATACACGAAATCCGGGCTGGTGGACACCGCCCAATCCCTGCACCTGTCGCCCTACGACATCCTGGTGGTGGCGTCGCTGGTGCAGCAGGAAGCCGACTCGCAGGATTTCCCGAAGGTGGCGCAGGTCATCTACAACCGCCTGCACATTCACCACACGCTGGAGTTCGACTCGACGGTGAACTATCCGCTGGACCGCCGGGAGGTGGCCACCACCGACGCCGACCGGGCCCAGAAGACGCCGTGGAACACCTACGTGTCCCAGGGACTGCCGGCGACCGCGATCTGCTCTCCCGGTGTCGATGCGCTGCGCGCCGCCGAGCACCCCGAGCCGGGGGACTGGCTGTACTTCGTCACCATCGACAAACAGGGCACGACGCTGTTCACCAAGGATTATCAACAGCATTTGGCGAACATCGAGCTGGCCAAGCACAACGGTGTCCTCGACAGCGCCCGCTAGGAAAGCCGGGGTGCTGGGCTCGCCGGTCGCGCATTCCCGCTCCCCGCAATTGCACCTGGCCGC
The DNA here is from genome assembly GCF_052144515.1 of Mycobacterium sp. Taxonomy (GTDB): domain Bacteria; phylum Actinomycetota; class Actinomycetes; order Mycobacteriales; family Mycobacteriaceae; genus Mycobacterium. Next base: position 53,103 of record NZ_JBKQQD010000378.1, on the reverse strand, counting down.
CTACCGCGCGCTCGGCTTGCACGACTGGACCTACGAGCGCATCGAATGCGGTGCCGACGAGCTGCCGGCCGTGGTCGGTGGGTTCGGGCCGGACTGGGTCGGCGTGTCGGTGACCAAGCCCGGCAAGTTCGCCGCCCTGCGGTTCGCCGACGAGCACACGCCGCGCGCCGAACAGGTCGGGTCGGCCAACACCCTGGTTCGCACCCGGCGCGGCTGGCGCGCCGACAACACCGACGTCGACGGCGTGACGGGGGCGCTCGGTTCTGTGTCCGGGCGCGCGTTGGTGTGCGGGTCGGGCGGCACCGCGCCGGCGGCCGTCGTGGCGCTGGCCGAACACGGCGTCACCGGCGTCACCGTCGTGGCGCGCAACCCGGACAAGGCCGCCCGGCTGGTGGACCTCGGAACCCGCATCGGCGCGCCCACCCGGTTCTGCGCCCTGGACAGCGACGGCCTGGCCGACGAGGTGGCTGCCGCCGAGGTCCTGGTCAGCACTGTCCCGGCCGACGTGGCTGCGCGCTATGCCGGCACGTTCGCCGCCATCCCGGTGCTGCTGGACGCCGTCTACGACCCGTGGCCGACGCCGCTGGCCGCCGCGGTCACCGCCGCTGGCGGTCGGGTGATCAGCGGCCTGCAGATGCTGTTGCATCAGGCGTTTGCGCAGGTGGAGCAATTCACCGGGCTGCCCGCCCCGCGCGAGGCGATGGCTTGCGCTTTGGAGCCGTTGGACTAGCCTGCCGCGAATGCGGATCGGCTTGCCCAGCGTAATAGCGGCCCTGGTGCTCACCTGGCTGGCCGTGTTGAGCTGCTACGACATCAGGCAACGACGGCTGCCCAACGCGCTAACGCTGCCGGGTGCGGCCGTGATTCTGCTGGCCGGCGCCATGGTCGGCCGCGGCGTGCCGGCGCTGGCCGGGGCTGCGGCGCTGGCTGGGGTTTATCTGCTGGTGCACCTGGTGGCGCCGGCGGCGCTGGGAGCCGGTGACGTCAAACTCGCGATCGGCCTGGGTGGGCTGGCCGGCTGCTTCGGTGTCGAGGTGTGGTTTCTGGCGGGGTTGGCCGCTCCGCTGCTGACGGCGCTGTGCGGTGTGGTCGGGATGTTGTGCGGCGTGCGTACCGTGCCGCACGGCCCGTCGATGTGCCTGGCCACCGCAGCCGCAGCGGGGCTGGCCCTCGTGGGTTGAGCCCATGGGAAGATAGTCGGGTGTTGCGTTGGATCACTGCCGGGGAATCGCACGGCCGAGCGTTGGTGGCCGTCGTCGAAGGCATGGTCGCCGGCGTGCAGGTCACGTCCACCGAGATCGCCGACCAACTGGCCCGACGCCGGCTCGGCTACGGCCGCGGCGCGCGGATGAAGTTCGAGCGTGACGCGGTCACCATGCTGTCCGGGGTGCGCCACGGCGTCACGCTGGGCGGTCCCATTGCCATCGAGATCGGCAACACCGAGTGGCCGAAGTGGGAAACCGTGATGGCCGCCGACCCCGTCGATGCGGCGGAACTGGAAAACTCGGCCCGCAATGAACCGCTGACCCGGCCGCGGCCCGGCCACGCCGACTACGCGGGGATGCTCAAGTACGGCTTCGACGACGCCCGGCCGGTGCTGGAGCGGGCCAGCGCCCGCGAGACCGCCGCCCGCGTCGCGGCGGGAACCGTCGCGCGCGCGTTCCTGCGGCAGGCGCTCGGCGTCGAGGTGGTCTCCCACGTCATCGCGATCGGCCCGTCGGCGCCCTACGACGGACCCCCGCCGCGGGCCGAAGACCTGCCCGCCATCGACGACAGCCCGGTCCGTGCGTTCGACAAGGCCGCGGAGGCGGCCATGATCGCCGAGATCGAAGCGGCCAAGAAGGACGGCGACACTCTCGGCGGGGTGGTCGAGGTGGTGGCGATGGGCCTGCCGGTCGGGCTGGGATCGTTCACCAGCGGTGACAACCGGCTCGACAGCCAGCTGGCCGCCGCCGTGATGGGCATCCAGGCGATCAAGGGCGTGGAGATCGGCGACGGCTTCGAGACCGCGCGCCGCCGCGGCAGCCACGCCCACGACGAGATGTATCCCGGGCCCGACGGGGTGGTCCGGTCGACCAACCGGGCCGGCGGGCTGGAAGGCGGCATGACCAACGGCCAGCCGCTGCGGGTCCGCGCGGCGATGAAGCCGATCTCCACCGTGCCCCGAGCGCTGGCTACCGTCGACCTGGCGACTGGCGACGAGGCCGTCGCCATCCACCAGCGCTCCGATGTGTGCGCCGTGCCGGCCGCCGGCGTCGTGGTCGAAACCATGGTGGCGCTGGTGCTGGCCCGCGCGGCGCTGGAGAAGTTCGGCGGCGACTCGCTGACCGAAACCCGCCGCAACATCGAGGCCTACCGGCGCGCGGTCGCCGAGCGGGAAGCGCCCACCGCGCGGAAGTCCGGGTAGGCGCTCATGACATCCAAGGCACCCAAGGCGGTACTCGTCGGATTGCCGGGTTCGGGCAAGTCCACCATCGGGAGGCGGCTGGCCAAGGCGCTCGGGGTCGGCCTGCTCGACACCGACGTGGCCATCGAGCAGCAGACCGGCCGGACCATCGCCGACATCTTCGCCAACGACGGGGAGCAGGAATTCCGGCGCATCGAGGAAAACGTGGTGCGCGCGGCACTGGCGGAGCACGACGGCGTGCTGTCGCTCGGCGGCGGCGCCGTCACCAGCCCGGGGGTGCGCGAGGCGCTCGCCGGGCACACGGTCATCTATCTGGAGATCAACGCCAACGAAGGCGTGCGGCGTACCGGCGGCAACACCGTGCGGCCGCTGCTGGCCGGGCCGGACCGCGCCGCGAAATTCCGCGCCCTGATGTCGGCCCGGGTTCCGCTGTACCGGCGCGTCGCAACAATGCGGGTAGACACCAACCGCCGCAATCCGGGGGCCGTGGTCCGCTACATCGTGTCTCGGCTACAGGCACCGGCAGACGCCGCCTCGCCAGCGCAGGCCGCCAAATGACCGAAGACACCGCACCGGTCACCGTGCAGGTGGCCGTCGACCCGCCGTATCCGGTGGTCATCGGCCGGGGTCTCTTACAAGGCCTGTCCGACGAATTGGACCAACTCCTTTCCGGTCGGCACCGGGTCGCGATCCTGCACCAACCGGTGCTGGCCGACACCGCGGAGGCGATCCGAAACCACCTGGCCGGCAAGGGCGTCGACGCGCACCGCATCGAGATTCCGGACGCCGAGGCGGGTAAGGACCTGCCGGTCGTCGGATTCATCTGGGAAGTGTTGGGCCGCATCGGAATTGGCCGGAAAGACGCCCTGGTCAGCCTCGGCGGCGGGGCCGCCACCGATGTCGCCGGCTTCGCCGCGGCCACCTGGCTGCGCGGTGTCGCGATCGTGCACGTGCCCACCACGTTGCTCGCCATGGTCGACGCGGCCGTCGGCGGCAAGACGGGGATCAACACCGAGGCCGGCAAGAATTTGGTCGGCGCGTTTCATCAGCCGCTCGCTGTCGTGGCTGATCTGGCAACTCTGGAAACGTTGCCGCGCAACGAGATCGTGGCCGGGATGGCCGAAGTGGTCAAGGCCGGGTTCATCGCCGATCCGGCGATCCTCGACCTCATCGAAGCCGACCCGCAGGCCGCTCTGGACCCGAAAGGCGACGTGTTGCGGGAGCTGATCGTGCGGGCGATCCAGGTCAAGGCCGAAGTCGTCGCCGCCGACGAGAAGGAGTCGGAGCTGCGCGAAATCCTCAACTACGGGCACACTTTGGGGCACGCGATCGAGCGCCGGGAGCGCTACCAGTGGCGGCACGGCGCCGCCGTGTCGGTGGGCCTGGTATTCGCGGCCGAGCTGGCCAGACTCGCCGGACGGCTCGACGACGCCACCGCGCTGCGGCACCGCACCATCCTGGAGTCACTCGGCCTGCCGGTCAGCTATGACGCCGACGCATTGCCGCAACTGCTGGAATACATGGCCGGCGACAAGAAGACCCGGGCCGGCGTGCTTCGGTTCGTCGTCCTCGACGGCCTGGGCAAACCGGGCCGGATGGCGGGACCGGACCCGACGCTGCTGGCGGCCGCCTACAGCGAAGTCGGTGCGTCATGACAGCTCCGATCATCGTGAACGTCATCAACGGCCCGAACCTGGGCCGGCTGGGCAGGCGCGAGCCGGATGTCTACGGCAGCACCACCCACAATGAGCTAGCCGCCCTGATCGAACGCGAAGCCGCCGAGCTTGGCCTCAAAGTCGTTGTGCGGCAAAGTGATAGCGAAGCCGAGCTGCTGGACTGGATCCATTCGGCCGCCGATGCCGGCGAACCGGTGATCCTGAATGCGGGCGGCTTCACGCACACCTCGGTGGCCCTGCGCGACGCCTGCGCCGAACTGAGCGCGCCCTTGATCGAGGTGCACATCTCCAATGTGCATGCGCGCGAGGAGTTTCGGCGCCATTCCTACATCAGCCCGGTCGCAACCGGGGTGATCGTCGGGCTCGGAGTGCAGGGCTACCTGCTCGCCCTGCGCTATCTGGCGGCCCGCTAATCCTTCTTCGGGGTGTCCGGCTTGGTTTGGTCGGCGTCACGCGTCCGGATCACCTCGGTCTTGTCTTCGCTACCGGATGGGCTGCCCCACGGGCCGCCGGGCAGTTTGAACGATTCGGTGGGCGCCTCACTCGCGCCGGTGGCGATGGTTTCGGTGGGTGCCTCACGTTCGGCCCCACGTTCAGCTGTGGCCACCGCCGCGCGTTGCTCAGTCTGGGCTTGACCCTTGTCCCCTTTTTCGAGAGGGATCTCACCGGTCGGGGAGTCATCGGCGCGAACGGCGGAGAACACATCGGTGTCGGCCCCTCGCTCAGGCCCATCGGCAAGCCCGTGGTGTCTCTCCGGTTCTTTCTCGTACTGCCGATCCACCCGCCACCGGCCGACCGCCACACCGACGATCCCGGGCAGGAACACGGTGAGCGCGGTGAACGCCGCGAACGTGGTCACCTCGTTGAGCAGCCCGCCGGTGTAGATCGCGCTGTACACCTGGGCGATGAGCCAGGACACCGCACCGCTGAGGATCCCCGCGACCAGGCCGGCGAGCAGCCAGGTCATCGCCAGATCTTGGCGGCGGTCCGGATCCCGATTCGCAGTGGCGTCGGCGCGGCCGTCCCTGATTCCCCACACGGCTACGCCGATGACGAAAAGCAGGAGCAGCACGACGCTGATCAACCCCGACTGCGTCTGCCATGCGTTGATCAGTGCCCCCTGGACCACTCGGAGGACAACCATCGCAACGGCGAACACCAATCCGCGCAGCATCCAGTCTCTCATGGAGTCTCAGCGTAGCGAGTAGCGTCAAGAGCCGTGACACATTCCCAGCGTCGACACAATCTCAAATCAGCGATCGCGGCTACCGAGCTGGACGCGATGCTGGTCACGGACTTGACCAACGTGCGCTATCTGTCGGGCTTCACCGGCTCCAACGGCGCATTGCTGGTCTTCGCCGACGATCGCGAGCCGGTGCTGGCCACCGACGGCCGGTACCGCACTCAGGCCGCGCAGCAGGCACCCGGGCTCGAGGTCGTCATCGAACGGGCCTGTGGACGCTACCTGGCCGGTCGGGCCGCCGACGACGGCGTGCGCAGGCTGGGCTTCGAGAGCCATGTGGTCACGGTGGACGGCCTGGATGCGCTGACGAACGAGCTGGACAAGCGGACGTCCGGTGACACATCGGAACTGGTCACCGAGCTGGTGCGTGCCTCCGGAACCGTGGAGGCGCTGCGCGAGGTCAAAGACGCGGGTGAGCTGGCGTTGCTGCGGCTGGCCTGCGAGGCGGCCGACGCCGCACTTAGCGACCTGCTGGATCGCGGCGGTCTGCGGCCCGGGCGAACCGAGCGCGAGGTGGCTCGCGAGTTGGAGGCGCTGATGCTCGACCACGGCGCCGATGCGGTGTCCTTCGAGACGATCGTGGCCGCGGGGCCGAATTCGGCGATCCCGCACCACCGGCCGACCGACGCGGTGCTGGCGACCGGCGATTTCGTCAAGATCGACTTCGGCGCGCTGGTCGCCGGATATCACTCCGACATGACCCGCACCTTCGTGCTGGGTAAGGCCGCCGACTGGCAGCGGGAGATCTATCAGCTGGTCGCCGACGCGCAGCGGGCCGGCCGGGAAGCGTTGCGGCCGGGCGTCGGCCTGCGCGATGTGGATGCCGCTGCGCGCCAGTTGATCGCCGACGCGGGCTATGCGGAGCACTTCGGACACGGTCTGGGACACGGCGTGGGCCTGGAGATCCACGAAGCTCCGGGCATTGGCGCGACGTCCGCCGGCACACTGCTCGCGGGTTCCGTGGTGACGGTGGAGCCCGGCGTCTATCTGCCGGGACGCGGCGGTGTCCGCATCGAGGACACGCTGGTCGTGCCCTCGGAAACAACACCAGCGACGCCGGAAACCGACGGGCACACCCCGGAATTGCTGACCCGGTTCCCCAAGGAGCTGATCACCCTGATTTAGCTGGTACCGGTGGTCCCGTGGGTGGCCGAACAACGCCCCGCCGGCGCCGCCTGCCCCGCCCACACCGTCGATGCCGTCGTACGCGCCGGACCCGCCGTTACCGCCGTCGCCGCCGTTGCCGATCAACTTGGCATTGCCGCCGTTGCCGCCGTCCCCACCTGAGCCGAAGTGACTACTGCCGCCCGCTCCGCCGTCACCCCCGTCGCCGAAGAGAGAACCGGGCCGTGCACCTCGGCCGCGGTTTGCTGCATCCGGCCGCGGGTAAGCTCGCCGGGGCGCGGATAGGACGAGGGGGTTGTGGGGATTTCCCACCAGGCCCGGCGGCTCGGTAAGGTCGAGCGCCGGCAACGGTTCAGCCATACTCGTTAGGCAGACCCGATAACGGGTGGAAGCTCGTTCACTAGATAACTGGCCATCCTGTAGGAGATTTACCGATCGTGGCAACCACTGCTGACTTCAAAAACGGACTAGTCCTGGTCATCGACGGACAGCTGTGGACCATCACCGAGTTCCAGCACGTCAAGCCCGGCAAAGGCCCCGCGTTTGTGCGTACCAAGCTGAAGAACGTGCTCTCGGGCAAGGTCGTCGACAAGACGTACAACGCCGGCGTCAAGGTGGACACCGCCACCGTCGACCGCCGCGACACCACCTACCTGTACCGCGACGGCTCGGACTTCGTGTTCATGGACAGCGAGGACTACGAGCAGCACCACCTGCCCGAATCCCTGGTCGCTGAATCCGCACGGTATCTGCTGGAGGGCCTGCCGGTGCAGGTGGCGTTCCACGACGGGGCGCCGCTGTACATCGAGTTGCCGGTCACGATCGAACTCGTGGTAACCCACACCGAGCCGGGCCTGCAGGGCGACCGGTCCAGCGCGGGCACCAAGCCGGCCACCCTGGAGACTGGCGCGCAGATCCAGGTGCCGCTCTTCATCAACACCGGCGACAAGCTCAAGGTGGATTCGCGCGACGGCAGCTACCTGGGCCGCGTCAACGCGTGAGCGGGCGTTATGCCTGACGAAAAGCCGGCCCGGCCTGTTAAGGGACGCCATCAGGCCCGAAAGCGCGCCGTCGACCTGTTGTTCGAAGCCGAGGCCCGCGGCCTGACCCCGACCGAGGTGGTCGACGTCCGTACCGCGTTGGCCGAGGCCAAGCCCGAGGTTGCGCCGCTGCACCCCTATACCGTCGCGGTCGCCCGCGGTGTGAACGAGCACGCCGCGCACATCGACGACTTGATCACCTCGCATCTGCAGGGCTGGACGCTGAACCGGCTGCCCGCGGTGGACCGCGCCATCCTGCGGGTCGCGGTGTGGGAACTGCTGTACGCCGACGACGTGCCCGAGCCGGTCGCCGTCGACGAGGCCGTGGAGCTGGCCAAGGAGCTGTCCACCGACGAATCGCCGGGCTTCATCAACGGAGTGCTGGGCCAGGTCATGCTGGTGACGCCGCAGATCCGCGCCGCCGCTCGGGCGATCCGGGAAGGCGCCTCATGAGCCGCCTGGAACTCCGCCTCGCCATCGCCGCCTTCCTGGCGGGCACGGTGGTGCTTGGCGCTGTCGTGTGCGCTGCTTATGGGTTGACCATCGTCGCTTCGGCGATGTCGATATACGCGCTGGGCGTCGGCGCGTGGCTGTATCACTGCATCGAACGCGTGGTCGTGGCCAATCGGATCAGCACGGTTCGAACGGCGGCCAAGCCGCTACAGCCGCTGCTACCGGTGATAGCGGCGCTCATGGGCTTGACGCAGGGCGTGGTGAGGTCGCTGTCCGATGTCACCGATCTACCCGCGCGACGCTGGGAGCTTCCGGTTTTGCGGTGGGTGGAAAGCACGCGCGGTAGGGGCCGGGTGGCTATTGATGACGCCGACGACGAAGTGGACGGCTGACCCGCTCATCCGGTGGGTCCGATCCCGGGTAAGGAAATCGCCGCGCGGCGAGCGCGAGCGGGACACAATGGTTGCTGTCCCATGATGGAAATCCGGTACCACATCCCAGCGACCGCGATAGCACGCGCCTGCGGACAACCCGTACCGATCACAGCGCCCGGTAATTATTCGCGTCCTGCGCGCGATAATGACGAATGCACCAAGGACAGGTGACGGCATGAATCGAAACGGTGCCCGCCCGCGGCGACTTCGGGTCTCCGCGCTGGCGGCCGTAGCTAACCCGTCGTACACGCGCATCGACACGTGGAACCTGCTCGACGACGCATGCCGGCACCTCGCCGAGGTTGACCTCGCCGGGCTGGACAAGGCTCACGACCTGGCTCGGGTCAAACGACTAATGGACCGCATCGACGCCTACGAGCGCTACTGGTTGTACCCCGGCGCGGAGAATCTGGCGACCTTCCGCGCTCACCTGGAGAGCCTTTCCACGGTGCGGCTCAGCGAAGAGGTGTCGCTGGCCGTGCGACTGCTGAGCGAATATGGCGACCGCACAGCGCTTTTCGACACCTCCGCGCCGCTGGCCGATCAGGAGCTGGTGGCCCAGGCCAAACAGCAGCAGTTCTATACCGTGTTGCTCGCCGACGATTCGCCGCCCACGGCCCCGGACTGCCTGGCCGAAAGCCTGCGGGCGCTGCGCAACCCGTCCGACGACATCCAGTTCGAGGTCCTGGTCGCCCCCAGCGTCGAGGATGCCATCACCGCGGTCGCACTCAACGGCGAGATCCAGGCCGCGATCATCCGCCATGACCTGCCGCTGCGGTCCCGCGACCGGGTGCCGCTGATGAACACGCTGCTGGGGCCCAACGATGACGCGGTCAGCAGCGAATGCGCTCAGGACTGGGTCGAATGCGGCGAGTGGATCAGAGAACTGCGGCCACATATCGACCTCTACCTGCTGACCGACGAATCGATCGCGGCGGGCAATGACGACGAGCCCGACGTCTACGACCGGACGTTCTACCGGCTCAACGATGTCACCGATCTGCACAGCACGGTGATCGCGGGTTTGCGGAACCGGTACGCCACGCCATTCTTCGACGCGCTGCGCGCGTACGCGGGGGCGCCCGTCGGACAGTTCCATGCGCTGCCCATCGCCCGTGGCGCCAGCATCTTCAACTCGAAGTCGCTGCAGGACATGGGGGAGTTCTACGGCCGCAACATCTTCATGGCCGAGACATCGACCACGTCCGGTGGCCTGGACTCGCTGCTGGATCCGCACGGCAACATCAAGAAGGCGATGGACAAAGCCGCGCGTACATGGCGTTCCGACCACACCTACTTCGTCACCAACGGAACGTCGACCGCCAACAAAATCGTCGTGCAGTCCCTGACCCGGCCGGGCGACATCGTGCTGATCGATCGCAACTGCCACAAGTCGCACCACTACGGCCTGGTGCTGGCCGGCGCGTACCCGCTGTACCTGGACGCGTATCCGCTGCCGCAGTTCGCGATCTACGGCTCGGTGCCGCTGAGCACCATCAAGAAGGCGCTGCTGGATCTCGAGGCGGCTGGGCAGCTGCACCGGGTACGCATGCTGCTGCTCACCAACTGCATCTTCGACGGCGTCGTCTACAACCCTCGTCGCGTGATGGAGGAGGTGCTGGCGATCAAGCCGGACATCTGCTTCCTATGGGACGAGGCGTGGTACGCGTTCGCCACCGCCGTGCCGTGGGCCCGGCAACGGACGGCCATGGTGTCAGCGAAGCGACTCGAGCACACCTTGGCGTCGCCGGAATACGCCGAGGAATACCGCAGTTGGGCCGCGTCGATGGAGGGGATCCCCCGGTCGGAGTGGGTTGATCACCGGCTGTTGCCCGACCCCAGTAGGGCGCGGGTCCGGGTGTATGCGACGCACTCGACCCACAAGTCGCTGTCGGCGTTTCGGCAGGCGTCGATGATCCACGTCCGCGACCAGGATTTCAATGCGCGTGCCCGCGACGCGTTCGGCGAGGCGTTCCTGACGCACACCTCGACATCGCCGAACCAGCAACTTCTCGCCTCGCTGGACCTGGCGCGCCGGCAGGTCGACATGGAGGGTTTCCAGCTGGTCCGGCAGGTCTACGACATGGCGCTGGTGTTCCGCCACCGCGTCCGCAAAGACCGGCTGATCAGCAAGTGGTTTCGCATCCTCGACGAAGCCGACCTGGTGCCCGAGGAGTTCCGGGCCTCCGCGGTCAGCTCGACCGCTTCGATCAGGCAGGGGGCCCTGGCGGAGTGGAACGAGGCCTGGCGCTCCGACCAGTTCGTGCTGGACCCGACGCGGGTCACCCTGTTCCTCGGCAACACCGGAATGAACGGGTACGACTTCCGCGAGAAGATCCTGATGGACCGATTCGGCATCCAGATCAATAAGACCTCTATCAACAGCGTGTTGTTGATCTTCACCATCGGCGTCACGTGGTCGAGCGTGCACTATCTGCTCGACGTGCTGCGGCGGGTGGCCACCGATTTCGACCGGGAGAAGCAGGGGGCCAGCGCGGCCGACTGGGCACTGCACGAGCGCCGGGTCGAGGAGATCACCGAGGATCTGCCGCACCTACCTGACTTCAGCGAGTTCGACTTCGCCTTCCGTCCCGTGGACGCTTGCTCGTTCGGCGACATGCGGGCGGCCTTCTACGCGGGATACGAAGAGGCCGACCGCGAATACGTGCTGATCGGCGCGGCCGGGCGGCGGCTCGCCGAGGGGAAGAGGCTGGTGTCCACTACGTTCGTGGTGCCGTACCCGCCCGGGTTCCCCGTGCTGGTCCCGGGTCAGGTGGTCTCCAAAGAGATCGTCTACTTCCTGGCCCAGCTGGACGTCAAGGAAATCCACGGATACAACCACGACCTCGGGTTGTCGGTGTTCACCCAGGAAGCGCTGGCGCGCATGGAGGCCCAACGGAATGCGGCGACGGCCGCCGTGGGTGCCGCGGTCCCAGTCTTCGAAATCTCATCGGATGCTTCTAGTTTGGGGGCGGCGGGAGCCGTTAATGGAGACCGCGCGGTGCGCGCGGCTGCCAAAGACGCGTAGCTGACTCGTAGGCCTCTGGCGGCGGAGATGTTCGAGGTGGGCAAAATTTCTACCGGCTTCCGGAGAGTCCTGCGGGACAGATTGCTGTCCGTTTCCACTCAGCGCGATCTGAAAGCCGGCAAGACGCTTTGGGTGGCGCAATAGCCAGGCGGGCCGGCTTTTAGCTGGTCCTCACCTAACTCGAACCGGCGTAATACGCTGAGCTGCCGGTGCGGGCCGCGTGACGACGTGGCTGTAGCCGTACCGATCGGGGGGACACCGCGCCGACCGTGCGCGCCGCGTCGCCGACGTGTTACGCCAGCAGATCCATGCCGGCGCCTACCCCGACGGCCTGCCGCTGGAAAGTGCGTTGGCGGCCGAATTCTTCTTGTCCCGCAACACCATTCGCGAGGCGCTCACCGTTCTGAAAAACGAGGGGCTGATCGAGCATGGTCCCAAAGTCGGCACTCATGTCGCACAGCGCAAGCTCGACCATGAGCTCGACGTGCGCCCGCCGTGCGCTGGAACGCCAAAACGGGTGGCGGCCCAGCCTACGACGCGCATCGAGTCTGCAGTGGTGGCATCGAGACTGCGCTCAGCGCTGAATCTTTCGCAGAACCGCGCCCTTACCGCAGGCTCGGCACGGGGGCGCGATTCACCGCAGGGCCTTGGCGTAGAGCAGGCTGTCGCACGGTTCGGGCCCGAGGGTCGGGTAGACGGCGTGGCGCGCCAGCCGGCCCTCCAACACGAAGCCGGCTCGCTCGAGCAGTCGCGTCGAGCGCTCGTTGTCGACATTGCAGGTGGCCCAGACGCGGTACACGTCGCGGTCGGCTTCCAGCGCGGTCATCAGCATGTCGAGCGCCTCGGACATGAAACCCTTGCCCCACCAACGTCGTCCCATGCAGTAGCCGATTTCGACGGAGTGCCGCACCCGGCGCCGGCAGCTGGTCAGTCCGATGACCTCGTCGCTGCGCCGCAGCGCGATGGCCCACGTCTGCTCCTCGTTGCCGATATTGAGTTTTTCGGCGATCACCCGCCGCGTGGTAGCCACATCGGGGTGCGGGGTCCACAGCAGATACTTGGTCACTTGGGGATCGCGGGCCACCCGCTGGAAAATCGCACCGGCGTCCTCGAGTGCGGGGGGGCGCAGCGTCAGCCGCGGCCCGTCGATTCGGCTGGGCGGATAGTCGGCCATGGCTAGAGGGCGAGTGCGTTATAGGTGCGACGGACGAATTTCGGTTGCGCCGTGCGCAGTTTCGCCAACGACGTGTTACCCGCGACGGCCGTAGCCGCATCCGCGCTTAGATCGGGACAGTTCTGAATCAGGTACAGCAGGATCAGGTCCGCGGACGGGTCAGCCTGCCACCACGTCCCGTAGGCGCCGGGCCAGGTGAATGTTCCGGGGCCGCCCGGCCCGAACAGCGAGGCGGACTTCGCCGGATCGATGACCACCGACAGGTTCAACCCGAATCCGCGGCCGACCCAGTACGGCGCCCCCAGGAAGTCATGCCGCTTCTGTTCATCAGTGAGCCGGTCGGTGCGCATCAGGCGCGCCGACTCCGGCGACAGCACCCGCACGCCGTCGATGGTCCCCTGCCCGAGCAGCATTCGCACGAACCTCAGGTAGTCGTCGGCGGTCGACCACAACCCGCCGCCGGCGTTGCAGAAGGACGGCGGCTTGATATGCGGCGGCCCCATCACGCCGTGCCGCAACTGGCCCTCGTCGTCAACCTGGTACATGGTCGCGGCGCGGCCTCGTGCTTCGGGGGAGACGAAGAACCCGGTGTCGGGCATGCCCGCCGGGCCCAGGATCCGTTCGTCGAGAACCTGGTGAAAAGGCTTGTCCTCGATGCGGGAAATGATGACGCCCAGCAGATCTATCGCATGGCTGTAGGTGACTTTCTCACCGGGTTGGTGCATCAGCGGCAGTGCCGCCAGCTCGGTCAGCCAGGCGTCGGGGCCCTGATTGAACGGCAGCCGCATGTAGGCCCGCGAGATCGGCCCGGATACCGAGAATGAGTAGGCCAGCCCGCTGGTATGGGTAAGCAGATCCTCGATCAGCACGGCACGCTGGGCCGGATGCGTCCGGTCCAGCGGACCGCGCGCGTCGTCCAGTACCTGCACATCGGCCATCTCCGGCACCCAGCGCACGATCGGGTCGCGCAGTGCCAGCTTGCCTTCATCGACCAGGCTCATTGCCGTCGCCACCGTGATCGGCTTGGTCATCGACGCGATGCGGAACAGGGTGTCCCTGCTCATCGGCTGGCCCGCGTCGACGTCCCGGTAACCGATCTCGTTGACCTGCAACACTTCTCCGTGCTGCCAGACCACCGTCACCGCGCCGGCGAGCAGGCCGGCATCGCATACCTCGCGGATGGAGGCCTGATTGCCCCCGAGGTTCGGGTGGTTCAGGCGATTCACGCGGTCCAGGTTAGCCGTCGGGCTGGCTACCCCGCTGGCGACATCAGCGTAAGGGCGGCGGAGGTGGGCCTCCGAACGGTCCGGGCGGCGGGGGGTCGGTCACCGGTCGTCTTGCATCAACGAGGCGACATTGCCTAACCAGCCAAACGAATGAGTTCGTTTTGAACGTGCAACTCTCGAACTTGGAAAAGTTTCCGGCTCCGAAACTCAGCCGAAACTCAATCGCGACGCTGCGCGCGAACGTACCAGAACGCCATCTCGATTTCGGTGCCGTCCTGTTCGCGGCGGACGGTGGCGGGCTCCAGCGATTCGATGTCCCAGCCTGCGCCGCCGAAGACGTCGCGCAGCGTCTGCTCGGAAACCTCCGGCCTGTTTGGTTGAGTTGACCACTCCTCGCGCGCCGGGTTGGCGTCGGAGAAGCAGCTGAGCAACAGGGTGGCGCCCGGCCGGGTGGCCCGGTGTACCGCGGCGGCGTAGCTGCGCTTGCCGTCGTCGTCGAGGCAGTGGAACATGCCGCTGTCGATCACGGTGTCGAAGGCGTCGGCATACCCCTCTAATTTGGTGGAATCGGCCGCCGCGAACTTCACGTCGACTCCGGCGTCCATGGCGCGCCGCTCGGCGGTGATCAGCGCGGTGGGCGAGATGTCCAAGCCGGTCACCCGGTACCCGTTCTTGGCCAGGTAGATGGCGTTGTCGCCAAGGCCGCAGCCGATGTCGAGGACATCACCGTGCACCCAGCCGCCGGCCTGCCACGCGACGACATTCTCCTTGGGCGCCTTGAGATCCCACGGCGGTGTCGTCATCGGTGGGATGCCTTCGCCCGGACTCTCGCCGCGGTAGAGGGCATCGAAGTCCATTAGCGGTCGTCCGGAGGATTGCTGGGAGGAACTTGAGCCTGTCATTTTCCCCAGGATAGTCAGCAGTGCTACGATGCCCGGCAGTCGACATCCTTTAACGATCCGTCCGGAGAGGCGGAGAAGGAGGTCAGGGTTTTCGCATGGGCGCTGCTGCCCCGGGCGGGGAATCCCGAGAATTGATGTCCGCGGCCGACGTCGGTCGCACCATTTCTCGTATCGCCCATCAGATCATCGAAAAGACCGCGCTGGATGGTCCCGACGCGCCGCGGGTGGTGCTGCTGGGAATCCCGACCCGCGGCGTGATCCTGGCCCAGCGGCTGGCCACCAACATCGGCGAGTACAGCGGCGTCGAGGTCGGCCACGGCGCGCTGGACATCACTTTGTACCGGGACGATCTGATGACGAAGCCGCCGCGACCGCTGGAGGCCACGTCGATCCCGGCCGGCGGCATCGACGACGCGCTGGTGATCCTGGTCGACGACGTGCTGTACTCGGGGCGCTCGGTGCGCTCCGCGCTGGACGCGCTGCGCGACGTGGGCCGGCCGCGGGCGGTGCAGCTGGCGGTGCTGGTCGACCGTGGCCACCGCGAACTGCCGGTGCGCGCCGACTACGTGGGCAAGAACGTGCCGACCTCGCGCAGCGAGAGCGTGCATGTTCAGCTCAGTGAGCACGACGGTCACGATGGCGTGGTGATTTCCCGATGAGCACAAGACATCTGCTGGCCGCCGGCGACCTGAGCCGCGACGAGGCCACCGCCATCCTCGACGACGCCGATCGGTTCGCGCAGGCGCTGGTGGGTCGCGAAATCAAGAAGCTGCCCACGCTGCGCGGACGCACCGTGATCACCATGTTCTACGAGAACTCGACGCGCACCCGGGTGTCGTTCGAGGTGGCCGGCAAGTGGATGAGCGCGGACGTGATCAACGTCAGCGCGACTGGATCGTCGGTGGGCAAGGGCGAGTCGCTGCGCGACACCGCGCTGACGCTGTGCGCGGCCGGCGCCGACGCGCTGATCATCCGGCATCCGGCGTCCGGTGCCGCGCAACTGCTCGCCGAGTGGACTTGTGGGAACGACGACGGGCCCTCGGTGATCAACGCCGGCGACGGCACGCACGAGCACCCGACGCAGGCGCTGCTGGACGCGCTGACCATCCGTCAGCGGCTCGGCGGCATCGACGGCCGGCGCGTCGTGATCGTGGGCGACGTCCTGCACAGCCGGGTCGCCCGTTCCAACGTCATGCTGTTGGGAACCCTGGGCGCCGAGGTGGTGCTGGTGGCACCGCCGACGTTGTTGCCGGTCGGGGTCGACGGCTGGCCGGTCACGGTGACCCACGACTTCGACGCCGAGCTGCCCGCCGCCGACGCAGTGCTGATGCTGCGGGTGCAGGCCGAGCGGATGAACGGCGGCTTCTTCCCGTCGGTGCGCGAATACTCGGTTCTTTATGGGCTTTCCGACCGGCGCCAGGCGATGCTGCCCGGCCATGCCGTGGTGCTGCACCCGGGACCGATGGTGCGTGGCATGGAGATCGCGTCGTCGGTGGCGGACTCCTCGCAATCGGCAGTGCTACAACAGGTTTCCAACGGCGTGCACGTCCGGATGGCCGTGCTCTTCCACGTGCTGGTCGGTGCTGACCTCGCCGGAAAAGAGGGTGCGGCATGAGTGTGCTGCTGCGTGGTGTCCGTCTGTACGGGGAGGGCGAGAGGATCGACGTCCTGGTCGATGACGGCCAGATCGCCGAAATCAGTGCCGGCTTGGAGATTCCCGACACCGCAGATGTTATTGACGCCACGGATCAGGTGCTACTGCCCGGATTTGTGGATTTGCACACCCACCTGCGCGAGCCGGGCCGCGAATACGCCGAGGACATCGAAACAGGTTCGGCCGCAGCGGCTCTCGGCGGCTATACCGCGGTGTTCGCGATGGCCAACACCAACCCGGTGGCCGACAGCCCGGTGGTCACCGACCACGTCTGGCACCGCGGCCAGCAGGTCGGCCTGGTCGACGTGCATCCCGTCGGCGCGGTCACCGTCGGGCTGGCCGGAGCCGAACTCAGCGAGATGGGCATGATGGCTGCCGGTGTCGCGCAGGTGCGGATGTTCTCCGACGATGGGATCTGCGTGCATGACCCGTTGATCATGCGCCGCGCGCTGGAGTACGCCACCGGGCTTGGGGTGCTGATCGCCCAGCACGCCGAGGAGCCACGGCTGACCGTCGGCGCCGTCGCGCACGAGGGGCCCACCGCCGCCAGGCTCGGGCTGTCCGGGTGGCCCAGAGCGGCCGAGGAATCGATCGTCGCGCGCGACGCGTTGCTGGCCCGCGACGCCGGCGCCCGCGTGCACATCTGCCACGCCTCCACTGCGGGCACCGTCGAGATCCTGAAATGGGCTAAGGAGCAAGGTATTTCGATCACTGCCGAGGTCACCCCGCACCACCTGCTGCTCGACGACAGCAGGCTGGCCAGCTACGACGGGGTCAATCGGGTCAATCCGCCGCTGCGCGAAGCCGCCGACGCCGTCGCGCTGCGCCAAGCGCTGGCCGACGGGATCATCGACTGTGTGGCTACCGACCACGCCCCACACGCCGAGCACGAGAAATGCGTCGAGTTCGCCTCGGCGCGCCCCGGCATGCTGGGGTTGCAGACGGCGCTGTCGGTGGTGGCGCAAACCATGGTGGTGCCCGGGCTGTTGAGCTGGCGTGACGTCGCGCGGGTGATGAGTGAGAATCCGGCGCGCATTGCACGCCTGCCCGATCAGGGCCGGCCGCTGGAGGTGGGGGAGCCGGCCAACCTGACCGTGGTCGACCCCGACGCCACGTGGACGGTCACCGGGCCCGCGCTGGCCAGCCGGTCGGCCAACACGCCATACGAGTCAATGACCTTGCCCGCCACCGTGACTGCCACCCTGCTGCGCGGCAAGGTCACCGCCAGGGATGGGAAGAGCCCGGCATGAACTCCGCCACGCTGGTCGGGTCGCTGATTTTCGCCGCGGTGCTGGTGGTGGTGATCGCGGTGGTGATCCAACTGATGCTGCGCGGCTGGCGGCGTCGCGCGGAGCGGCAAGTGGAGTCGATCGGCACCATTCCGGACATGCCCGAGGAGGTGGGCTCGGCGATCATCAGTACCCGCGGGGTCTATGTCGGCTGCACGCTAGCGCCGTGGTGGAACGACCGGATCACGGTCGATGATTTGGGGTACCGCAGCAAGGCGGTGCTGACCCGCTATCCCGAGGGAATCATCGTGCAACGCATCGGCGCCCGCCCGATTTGGATTCCGCAGGAGTCGATTACGGCCATCCGCACCGAGCGGGGCATCGCCGGCAAAGTCACGGTCCGTAATGGGATACTCGCGATCCGGTGGCGGCTGCCGTCGGGCGTGGAGATCGACACCGGGTTCCGCGCAAACAACCGCACCGAATACGCCGCCTGGCTTGAGGTCCGGCCGGACGGCCGGCAGGAAGAGGTCGCGTGAGTAAAGCCCTGCTGGTCCTCGAGGATGGACGCGTCTTCACCGGGACGCCGTTCGGCGCGATCGGCCAAACGCTCGGCGAAGCCGTGTTCAGCACCGGCATGTCCGGCTACCAGGAGACGCTGACCGATCCCAGCTATCACCGCCAGATCGTGGTGGCCACCGCACCGCAGATCGGCAACACCGGCTGGAACGGTGAGGACGCCGAGAGCCGTGGCGACAAGATCTGGGTGGCCGGTTACGCCGTACGCGATCCGTCGCCACGCGCCTCGAACTGGCGCGCCACCGGCACGCTGGACGACGAGCTGGTCCGCCAAAACATCGTCGGGATTGCCGGCATCGACACCCGGGCGGTCGTGCGCCATCTGCGCAGTCGCGGGTCGATGAAGGCGGGGGTGTTCTCCGGTGACGCAGCGACCGACCCCGTGAACATGGAGGCGCTGGTCGAGCGGGTGCGGGGCCAGCAGTCGATGCTGGGCGCCGATCTTGCCGGCGAGGTCAGCACCGATGGTGTCTATGTCGTCGAACCCGATGTGCCGCACCGATTTACGGTGGCCGCCCTCGACCTGGGCATCAAAACCAACACGCCGCGCAACTTTGCCCGGCGCGGGATCCGCAGCCATGTGCTGCCGGCGTCGGCGACCTTCGAGCAGATCGCCGACATCAGACCGCACGGCGTGTTCCTTTCCAACGGCCCGGGCGACCCGGCCACCGCCGACCACGTCGTCGCGCTCACCCGGGAGGTGCTGGGCGCCGGCATCCCGTTGTTCGGCATCTGTTTCGGCAATCAGATCCTGGGCCGGGCACTCGGCCTGTCGACCTACAAGATGGTGTTCGGCCACCGCGGCATCAACATCCCGGTCATCGACCACGCCACCGGGCGGGTCGCGGTCACCGCGCAGAACCACGGCTTCGCGCTGGAAGGCGAGGCGGGCCAGTCCTTCGACACGCCGTTCGGCCCCGCGGTCGTCAGCCACACCTGCGCCAACGACGGCGTGGTGGAAGGCGTCAAACTCGTTGAGGGGCACGCGTTCTCGGTGCAGTACCACCCAGAGGCCGCCGCCGGACCCCACGATGCCGAGTACCTCTTCGACAGCTTTGTCGAGCTAATGGCAGGTGCGCGATGATCCCACCACTCGCGAGCGTGCGTGTTTGTACAGGAACACGCCGCAAACCCTGTACAACTGCGCACTCTCGCGCCTGGAAAGGAGGGCGCTAGTGCCGCGGCGGACGGATGTCAACCACGTCCTGGTGATCGGCTCGGGCCCGATCGTCATCGGGCAGGCCTGCGAGTTCGACTACTCGGGCACGCAGGCGTGCCGGGTGCTGCGCGCCGAGGGCCTGCAGGTCAGCCTGGTCAACTCGAATCCGGCGACCATCATGACCGACCCGGAGTACGCCGATCACACCTACGTCGAGCCCATCACCCCGGCGTTCGTCGAGCGGGTGATCGCCCAGCAGGCCGAGCGTGGCAACAAGATCGACGCGCTGCTAGCCACGCTGGGCGGACAGACGGCGCTCAACACGGCGGTGGCGCTGTACGAGAACGGGGCGCTGGAGCGGTACGGGGTCGAACTCATCGGCGCCGATTTCGACGCCATCCAGCGCGGCGAGGACCGGCAGCGGTTCAAGGATATCGTCGCCAAGGTGGGCGGCGAATCCGCCCGCAGCCGAGTGTGTTTCACCATGGACGAGGTCCGCGAGACGGTCGACGAAGTGGGCCTGCCGGTCGTGGTGCGGCCCAGCTTCACTATGGGCGGGCTGGGCTCGGGTATGGCGCGATCCTTCGAGGAGGTCGACCGGATGGCCGGGGCCGGGTTGGCGGCCTCGCCCAGCGCCAACGTGCTGATCGAGGAATCGATCTTCGGCTGGAAGGAATTCGAGCTCGAGCTGATGCGCGACGGCCACGACAACGTGGTGGTGGTGTGCTCGATCGAGAACCTCGACCCGATGGGCGTGCACACCGGCGACTCGGTGACGGTCGCTCCGGCCATGACGCTGACCGACCGGGAATACCAGCGGATGCGGGATCTGGGCATCGCGATCCTGCGCGAGGTCGGTGTGGACACCGGCGGCTGCAACATCCAGTTCGCGGTGGATCCCGCCGACGGCAGGCTGATCGTCGTCGAGATGAACCCGCGGGTATCCCGATCGAGTGCGCTGGCGTCCAAGGCCACCGGCTTCCCGATCGCCAAGATCGCGGCCAAGCTGGCCATCGGCTATACCCTCGACGAGATCGTCAACGACATCACCAAGGAAACGCCCGCCTGTTTCGAGCCCACCCTGGACTACGTCGTGGTCAAGGCGCCGCGGTTCGCGTTCGAGAAGTTCCCCGGCGCCGATCCCACCCTGACCACCACGATGAAATCCGTCGGGGAGGCAATGTCGTTGGGCCGCAACTTCATCGAAGCGCTGGGCAAGGTGATGCGGTCCCTGGAGACGGACCGCGCCGGGTTCTGGACCAAGCCGGACCCGCACGGTGACGTCGAAGCGGTGCTGACCCGGCTGCAGACCCCCACCGAAGGCCGGCTCTACGACCTCGAGCTGGCGCTGCGGCTGGGCGCGTCGATCGAAAGCGTCGCAGAGGCCAGCGGTGTGGACCCGTGGTTCGTCGCGCAGATCGGTGAGCTGGTGCAGCTGCGCGGCGAGCTTGTCGACGCACCGGTGCTGGACGCCGAACTGCTGCGGCGGGGTAAGCACAGCGGGCTGTCCGACCGCCAGATCGCGTCGCTGCGACCGGAATTGGCCGGGGAGGACGGGGTCCGGTCGCTGCGCGAGCGCCTCGGCATCCACCCGGTGTACAAGACGGTGGACACCTGCGCCGCCGAGTTCGAGGCCAAGACGCCCTACCACTACAGCAGCTATGAATTGGACCCCGCCGCCGAGAGCGAGGTGGCCCCGCAGACCGAGAAGCCCAAGGTGTTGATCCTGGGGTCTGGCCCGAACCGGATCGGCCAGGGAATCGAGTTCGACTACAGCTGTGTGCACGCGGCAACGACGTTGAGCCAGGCCGGTTTTGAGACCGTCATGGTCAACTGCAACCCGGAGACGGTGTCCACCGACTACGACACCGCCGACCGGCTGTACTTCGAGCCCCTGACTTTCGAGGACGTACTCGAGGTCTTCCACGCCGAGGCCCAGTCGGCGGAGGGCGGCCCGGGGGTCATCGGCGTGATCGTGCAACTCGGCGGCCAGACGCCGCTCGGGCTGGCGCAACGGCTCGCCGACGCCGGAGTTCCGATCGTCGGCACCCCGCCGGAGGCCATCGACCTGGCCGAGGACCGCGGCGCCTTCGGCGACCTGCTGAACGCCGCCGGCCTGCCGGCGCCAAAGTACGGCACCGCAACGACATTTGCGCAGGCCCGCCGGATCGCCGAAGACATCGGCTATCCGGTGCTAGTGCGGCCGTCGTACGTGCTGGGTGGACGGGGCATGGAGATCGTCTACGACGAAAAGACGCTCGAGGGTTACATCACCCGGGCCACCCAGCTCTCTCCCGAGCACCCGGTGCTCGTCGACCGCTTCCTCGAGGATGCGGTCGAGATCGACGTCGACGCGCTATGCGATGGCGCCGAGGTGTACATCGGCGGGATCATGGAGCACATCGAGGAGGCCGGCATCCACTCCGGCGACTCGGCCTGCGCGCTGCCGCCGGTGACGCTGGGCCGCAGCGACATCGAGAAGGTGCGCCGCGCGACCGAGGCGATCGCGCACGGCATCGGCGTGGTCGGTCTGCTCAACGTGCAGTACGCCCTCAAAGACGATGTGCTCTACGTGCTGGAGGCCAACCCGCGCGCCAGCCGCACGGTGCCGTTCGTCTCGAAGGCCACCGCGATCCCGCTCGCCAAGGCATGTGCCCGGATCATGTTGGGCACCAGCATCTCCCAGCTCCGCGAGGAGGGGATGCTGGTGGCCTCCGGGGACGGTGCCAACGCGTCCCCGTCCGCGCCGATCGCGGTCAAAGAAGCCGTGTTGCCGTTCCACCGGTTCCGCCGTGCCGACGGAGCCGCTATCGATTCCCTGCTCGGCCCGGAAATGAAATCGACCGGCGAGGTGATGGGCATCGACCGCGACTTCGGCAGCGCATTCGCCAAGAGCCAGACCGCCGCCTACGGGTCGTTGCCGGCCGAAGGCACCATATTCGTGTCGGTCGCCAACCGGGACAAGCGATCGCTGGTGTTTCCGGTTAAGCGCCTGGCCGACTTGGGTTTCCGCGTGCTGGCCACCGAAGGAACAGCAGAGATGCTGCGCCGCAACGGGATTCCGTGCGAGGAGGTGCGCAAGCATTTCGAGGAACCGCAGCCGGGCCGTCCCGAGATGTCGGCCGTCGACGCGATCAGGGCCGGCGAGGTCGACATGGTGATCAACACGCCCTACGGCAACTCCGGTCCACGCGTCGACGGCTACGAGATCCGCTCGGCCGCGGTGGCCGTCAACATCCCCTGCGTCACGACGGTGCAGGGCGCGTCTGCCGCCGTCCAGGGCATCGAGGCGGGGATCCGGGGCGACATCGGCGTGCGTTCGCTGCAGGAGCTGCACAGTGCACTCGGAGAGGGCGCTCGGTGACCGGGTTCGGTGCCCGGCTGGCCGAGGCCAGATCGCGCCGTGGGGCGCTCTGCCTGGGCATCGACCCGCATCCCGAGCTGCTGACGGCGTGGGGTCTGCCCACCACCGCCGACGGGCTGGCCGCGTTCTGCGACAGCTGCATCGAAGCGTTCGCCGGTTTCGCGGTTGTCAAGCCACAGGTGGCCTTCTTCGAGGCCTACGGCGCCGCAGGATACGCCGTGCTGGAACGCACCATCGCCGCGCTGCGCGACGCCGGGGTGCTGGTGCTGGCTGACGCCAAGCGGGGCGACATCGGGACGACCATGGCGGCCTATGCCGCCGCCTGGGCGGGCGACTCGCCGCTGGCCGCCGACGCGGTGACGGCCTCGCCGTACCTGGGATTCGGCTCGCTGCGGCCGCTGCTGGAGACCGCTGCGGCGCATGACCGCGGGGTGTTCGTGGTGGCCGCATCCTCCAACCCGGAGGGCGCGACCGTGCAGCAGGCCCGGTTCGACGAGCGCACGGTTGCGCAGCTGATCGTCGACCAGGCGGCGGTGATCAACAAGACCGCAAGTCACAGCGCGAACCCGGGGGAGCCCGGATCCGTCGGCGTGGTCGTAGGGGCGACCACGCTCAAGCCGCCCGATCTGTCCGCCCTCGATGGACCAGTGCTGGTGCCGGGCATCGGGGCGCAAGGCGGGCGGCCTGAGCAGCTCGCCGGCCTGGGTGGGGCGGCGCCGGGCCAGCTGTTACCCGCGGTGTCACGTGAGGTGCTGCGGGCGGGCCCGGGCGTGCCGGAACTGCGGGCGGCGGGCGAGCGGATGCGCGAGGCTGTGGCCTACCTCGTTTGACGGGCGGCGCGACACGCGCGACACGCAACGAAAATCCGTGATTCCCAGCACCGGGCAGCATCAGGGCCCGTGGCCGCCACCTCACGCAACCCCAGACATCGACGGCGGGCCGTCGACGCACGGACGCACGACCCTCCCGACAACAGAAAAACTGCAGGTAAACCCATTAACGGGTCCACAAACCGCGCCCGACACGGCTGGCACGCCAATCTATGAGACCGCCGTCAGCAGCGCCCTGACGACCGCTGGCCGGTGGCCCGCGACGGGCCCGCGCCGGGCTCATGCTGGACTTCTTGCTGGACAAATGTCCCCAAAATCAGGGGGTCGGGTTAGATTTCGTCAGGAAGCGTGAGTACGGTCGTTCCCGCTGGCTGGAGTACCCCGGCTGAGATAAACAAAGATCGATTGCGATCGATGAGAGACGGAGGAATCGTGGCCCTTCCCCAGTTGACCGACGAGCAGCGCGCGGCCGCGTTGGAGAAGGCTGCTGCCGCACGTCGAGCGAGAGCAGAGCTCAAGGATCGGCTCAAGCGCGGCGGCACCAACCTCACCCAGGTGCTCAAGGACGCCGAGAAAGACGAAGTCCTGGGCAAAATGAAGGTGTCTGCCCTGCTCGAGGCCTTGCCGAAGGTGGGCAAGGTCAAGGCGCAGGAAATCATGACCGAGCTCGAGATCGCCCCGACCCGCCGCCTGCGCGGCCTCGGCGACCGTCAGCGCAAGGCATTGCTGGAAAAGTTCGGCTCCTAACCCCGCCGACCCAACAGCGCCTGTGAGCGCCGGCCGGGGACCGGGCAGAGGACGTGTCGTCGTACTGTCCGGTCCCTCAGCCGTCGGTAAGTCCAGCGTGGTCCGGTGTCTGCGCGAGCGCATTCCGAACCTGCACTTCAGCGTCTCGGCGACCACGCGTGCGCCGCGGCCGGGCGAGGTCGACGGCGTCGACTACCACTTCGTTAGTCCCGCCCGCTTCCAGCAACTGATCGACCAGGGCGCATTGTTGGAGTGGGCCGAGATCCATGGCGGCTTGCAGCGATCGGGCACCCTGGCGGAGCCCGTGCACACCGCCATCGCCGCCGGCCTTCCGGTGCTCATCGAGGTCGACCTGGCCGGGGCCAGGGCGGTCAAGAAGGCGATGCCCGAGGTCATGACCGTCTTTCTGGCGCCGCCGAGCTGGGAGGACCTCGAAGCCCGGTTGATCGGGCGGGGCACCGAGACACCCGAGGCGATACAGCGCCGGCTGGACACCGCGCGCACCGAATTGGCCGC
Organism: Mycobacterium sp.; assembly: GCF_052144515.1. Classification (GTDB taxonomy): domain Bacteria; phylum Actinomycetota; class Actinomycetes; order Mycobacteriales; family Mycobacteriaceae; genus Mycobacterium. Next base: position 28,317 of record NZ_JBKQQD010000378.1, on the reverse strand, counting down.
CCAGGACGACTTCGACGAGGTCGTCGTGAACACGCGATTAGAGTCTGCGTGCGCCGAATTGGTATCCTTGCTGGTAACTGCGCCGGACCCGGCATGACCCCGGATCAGCACCGAAGTTCTCAGCCCCTTAATCGCACCCCGCTACGTCGCCAGGAGATTTTGCACGTGAGTATTCCGCAGTCCGACTCGTCGCTGGCCGCCATCCCCGCCGTGGATCAATTCGATCCGTCCGCGGGTGGACAAGGCGCCTACGACACCCCGCTGGGCATCACCAACCCGCCCATCGACGAGCTGCTGGAGCGGGTCTCGAGCAAGTACGCCCTGGTGATCTACGCGGCCAAGCGGGCCCGGCAGATCAACGACTACTACAACCAGCTCGGCGAGGGCATCCTCGAGTACGTCGGCCCGCTGGTCGAGCCTGGACTGCAGGAGAAGCCGCTGTCCATCGCGTTGCGCGAGATCCACGCCGATCTGCTCGAGCACACCGAGGGCGAGTAACAGGCCAGGCCCGGAGATCATGCACGGCACCTGGATCCCCAAGCGGATCGTCGTCGGCGTCTCAGGGGGCATCGCCGCCTACAAGGCGTGCACCGTCGTCCGCCAGCTCGCCGAGGCCGGTCACCAGGTCCGGGTCATCCCCACCGAATCCGCATTGCGGTTCGTGGGGGCCGCCACCTTCGAGGCGCTCTCCGGTCAGCCCGTGCACACGGGCGTCTTCTCCGACGTTCCCGAGGTGCCGCATGTTCGTCTCGGCCAGCAGGCCGACCTGGTCGTGGTCGCTCCTGCCACCGCCGACACCCTGGCCCGGGCCGTGGCCGGCCGCGCCGACGATCTGCTGACCGCCACGCTGCTCACGGCGCGCTGTCCGGTGATGTTCGCGCCGGCAATGCACACCGAGATGTGGTTACACCCGGCCACCGTCGACAACGTGGCCACGCTGCGCCGCCGGGGTGCTGTGGTGCTGGAACCCGCATTCGGGCGGCTCACCGGCACCGACAGCGGGCCCGGCCGGCTACCCGAGGCCGAGGAGATCACCACCCTTGCCCACCTGCTGCTGGAACGCCACGACGCCCTGCCCTACGACCTGGCCGGCCGCAAGGTCCTGGTGACCGCCGGCGGCACCCGCGAGGCCATCGATCCGGTGCGTTTCATAGGCAACCGCAGCTCGGGCAAGCAGGGCTACGCGGTCGCACGGGTCGCCGCCCAGCGCGGCGCCCAGGTCACGCTGATCGCCGGGCACACCGCGGGGCTCATCGACCCGGCCGGAGTCGACGTGGTGCACGTCAGCTCGGCCGAACAACTCGGGAACGCGGTGTCCAAGCACGCCCCCGACGCGGACGTGCTGGTGATGGCCGCGGCCGTTGCCGACTTCCGTCCCGCGCAGGTTTCGGCCGCCAAGATCAAAAAAGGTCCGGATAGTCGCGACGATGCGCCGATGATCGACTTGGTGCGCAACGACGACGTGCTGGCCGGTGCGGTGCGGGCACGCGCACACGGGGAGCTGCCCAACATGCGTGCCATTGTCGGGTTCGCCGCCGAGACCGGCGACGCCAACGGGGACGTACTGTTCCACGCACGGGCGAAGCTGCGCCGCAAGGGGTGTGACCTGTTGGTCGTCAACGCGGTGGGCGACGGCCGGGCGTTCGAGGTGGACAGCAACGACGGCTGGCTGCTGGCGTCCCACGGCACCGAGTCCGCGCTGCAGCACGGTTCCAAGACGCTGATGGCCAGTCGTATTGTGGACGCGATTGTCGCGTTCCTGCATGGTGACGCCGGATAACGGCCTTCGGAAGAGTTGCGCACGCCCCCGCCGAACCGGTTCGGTTAGAGGCGTCTAAAATAATTTGACTATCTAAGTTTTACGCAGCACGAAAGGATGACAGGGTGAGCGAGAAGGGTCGGCTGTTTACCAGTGAGTCGGTGACCGAGGGACATCCCGACAAGATCTGTGACGCGATCAGCGACTCGGTCCTCGACGCGCTGCTGGCGGAGGACCCCCGCTCCCGTGTCGCGGTCGAGACGCTGGTCACCACCGGGCAGGTGCACGTGGTCGGCGAGGTGACCACGGCGGCCAAAGCGGCGTTCGCCGACATCACCAACACGGTTCGCGCGCGCATCCTCGACATCGGCTACGACTCGTCGGACAAGGGCTTCGACGGGGCGTCCTGCGGCGTGAACATCGGGATCGGCGCACAGTCGCCCGACATCGCCATGGGTGTGGACACCGCCCTTGAGGCGCGCGTCGAGGGCGCCGCGGACCCGCTGGACTCCCAGGGCGCCGGCGACCAGGGCCTGATGTTCGGCTACGCGATCAACGACACCCCCGAACTGATGCCGCTGCCCATCGCGCTGGCGCACCGGCTGTCACGGCGGCTGACCGAGGTGCGTAAGAACGGGACGCTGGCCTACCTGCGTCCCGACGGCAAGACGCAGGTCACCATCGAATACGAGGACGACGTCCCGGTCCGGCTGGACACCGTGGTCGTTTCAACCCAGCACGCCGACGGCATCGATCTGGAGAAGACGCTGGATCCCGACATCCGGCGGCACGTGCTGCAGAACGCGCTCGACGACCTGGCCCACGACACCCTGGACGCATCGTCGACGCGGGTGCTGGTGAACCCCACCGGCAAGTTCGTCCTCGGCGGCCCGATGGGTGACGCCGGGCTCACCGGCCGCAAGATCATCGTCGACACCTACGGCGGCTGGGCCCGTCACGGCGGCGGCGCCTTCTCCGGCAAGGATCCGTCCAAGGTGGACCGGTCGGCGGCGTACGCGATGCGCTGGGTGGCCAAGAACATCGTCGCGGCCGGGCTGGCCGAGCGGGTCGAGGTGCAGGTGGCCTACGCGATCGGCAAGGCCGCACCCGTCGGCCTCTTCATCGAGACCTTCGGCACCGCGACGGTCGACCCGGTCAAGATCGAGAAGATCGTGCCTGAGGTGTTCGACCTGCGGCCCGGTGCGATCATCCGCGACCTGGACCTGCTGCGGCCGATCTATGCGCAGACCGCCGCCTACGGGCACTTCGGCCGCACCGACATCGACCTGCCGTGGGAGCGGCTCGACAAGGTCGACGACCTCAAGCGCGCGATTTAGGGTTTGCTCGCGCCCCGCTCTAGCGGGGCGGCAGCGGGTGGTCGGGCTCGAGTGCGGGCAGACCGTCGATGCTGTGCCGGTTGCGGGTTGCGATCTGCTGAGCGTATTTCTCGTCGGGCTGCTTGCAGTGATACGCGTCCAGCACGGGCCGTTCGTCGACGAGTTCGTAGTAGGGCACCGCGTATCCGCAGGCGTCGGCGATCCGTTCGACTTCGACGACGACGGCGGCCCGGATGCCCGGATGCAGCTGCGCGAAATGTCTTCTGAGGCTGTCGAACTCGGCATCGTCAGGGCGAACGACGCGGCCGGTGCCGAACAGTCGCAAGATCCGCGAGTTGCGGGTGAACGAGCAGAACATGAGGGTGATCCGGCCGTTGTCACGCAGGTGTGCGATGGTCTCGACACCGCTGCCGAACAGATCGAGGTAGGCGACGGTGTGGTCGTCGATCACCGCGAACGTATCGCTGTATCCCTTGGGCGAGAGATTGATTCGCCCACCTTCCGTAGGGGCGGTGGCGACAAAGAACATCGCCTGTTCGCCGATGAACTCGCGGAGGGACTCGTCGATACGCGAAAACTCCTTCGCCACCCGAGGTCTCCTAGTCGGTGATTAGGAACTGTAGTGACTAAGGCTAGCCGCCGGAATGCAGCGGTCCGGCCAGGGTGCGGCATCGGTAGGCGTTCACCGCAGCATCGTGACGCCGGCGTAAATTAAACGGCAGTCCAATCCGCAATCAAACGTTGGTGTAATTCGAAGTTAAATGCGACTATCTCGTCGCGGATGACTGCAATCGTGCCAAGCTGTCGAGCTAATTCGTGCTTTGCACTCTCAGCTGCGCGAGATGACTACTCAGTTAGCCTGGCTTCAACACTTCAACCCCAGGACGTCACCGCACACAAACGGCCGAGCATGTGAAATGCGGATGGACGCAGCCGCACTACGCAGAGACAACCAAGAGGCACAGGCTCACATCGACCGGTTGCAGCGGCGTTACCTCGTTCGATTTCTAGCGTTGGCGCCCTAACTTGCGGCTGACTCAGTAGTATTTCGGCACTACGAGCCAGATCGGCGCGAGAAGGCGAAATGCACAGCTGGCCAGACGAGTTCGATTACTCGCCATTTCCAGACAACCCCACTAGCGAGCAGCTCCATGCGCACATCACCGAGATCCTGGACAACCACCAAGCTCTCGAAGAGGCTCACTCTGAACAACTAGTACGACTGTGCCGTGCGACCGCTCTCAAGTTCGAGGCGCACGGCCACCATGACAAGGCCGAGGAATGGCGCAACTACGCGAATAGGCCGAGTGAGGCCGCCGCGGTCAGATCGGAAGTGGCAGACAAGTTACGCGCCCACTTCGAAAACACCGACGGCCGCAGGTGTAGGCAACAGTTGACCCCTTATAGCTCGTCCAGCGGGATGGTCTCAATCGCTGAGGAGTGCTCTACCGCAGCCAGGTCGGTTACGCGGCGCGAGGGCCACGCCATGACCCGTGAGCCGAACTGTTTTTGTGGTCGGGCCGGGCTGGCCGGGCTGTCAATGCTGGGCGTAGATGGGTCACAGGAGCCAGCTCCGCGCGGTTTCGGACGCGGTGCTCGATTGCGCGGATCATCCGCCAAACTAGGGTCACGATCGTGACCGCGGCAATCAGTAGGGCGAGGGCGTCCCCGGAGGCGATCATCACGATGATGCCTGCGACGAGCCAGAATGCGGCGGCGACTGTGTCGTGGTTTCCCGGGTGTCGCATGGTCGTGCTGCGCTGCATGTTTACCTCACTTAGAGTCCAGGTCACCGTCTGATTAGTGGCCGGTTACGAGAACGCGTGGACGATGCGAAGGCTGCCCAATCTCGGGTGATGGTGACCCATTTCACTGTGAAGTGACGTCTGCCGCGCACAGCGTTCGCGAGACAGGAACCGGCGCCTAGTCCTGCGTGTGACTAATTGACGGGCCCCGCCTGCTCTCCTCGGGGATTGCGATGGTGTTTCCGCTTAGTTGGGTGGTTGTCACGGCTGGGTCACCTGGGCTTAAACGTAGGGCCAGCTGATGAACCGATCCCGTGGTGGTGGGTGAACGCGACGATGCCCAAGCCGTCCTGCTGGTCCGCACATTGTGCGATCTCCTGCATGAAATGACGCAGCGGCTGGCGTGGCTTGAAAGTCGAGATGCCACCGGCAGCTGGGCACAGGCAATACGGTTGGAAGCAGCCGCACTGCGGCGCGACATCTCCGAAGCGCGGCGTCACATTGACCAGCTAGAACGCCGCTATCTCAAAGGAGACGAACACAGCCCAGCCCGCGGACCTCAACGACGCCAAGCTTCCTCCGCTCGCCCAGCGCGCCCTAGCCGGTGAATCGATAGTCGTCCAGATCGAAACGCCGACTTCGCCAGTAGGCCTCCACGGTGGTGGTGGGGCGCAGCGGCACGTCGCCGTTCTTGTCGAAATAGTAGCTGTTGGCCAGCCGGCAACTGTCCTGCCAGAAGATCTGCCGGTGGCGTTTCCGCATCATCTCGGCGAAGTAGCGGGCGTTGGCCTCCTCGGTCACCTCGACCCGGGTTGCGCCGTCGCGCCGCGCTCGTTTCAGGCAGCGCACGATGTGATGGGTCTGCGTCTCGATGAGCGCGAAATACGACGAGCCGACGTAGCCGTACGGGCCGAACACGGTGAACATGTTCGGGAAACCGGGAACGCTGACGCCCTCGTAGGCCTGCAATCGCTGCTCGTCCCAGAATCGGCTCAAGGACCGGCCGCCGCTTCCGGTGACGGCGTAGGTGGGGACGTTGTCGGTGTCCATGACCTTGAAGCCGGTCGCCAATATCAGCGCGTCGACTTCGTGGTTCTCGCCGTCTGTGGTGGCCACCGCCGATGGCGTGACCTTGCCGATGGGCTCGGTGACCAACCGCACGTTTTCGCGGTTGAACGTGGCCAGGTAGCCGTTGTGGAAGCCAGGCCGTTTGCAGCCCACTGCGTAGCGCGGGGTGAGTTTGTCGCGCACTACGGGATCGTCGACCTGTTGCCGCAGATAACTGCGACCCGCCGACGCCATTCGTTTGGCCAGGGGAAACACCGTGAAGTACTGCGCCGAGATCGGGAAGGTCACCTCGACGAACGCCTGGCTGAGCAGCCGCTGCAGTACTTTGCCGCCGGGAATCCGCATCGCCCAGCGAGCCGCGGCGGGCAGCGGTACATCGAACTTGGGGAAGCACCAGATCGGGGTGCGCTGAAATACCGTCAGGTGCTCCACAATTGGCGCGATCTCGGGGATGACTTGCACGGCCGAGGCGCCGGTGCCGATGATGGCGACGCGCTTGCCGGTCAGGTCTTGGCCGTGGTCCCACCGCGCGGTGTGCATGGTGATGCCAGCGAAAGAGTCCACCCCGTCGATGTCGGGCAGGTTCGGCACGGTCAGCACACCGCTGGCGCTGATCACGAACCTGGCGGTGACTTCTCCGCCCGGGTCCGTCTGCACTCGCCAGAGTTCATGTTCTTCGTCGAATTCGGTGGAAATGACCTTGGTGTTGAACTGGATTCGCGACCGGATGCCGTATTTGTCGACGCAGTGTTCGGCGTAGGCCTTCAGCTCGCGGCCCGGCGCATAGGTTCGCGACCAGTGGCGGCTCTGCTCGAAGGAGAACTGGTACGAGAACGACGGAATGTCCACGGCGATACCGGGATACGTGTTCCAGTGCCAGGTGCCGCCCACGCCGTCGCCGGCTTCGAGCAACACGAAATCGGTGAATCTGGCCCGGTCGAGCTCGACGGCGGCGCCGATGCCGGAGAATCCGGCACCGACGATCAGCACGTGGTAATCGGGCGTGGTGCTCATGGGCGACTCCTCGCGATCAGATGTCGAGCCTAGGAATAGAGAGCCTTTTTGAGGGCGGCCAATCCGCGGTTGGTGGCCTCGGCGGCGGCGGGCACCACCAGAGCGAAGCTGGCGTAGCCGTGCGCCATGGTCGGTTCGTTGCTCCACTCCACGGGCACGCCGGCGGCGCGCAGCAGCTCGGCGTAGCGGGCCCCGTCGTCGCGCACCGGGTCGTGTTCGGCGGTGCCGATGAAGGCGGCCGGCAAACCGGACAGGTCGGCGGCGTTCGCCGGGGCCAGGGTGGTGGAAAGCGTCTTGGGGTCGCTGATGTCTGTGCCCGGCACATACCAGCTCACGAACGCTTCGATGACGTTGCGGTCCAGGATGGGCGCGTCGGCATTCTCGGTGTGGGACGGCAGCGACAGGTCGGCCGTGAGCGACGGATACCACAGCAGCTGGAACACCAACGGCGGCCCGTCGTTATCGCGGGCCAGCTGTGTCATCACCGCCGAGATGTTGCCGCCCGCGGAGTCACCGGCGACAGCGATCCGGTCCGGGTCACCGCCCAGCTCGGCGGCGTGTTCGCCGACCCAGCGCAATGCGGCCCAGCTGTCGTCGATCCCGGCCGGGAACGGATGCTCCGGGGCGAGCCGGTAGTCGACCGACACCACAATGGCCTCCGCCTCGACGGCGTGCGCCCGGGCGACCGGGTCGTGGGTCTCCAGATCACCGATGCACCAGCCGCCGCCGTGGTAGAAGACCACCACCGGCAGGTTGTCGTGGGCCGCCATGGGTGGCCAGTAGATCCGCACCGGAATGTCGGTGAGGTCGCCATATCCGACGGTCCGTTCCTCGATGCGCAGGTCGGGCAGCATTTGCGGGGGAGCCTTCAGCAGCCGGAGCCGCTCGCGTGCCACTTCGACGCCGTCGGCCGCGGTGAAGGTCAGCGGGAACGCGTCGAGCAGCGTTTTCAGCGTCGGATCGATAGCTGGCCGGGTGCTGGTGGGCTGCGTCATGGACTTACCGTACGCAGCACCGCAACTACCCGTACAGCGCCGCCCGCAACGCCGCCAGTCCGCGGTCCAGCGCGGCGGTGGCGGCGGGAACCACACCGGCATAGCCGACGTAGCCGTGCACCAATGTCGCGGCGTTGTGCACCTCGACGGGGACACCGGCGGCGGCCAGCAGCTCGCCGTAGCGGATGCCGTCGTCGCGCAGCGGGTCGTGGCCGGCGACGCCGATGTAGGCGGACGCCAGATCGGTCAGGTTCTGCGCGCGCCCCGGCGCCATTCCCGGCGGCGGGTTGGACATGTCGATTTCGCCTGCGTACCAACGGGAGAAGTCGGCGATGGCCTTGGCGCCGAGGATGAGCGCGTCGGCGTTCTCGGTGAACGACGGCAACGACGGGTCCCACAGCGTGGAGGGATACCACAACAGCTGGAAGGCGAGAGGCGCACCGGTCCAATCGGGATTGTCGCGGGCCTGCTGTGCCATGACCGCGGCGATCGTTCCGCCCGCCGAATCCCCGGCGACGGCCATCCGGGTCGCGTCCGCGCCGATCTCGGCGCCATATTGGGCGGCCCATAGCGTTGCGGCCCAAGCGTCTTCGACGGCGGCGGGGTAGGGGTGCTCGGGTGCCAACCGGTAGTCGACGGACACCACGACCGCGTCGGCGCCGACGGCGTGCTGGCGGCAGGTGCCGTCGTGGGTGTCGAGGTCGCCCATCACGAAGCCGCCGCCGTGGAAAAACACCACCACCGGCGGCCGGGGGCTTTCCGCGCTGGCCTCGGAATAGTTTGGCGGCCAATAGATCCGGATCCCGATGGAGCCCGCCGGACCGTCGATGTCGCGGTCCTCCACCCGAAGTTCGGGGTGCAGCGGCCGGCGGGGCAGATCGCGCAAGCGCTGCCTGGCCGCGTCGATGCCGTCTTCGGTGGATAGCCGGAACGGAACCGCATCCAGTACCTTCATCAGGATGGGGTCGATCGTCGGGTTTTCCTCGGCTGTGTTGTCCAAACTGGGCATGGAGGTACCGTACGCACCCCGCCTGGTTGCCGGAGCCTGGGTGGTCGCCGGCTGGGCGGCGATCGCCTATGGCGTGTACCTGACCGTGATCGCGTTGCGCTCCCCGCCGGGAACGGAGTTGACCGGGCACGGGATTTTGCAGCCGCCGTTCAAGGCGTCGATGGCGGTGCTGTTGACGATCGCGGCGGTCGCGCATCCCATCGTCCGCGAGCGGCGGTGGCTCATGCCGGCCCTGCTGTTCTCGGCCGTCGGCGACTGGCTGTTGGCGATCCCTTGGTGGACACCGTCGTTCGTGGCCGGGCTGGCGGCGTTTCTGTTGGCGCACTTGTGTTTTCTGGGTGCATTGCTTCCCCTGGCGTTGGGTGCACGGCCGTCGCCCGCGCGGATCGGTGCCGTCGTGGCGATGTGCCTTGCCGCCACCGGGCTGTTGGTATGGTTCTGGCCCCACCTGGGTGCCGACAAGCTGACGATTCCGGTGACGGTCTACCTCGTCGCGCTGTCCGCAATGGTCTGCACGGCGCTGTTGGCGCGGCTGCCGACGATGTGGACCGCGGTGGGCGCGGTCTGTTTCGCGGCGTCGGATTCGATGATCGCCATCGGGCGGTTCATCCTGGGCAACGAGGCACTGGCGGTGCCGATCTGGTGGTCATACGCCGCGGCCGAGATCCTCATCACGGCGGGGTTCTTCTTCGGTCGAGGGGATGTGGACAGCGAGCCCACCGAGCTGGCCGAGGGCTAATTGTCGTTGTCTGACAACATATTCGGGCTTTGGCCGTGACCGAGAAAGGGCGCACGCCCGTCGAGGTGGAGCCGATCGCTCGCGTGCTGCCGATGCTGTCGGTGCCGCACCTGGATCGCGAGTTCGACTACCTGGTGTCCGCCGAGCAGTCCGACGACGCTCAGCCGGGGGTGCGGGTGCGGGTGCGGTTTCACGGCCGGCTCGTCGACGGGTTCATCCTGGAGCGCCGCAACGACACCGATCACACCGGAAAGCTGGGCTGGCTCGATCGTGTGGTGTCCGCCGAGCCGGTACTCACCGCGGAAACCCGCCGACTGGTCGACGCGGTGGCGGCGCGCTACGCCGGCACCCGGCCGGAGGTGTTGCGGCTGGCGATGCCGGCCCGACACGCCAGGGTCGAGCGCGAACCCGCGCCAGCGCAGGGTCCGCTGACCCAGCTGGTTCCTACGCCGGTCGACCCGTCGGGCTGGGAGGTTTACGGCCGTCGTGGGGAACAGTTCTTGGCCGCTCTGTCCGAGTCGCGTGCCGCCCGCGCCGTATGGCAGGCGCTGCCGGGCGAGCCGTGGGCGGACCGATTCGCCGAGGCCGCGGCGCAGACCGTCCGTGCGGGGCGCACGGCGCTGGCCATCGTGCCCGACCAGCGCGACCTGGACACGCTGTGGGCGGCGGCGACGACCCGCATCGACGAACACAGTGTGGTGGCACTCTCGGCCGGACTGGGGCCGGCCGCCCGCTACCGGCGCTGGCTGGCGGCGCTGCGCGGCAGCGCGCGACTGGTGATCGGCACCCGCAGCGCGGTGTTCGCTCCGCTGAGCGACCTGGGGCTGGTCATGGTGTGGGCCGACTCCGACGACACCCTGGTCGAGCCGCGGGCGCCGTATTCGCATGCCCGCGAGGTGGCGATGCTGCGCGCGCATCAGGCGCGGTGCGCCGCGCTGATCGGCGGCTACTCCCGAACCGCCGAAGCCCAGGCGTTGGTGCGTAGCGGGTGGGCGCACGATGTGGTGGCGGCGCGGCCGGTGGTTCGCGCCCGTACCCCGCGGGTGGTGGCCCTGGACGACAGCGGATACGCGGAGGAGCGCGACCCGGCGGCCCGCACCGCGCGCCTTCCGTCCATCGCGCTGCGGGCCGCCCGCTCCGCGCTCGAGGCTGGAGCGCCGGTGCTGGTGCAGGTGCCGCGGCGCGGGTACGTGCCGTCACTGGCCTGCGGTCGCTGCCGCAGCATCGCCCGTTGCCGGCACTGCACGGGACCCTTGTCACTAACCGGGTCGCTGCCAGAGGGCGCCGGCCGGGGGCCGGAAACAGGAGCGGTGTGCCGGTGGTGCGGTCGCGCCGAACCAGTGCTGCGCTGCGCGCGCTGCGGATCGGAGGCGGTGCGCGCGGTCGTGGTAGGGGCCCGGCGCACCGCCGAGGAACTCGGCCGGGCGTTTCCGGGCACGCCGGTGGTCACCTCGGCGGGTGATGCCATCGTCGCGGAGGTCGACGCCCGGGCGGCCCTGGTTGTCGCGACCCCGGGGGCCGAACCGCACGCTTCGGGCGGGTATGGCGCGGCGCTGCTGCTGGACACCTGGGCGCTGCTGGGCCGACAGGACCTGCGCGCCGCCGAGGACGCCTTGTGGCGCTGGATGTCCGCGGCCGCACTGGTGCGGGCCCGGGGCGAGGGCGGCGTGGTGACGATCGTTGCCGATGCGTCCATCCCGACGGTGCAGTCGTTGATCCGCTGGGATCCGGTCGGCCACGCGGAGGCTGACCTGGCGGCCCGCACCGAGGTCGGCCTGCCGCCCAGTGTGCACATGGCGGCCGTGGATGGCTCTGCCGAGGCGGTGACGGCGTTGCTCGAAGAGGCCCAGTTGCCCGAGCACGCCGACGTGCTCGGCCCGGTGGACCTGCCGCCGGGCGTGCGCCGCCCGGCGGGCATCCCGGTCGGCGTGCCAGTCATCAGGATGCTGGTGCGGGTCCGGCGCGAGCATGGCCTTGCCTTGGCGGCGGCGCTACGCCGCGGCGTGGGGGTGCTCAGCACCCGGCAAACCCACGAGCCGGCGCGGGTACAGATCGACCCGCTGCATGTCGGCTAGCGCGCTAGATGACCTCGCCGTTGGCCCCGGGCTTGCCAAGGATGCCGGCGATGCCGCCGATACCCGCAACGCCGCCGGTCCCGACGTCCCCACCGTTCCCGCCGTTGCCGAGCAGTTGGGCCGAGCCGCCGTTGCCGCCCGAGGGTTTGGTGCCGGTTCCTGAGTACGACGCGGTGGCCGTCCCGCCGTCACCGCCGTTGCCGAAGAAAAACCCGCCCCTGCCGCCGACGCCGCCGGTGCCGGTGTTTCCGCCGCCGGTTTGGTCGCCGCCGGCGCCGCCATTGCCGATCCCCAGCGCGTAGCCGCCGGCGCCGCCGGTGCCGCTGCCGACGGACCCACCGTCGCCGGCGTTGCCGAGCCCCAGGACGTAGCCGCCGGCGCCGCCGGTGCCGCTGCCCACGACGGACCCGCCGTTGCCCGCGTTGCCGAAGTGTCCGGCGTCGCCGCCGACGCCGCCCGTGCCGTTGTGCTCGACGGACCCGCCGTCGGCGCCGCTACCGGTGATAAGGCCGCCACTGCCGCCGGCACCACCCTTGGCCCCTGTGGCACCGGTAGCCTCGCCGCCCTCGGCCCCGTTACCAAACGCTGCGGAGTTGCCGCCGGCGCCCCAATTGAAGCCGATGCTGCCGGTCCCGCCGTTGCCGATGAACGACGCACTCCCGCCGGCGCCGCCATTGCCGGCCGAGGCCGTAGCGCCGCCTGCCCCGCCGTTCCCGCCGTTCCCGCCGTTGCCGTATATCCACCCGCCGACGCCTCCGGCGCCCCCGTTGCCGCCCGCGGTTGTCCCGCCAGGGCTGGCCCCGCCGTTACCGCCGTTGCCGCCTTTACCGAAGAACCCGGCGTTGCCGCCGTTGCCGCCGGCGAGGCCGTTGGCCGTGGTTTGCGAGTAACCGTTGCCGCCGTTGCCGTACAGCCAGCCTCCGTTACCGCCGTTGGGAAACGTTGCCGTCCCATTGGCGCCGTTACCGACCAATGGGCGCCCCGATATCGCCAGGACGGGTTTATTGATGGCGTTGACCGCGGTTTGCTCGGCGTTGGTGGCCTCGGTCTGGGCGTACTGCGCCGCGCCGCCGTGTAGCAGTTGCACGAATTGCTGATGGAACGACGCCGCTTGGGCGCTCAACGACTGGTAGGCCTGCGCGTGAGCGCCGAACAGCGACGAGATAGCGGCGGAGGCTTCGTCCGCGCCGGCGGCCAGCACGTTCGAAGTGGGTAGCGCCGCTAGGGCATTGGCGTGGCTGATCGTCTCCCCGATTTGCGCCAGATCCGTTGCCGCTGCGGACACGAACTCCGGCGCCGCGATCAGATACGACATCTACTGCCCTCCTCAGACACATCACACCCGATGCAGCGAACGTCCCTACGAAACCGTAAGCCAGGGGGATGCTAACGCGACTTGCAGGGTGGTCTCTACATTTCCGTGAAACTCGCTGTGCGCTCGGCAACAATGAGTCAAATGCATTGCGCCAGGGAACATATCGGCCCAACGCAATACCAACGGGAGCTTAAAATCTGCGTGCCGGGTAAATATTATGCGGTCACCCCGGTGGGGCCAGTCGGCGAGGCTTCGCCAAGCTTGCCCCAGGGGTGCGCCGCTCGGTGTGCGGGTAGTTAGCGCCCGGTGGCGGGCTAGGTGATCTCGCCGTTGGTGCCGGACTTGCCAATGATGCCGCCGATGCCGCCGGCGCCCGGGTTGCCGCCGAGCCCGACGTTGCCGCCGTCGCCCCCACGGCCGATGAGGGTGGCGATGCCGCCATTGCCGCCCGAGGGTTTGGTGCCGGTTCCGGACCAGGTTGCGGTGGCCGATCCGCCGTCGCCACCGTTGCCCGCAAACAGCCCGCCGTTGCCGCCAAGGCCGCCGGCGCCGGTGTTTCCACCGCCGATTTGGTCGCCGCCGGCGCCGCCATTGCCCAGCCAACCGACCGCGCCGCCGGCGCCGCCGGTACCGGTACCGACGTCGCCGCCGTTGCCACCTTCGCCAACGAGGGCGAAGCCGCCGGCGCCGCCGGTGCCGGTGCCCTCGACAGCGCCGCCGACGCCCCCATTGCCATAGAAAACGCCGCCGCCGCCGCCGGTGCCGCCGGTGCCGCTGTTGGCTACGGCCCCGCCGGCGCCGCCGTTACCGACCCACACCCCGCCCGCACCGCCGGCACCGCCCTTAGCGCCGGTAGTCGCTTCACCGACGCCGCCCTGGCCCCCGGTACCAAATAGCCCGGCATTGCCGCCGGCACCACCGGTGGCACCGGCGCCGCCTTCCCCGCCGTTGCCGAACAGGTTATTGATCCCCTGGCTGCCGTAAAGCTGGCCCACCAGCAGCCCTCCGGCGTTGCCGCCGGCACCGCCAGTTCCGGCCGAGGCCGTAGCGCCGCCTGCCCCGCCGTTGCCGCCGTTGCCGCCGTTGCCGGTCAGCCACCCCCCGTTGCCGCCCTTGCCCCCGTTGCCGCCCGCGATTGCCCCGCCAGGGCTGGCCCCGCCGTTGCCGCCGTTGCCGCCCTCGCCGAACAACCCGGCATTGCCGCCCGTGCCGCCGGCGAGGCCGTTGGCGGTGGTTTGCGAGTAACCGTTGCCGCCGTTGCCGAAAAGCAGGCCGCCGTTACCGCCGTTGGGGTCCGCCGCCGTGCCGTTGGCGCCGTTGCCGATCAGCGGACGCCCGGTGGCAGCCTCGACGGGTTTGTTGATCACGCTCAGCGCGGTTTTCTGGGCGTTCGCCGCCTCAGTCTGGGCATACTCGGCCGCGCCGCCGTGGAGCAGCTGCACGAATTGCTGATGGAACGACGCCGCTTGGGCGCTCAACGCCTGGTAGGCCTGAGCGTGGGCGCCGAACAGTGACGAAATAGCCGCCGAGACCTCATCTGCGCCGGCAGCCAGCACGCTCGAAGTGGGCGACGCCGCTGTTGCGTTGGCTTGGCTGATCGTCTCCCCGATGTTCGCGAGATCCGTTGCCGCCGCCGACACGAACTCTGGCGCCGCGATCAGATACGACATTTACCGTCCTCCTCAGACACATCACACCCGACGCAGCGAACATACCCACGAAACCGTAGGACAGGGGGGATGCTAACGCGACTTGCAGGGTGGCCTCTACATTTCGGTGAAACTCGCTGTGCGCTCGGCAACAATGCGTCAAATGCGTTGCGCCAGGGAACATATCGCCCCAACGCAATACCAACGAGAGCTTAAAATCTCCTGGGAGGCAAATATGTGCCTCCCGCCGGTGCGCGTGCCCGAACTCTTTGGTGAACAAAGAGCGCCATCGCGGCAAACTGCTGCCAAACTGCGGTTGTCGTGTTGCCCTGCATGGCGCGCCCTTTTCTCGACCCCCGAATATCGCTGGCGGATGACGGGATTGGACTCGGCTCGGGTCCGATCATGCCCTATAGCGATAGTATGCATAGGAAATTAGAGCCTGTTACACTCGTGTCTTCAGCCTGCGACGGTCCCGTGGGAGCGGCCCGGAAAAAGGGGGGACAGTGGCAACCGAAAGCGCGACGGCGGCAGGCGAATCGCTGGATGCGATCACCGACGCGTTGCTGACGGCGTCCCGGCTGCTGGTGGCCATATCGGCTCGCTCAATCTCGCAGGTCGACGACACCATCACCATTCCGCAGTTTCGGACACTGGTGATCTTGTCCAACCGGGGCTCGATCAACCTGGCCACGCTGGCAAGCCTGTTGGGTGTGCAACCCTCGGCCACCGGCCGGATGGTCGACCGACTCGTGACCGCCGGGCTGATCGACCGGCTGCCGCACCCCACCTCGAGGCGCGAACTGCTCGCCGCGCTGACCAAGCGTGGACGAGAAGTTGTCCGGCGCGTCACCGAGCACCGGCGTACCGAGATCGCCGGCATCGTGGAAAAGATGCCGCCGGCCGAACGTCACGGGCTGGTGCGGGCGCTGACGGCGTTCACCGCCGCCGGTGGCGAGCCCGACGTCAGCCTTGACGTCGGCATATAGGCCGTACGTACTCGGAAGAAAAAACCCTGAGTCCCTGAGTCCGGCACCGAGCCACAGGCGCCGGACTCAGGGTGGTCGGTGATCACCGCTCGGTTGCGGTGACGAGCAGGTACTCCCATTCCATGACACCGTCGGCCAGATACTGGCGAGCGGGCCATCACCTCCCCGGCCATCTGGGCGTAGTCGCGCAGCGCCCAGATCGCGCGGTGCGTCGCCGCGAGCGGTTGGTCGTCGGGAACGGTGATGTCGAGGGTCATCGGAACTTCTGGGAACGAGGGGGCGCCAGAGCGTGCCTTCTAGAAACAGTATGTATTAGAAATAGTAAATGCCTACTACATCTTCGGTGGGCCTGCGCCACACTTCCTAGACTGAGCCGGTGCGCCTCGTCTTCGCCGGCACCCCCGAACCCGCGCTGCCCGCGCTGCGCAGCCTCATCGACTCGCCGCGGCATGACGTGGTCGCGGTGCTGACCCGACCCGACGCGGCCGCCGGCCGGCGGGGCAAGCCGGCGCCGTCACCGGTGGCCCGTGAGGCGCTCGACCGCGGCATTCCGGTGTTGCGGCCGTCGCGGCCGAATTCGCCGGAGTTCGTCGACGAACTCGCGGAGCTGGCGCCCGAGTGTTGCGCGGTGGTGGCCTACGGGGCACTGCTCGGGGACGGCCTGCTCGCGGTGCCTGCCCACGGCTGGATCAACTTGCACTTCTCGCTATTGCCCGCGTGGCGCGGCGCGGCACCGGTACAGGCCGCCATCGCCGCGGGGGACACCGTCACCGGGGCGACCACGTTCGAAATCGAAAAAAGCCTGGACTCCGGACCGGTCTACGGTGTCGTCACCGAGACGATCCGGCCGACGGATACCGCCGCGGATCTGCTTGAGCGACTGGCTCTTTCGGGTGCCGTACTGCTGTCGGCCACACTGGACGGCATCGCCGACGCGACGCTGACACCGCGCCCGCAGCCAACCGAGGGCGTCAGCACGGCGCCGAAGATCACCGTCGAGCAGGCCCGGGTACGGTGGGAGCTGCCGGCGTCGGTCGTCGAGCGCCGGATCCGCGCCGTCACTCCCAACCCGGGTGCCTGGACGGCCATCGGTGACCTGCGGCTCAAACTCGGACCGGTGCACCTCGACCAGTCACCGAAACCCTTGCCGCCCGGTGGTATTCACGTCGACCGCAAAAGTGTGTGGATCGGCACCGGCTCAGATCCGGTGCGGCTGGGCCAGATTCAGCCGCCCGGAAAGAAACTCATGGACGCCGCCGACTGGGCCCGCGGCGCCCGGCTCGACCCAGCGGTACGCGCGTCATGACCGCGTCCCGGCCGCAAAACCGGAGGAAAGGGCCGCGCCGCAAACCACTGGATCCGGCGCGCGGCGCCGCGTTCGAGGTGCTTCGGGCGGTCAGCGAGCGCGAGGCGTACGCGAACCTGGCGCTGCCCGCAGTGCTGCGGCGACGCGGTATCACCGGCCGCGACGCCGCATTCGCCACCGAGCTGACCTACGGCACCTGCCGCACCCTAGGCCTGCTCGACGCGGTCATCGGCGCGGCCGCTGGACGCTCACCGGAAGCAATCGATCCGGTGCTGCTCGATCTGCTCCGCCTCGGCACCTACCAACTGCTGCGCACCCGGGTCGGCGCACACGCCGCAGTGTCCACCACCGTTGAACAGGCAGGTATCGAATTCGACTCGGCGCGAGCGGGTTTCGTCAACGGCGTGTTGCGCACCATCGCCGGGCGTGACGAGCAGTCCTGGGTCGCCGAGCTCGCTCCCGATGCGTCGGCCGATCCGATCGGGCATGCCGCGTTCGTGCACGCCCACCCACGCTGGATCGCCCAGTCCTTCGCCGACGCGCTGGGCGCGGGGGCAGGAGAACTCGACGCGGCATTGGCAAGCGACAACGAACGGCCGCATGTGCATTTGGCGGCCCGCCCGGACCAACTCAGCGCCGCGGAACTAGCCGCTATGGTGCACGGCACCGTCGGCCGCTACTCGCCGTACGCCGTCTACCTGCGTGGTGGCGACCCCGGACAGCTGGCCCCGGTGCGCGACGGACAGGCTCTGGTCCAGGACGAGGGCAGCCAGTTGGTGGCCCGGGCGCTGACGCTGGCACCTGTCGACGGCGACACCGGACGCTGGCTGGACCTGTGCGCCGGGCCCGGCGGCAAGACTGCGCTGCTGGCCGCTGTGCTGTTAAGCCAAGGCCTTGGACCCCTGGCCCGGGTCACGGCGGTCGAGCCGGCGCCGCATCGCGCGGACCTGGTGGCGCAGAACACCTCCGGGCTGCCGGTGGAGGTGCTGCGGGCCGACGGGCGGCAGACCGGTCTCGAGGCGGGCTTCGACCGGGTGCTCGTCGACGTGCCCTGCACCGGGCTGGGCGCATTGCGCCGCCGGCCCGAGGCGCGCTGGCGGCGTCAGCCGGCCGACGTGCCGCAGTTGGCCAGGCTGCAGCGTGAGCTGCTGGCCGCCGCGATCGCGCTGACCCGGCCCGGCGGCGTGGTGCTCTATGCGACCTGCTCGCCGCACCTGGCCGAAACCTCGGGCGTGGTCGCTGATGCGCTGCGCCGCCATCCGGTGTGCGCGCTGGACACCCGGCCGCTGTTCGAACCGGTCGACGAGGGTAGTGGGGGCGGCCCTTCGATGAACTCTGTGCAGCTCTGGCCGCACCGGCACGGCACCGACGCGATGTTCGCCGCCGCGCTGCGGCGCGTGACGTGAGGCCTCGCGCCGATCTCAGCGCCGATCTCAGTAGTGTGGCGCTCATGCCTCGCAGCACAGGAACTTCGATGGGGCCCCTGATAGCACCGTCGCTCCTGGCCGCCGATTTCGCCCGGCTCGCCGACGAAGCGGCGGCCGTCGAAGGCGCCGACTGGCTGCACGTCGACGTGATGGACGGCCACTTCGTTCCCAATCTGACGATCGGGCTGCCGGTGGTGGAAAGCCTGCTAACCCACACTGACATCCCGTTGGATTGCCATTTGATGATCGACAACCCGGACCGGTGGGCGCCTCCGTACGCCGAAGCGGGCGCCTACAACGTCACCTTTCACGCCGAGGCCACCGACAACCCGATCGCGGTGGCCCGCGACATCCGCGCCGCCGGCGCCAGAGCCGGGATCAGCATCAAACCGAAGACCCCGCTGGATCCCTATCTAGAGATCCTGCGGCACTTCGATACCTTCCTCGTCATGTCGGTCGAGCCCGGCTTCGGCGGCCAGGACTTCATCCCCGACGTGCTGGGCAAGGTGCGTGCGGTTCGCAAGTTGGTCGATTCGGGCGAGCTGACCATCCTGGTCGAGATCGACGGCGGCATCAACGCGGACACGATCGAGCAGGCCGCCGAGGCCGGCGTGGACTGCTTCGTCGCCGGCTCGGCGGTGTACGGCGCCGACGACCCCGAGGCCGCCATAGAGGCGCTACGTCGACAGGCAGCCGCCGCGTCACCGCATCTACGCGGATGAGCGGCCGCCTATGACCGTTGAACAGGTCAACAGCATCGACGCGGCGATGCGCCTCGCCATCGAGCACTCCTACCAGGTCAAGGGCACCACATACCCGAACCCTCCGGTTGGGGCCGTCATTGTGGACCCCGAAGGCCGGGTTGTCGGCGTCGGCGCCACCCAGCCCGCCGGCGGCGACCACGCCGAGGTGGTGGCGTTGCGCCGGGCGGGTGGCCTGGCGGCCGGCGGCATCGCGGTGGTCACCCTCGAGCCGTGCAACCACTACGGTAAGACCCCGCCCTGCGTGAACGCGCTGATCGAGTCCCGGGTCGGAACGGTGATCTACGCCGTCACCGATCCGAACGGGTTCGCAGGCGGCGGCGCGGGCCGGCTGCAGGCGGCAGGCGTGCAGGTGCGGTCGGGCGTGCTGGCCGATCAGGTGGCCGCCGGGCCGCTGCGGGAGTGGCTGCACAAGCAGCGGACCGGGCTGCCGCACGTGACATGGAAGTACGCCAGCAGCGTTGATGGCCGCAGCGCCGCGGCCGACGGCTCCAGTCAGTGGATCTCCAGCGAGGCCGCACGCGCGGACCTGCATCGTCGCCGTGCGGCCGCCGATGCGATCGTGGTCGGCACCGGCACCGTGCTGGCCGACGATCCGGCCTTGACCGCCCGGTTGCCGGACGGTTCGCTGGCCGACAAACAACCGCTGCGCGTGGTGGTGGGCATGCGTGAAATACCTCCCGAGGCAAAGGTTCTCAACGACGATTCGCGCACCATGGTGATTCGCACCCACGATCCCGCCGAGGTGATCAAGGCGCTGTCGGATCGCACCGACGTGCTAATCGAGGGCGGCCCCACCCTCGCCGGGGCCTTCCTGCGGGCCGGCGCGATCAACCGGATCTTGGCTTACGTCGCGCCGATCCTGCTGGGTGGCCCCGTCGCCGCCGTCCACGATGTCGGGGTGTCCAGCATCACGCAAGCGTTGCGCTGGCAATTCGACGGCGTCGAACGGGTCGGCCCGGATCTGGTGCTGAGCCTGGTGTCGCGTTAGGGGTTCACGGCTTGGGGCGCTGTGTTTGCTGCGGCCTGCTGCTCGGGGATTTCGGGTTCGTCTGGCTCGGCGGCGTGGTGGTTCCGGCCACCGAGCAACAGGCCCAGCAGCGCACCGATCACACAGATGAACACGGTGACCGCGAAGATGCCGCCGTACATCTCCGCGAACGCGTCCAGATACATGTCTTTCTGGCGGAGCAGGCGCTCTAAGAGGCTCGCGTTGGGTGGGATTTCCGCGGACTTTCTCGCGACGATGTGGTTGAACTCGTAGAGGCCCCAGGCGCTGAGCGCGGCCACCCCGATCAACATGCCGGTCATCCGGGCCACCACCACGGCCGCCGAGGCGATGCCATGCTGCGCCGCGGGGACCACCCGCAGGGCGGCCGCCGACAGTGGGCCGATCACCAGGCCGAGCCCGATACCCGCCACCAGCAGGTCCGTGTGCACGGCAGGCACGCTGAACAGCCCGAAGATGTTGTGCCGATGGCTTATCAGATCGGCCCGCCAGTAGTGGATCAGCCAGTAACCACCGGCGGCGATGAGCAGCCCGACGAACGTCACCGCGCGGTCCCCGACGCGGGTGGCGATCCATCCGCCCAGCACGGCGCCGATCGGCAGGGCGATCAGGAACCACAGCAGCAACCCGGCCGCCTGGTTCTGGTCCATCTGCAGCACGCCCTGACCGAAAAGTTCCACATTGACCAGCGTCACCATCAGCGCCGCGCCGGCGCACACCGACGCCCCCAGCGCGGACAGGAACGGCACGAAACGCACCCCGGCCGGATTGATCAGCCGGGTGCGCGAGAAACGCTCCCAAAGTAAAAACGCCACCCCGGCAACGACCGCCCCGATCACCAACGGCGGCCCGTAGCTCGGCAGCACCTGCTTGCCGTCGGGATTGGGGTTGTACAGCCCAACCACGGCGAGGCCCAAAGCGACCGCCAGCAGCACACCACCGACCAAGTCGATCTTCTCCGGTTCGGCGCTGCGATCGTGCGCCGGCAGGCTGAACTGGATCATCGCCATGGCGATCAGCGTCAACGGGACGTTGATCCAGAAGACGTCGCGCCAGTCGTGGAACAGCCACACGATGAAGATTCCGTACAGCGGGCCCAGCACGCTGCCGAGTTCCTGCGCAGCGCCGATACCGCCGAGCACGCCGGCGCGGTTGCGCTGCGCCCATAGGTCCGCGCCCAGGGCGAGCGTTACCGGAAGCAGGGCGCCGCTGGCCACGCCCTGGATGGTGCGGCCGATGATCAGCGCGTGGAAAGCCGTGTTGGGGTCGTCGCCGAACAGGTTCCACTGGCCGATTTGCACGGACAGCGCGGTGACCACCGAGCCGACGATGAACAGGGCCAGGCTGGCCTGTAGCACCAGCTTGCGGCCGAACCGGTCGGACGCGCGGCCCAGCAACGGCATCGCGGCGATGTAGCCCAGCAGGTACATCGTGACGATCCAGGTGATGCGCTGCAGCTTGTTAATAGGAATGCCGACATCGGTCATGATGTCGCGCATGATGGTGACCACGACATAGGCGTCCAGCGCACCCAGCAATACCGCGAGGCTTCCCGCGGTGATGGCGACCCGGCGTCCTGACTGTGTGCTCATCAGCTCACCTGAGGCTTGGTGACCTGCACCGGCTGGTTCCAATTCGACAACGTCATCTGGACGGAATTGCCCGGACTGCGATCCAACTTGGCCTGTACCAGCTGATGATCGCCGGTCTCCTGAATCCAGACGGTGGTCGGCGCCGGCTTACCCGCACTGAGTTGCGACGCAATCTTATTCACGGCATCCGCGGGGACATTTCCGCTGATGCGGATGGTGCTCTGCCCGTTGATGGTGTCGCGCCCTTCGGCCTTGGCGTCGGTGAGATTCGCCAGCAAGTTGGCCACGCCGGCGTACGGGTTCAGGATCGTCGAGACGTCGTAGATGTCGGCGGCCTTGCCGAAATCGCTCCATTTGTTCGGGGTGAGCGTGGCGTACAGCTCGCCGTCCACGACGACGAAATTGGCGTCGACCTCAGAGCCCCCCATTGTCAGCTGCACATCGCCCGATGCGGCGGTGGCCGGGGCGGTGGTGAGATCGCCGGTCAGCGTCTTGATGGGTAGCCCGGGAACCTTGCCGATCACCGACAGCACCAGGTGCGCGCTCTTCAGATTCTTGGTGACATCGGCGGACTGCTTGACCAACGTCGTCGCGTCCGGGAGAGGCGCGCTGCTCTGCGTGGAGCCCGACGAGCATCCGGTGATCAGGGCGGCAGCGAGGCTCACGGCGGCGAGGATGGCAAATAATCGGCGGCGGGTCTGCATAGTCTGCATCGTAGAGGGTGCTCGTGACCAGGCCGGTGAACCAACGGGGTGCGTGAGCCGCGCAACGGTCATTAACCTGGTGCAATGTTCACGGGAATTGTCGAGGAACTCGGAGAGGTCACCGGCCGCGAACCGCTCGCCGACGCCGCACGCCTGGTCATTCGGGGACCCGTCGTCACCGCCGACGCCGGCCACGGCGATTCGATCGCCGTCAATGGTGTGTGCCTGACCGTCGTGGAGGTGCTGCCCGGCGGCCAATTCAGCGCCGATGTGATGGCCGAGACGCTCAACCGGTCCAACCTGGGCGCGCTGCGCGTCGGAAGCCCGGTGAACCTGGAGCGCGCCGCGGCCCTCAACAGCCGGCTCGGCGGGCACATCGTGCAGGGGCATGTGGACGGCACCGGCGAGGTCGTGACCCGCACACCGTCCGAGCACTGGGAGGTGGTGCGGATCGAGGTGCCCGCGGCGGTGGCCCGCTACGTCGTCGAGAAGGGCTCGATCACCGTCGATGGGATTTCGTTGACGGTTTCCGGCCTCGGCGCCGAACCACGGGACTGGTTCGAGGTCTCTCTCATCCCGACGACCCGGGAACTCACCACCCTCGGCGGCGCTCCGGTCGGGACGAACGTGAACCTCGAGGTCGACGTGATCGCCAAGTATGTTGAGCGGTTACTGGAGACCGCGCCCACCAGGCATCCGACGCGTTAGCTGGGTGAACTGTCCCACTCAATAAGCCGTGGCAATAACCGGCGCGGCGCGGTGGTTCATACTGGATGTCACACGTGGGGCTTCTCGTGTGAGCTGGTCTGACAGCAAGGTAGCGACGATGACGAGGTTGGACTCCGTCGAGCGGGCGGTTGCCGACATCGCGGCGGGCAAGGCCGTCGTCGTCATCGACGACGAGGAGCGCGAGAACGAGGGCGATCTGATCTTCGCCGCCGAAAAGGCAACGCCGGAGATGGTGGCCTTCATGGTTCGCTACACCTCGGGATACCTGTGTGTGCCACTGGACGGCGCGATCTGCGACCGGCTGGGCCTGCTGCCGATGTACGCGGTCAACCAGGACAAGCACGGCACCGCCTATACGGTGACCGTCGACGCGAAAAAAGGCGTGGGAACCGGGATTTCCGCGTCCGACCGGGCCACCACCATGCGACTGCTGGCTGATCCCACCAGTGTCGCCGACGATTTCACCCGCCCCGGTCACGTGGTTCCGTTGCGCGCCAAGGACGGTGGCGTGTTGCGCCGGCCCGGTCACACCGAGGCCGCCGTCGACCTGGCCCGGATGGCCGGGTTGCAACCCGCGGGCGCGATCTGCGAGATCGTCAGCCAGAAGGACGAAGGGGCGATGGCCCAGACCGACGAGCTGCGGGTCTTCGCCGACGAGCACGGTCTCGCACTGATCACCATCGCCGACATCATCGAATGGCGGCGCAAGCACGAGAAGCACATCGAGCGGGTCGCCGAGGCACGGATCCCGACCCGTCATGGCGAGTTTCGCGCCATCGGCTACACCAGCATCTACGAGGACGTCGAACATGTGGCGCTGGTTCGCGGCGAGATCGCCGAGCCGAACGCCGACGGAGACGACGTATTGGTCCGCGTGCACTCCGAGTGCCTCACCGGCGACGTGTTCGGCTCACGCCGTTGCGACTGCGGGCCCCAGCTGGATGCCGCGATGGCGATGGTCGCCCGGGAGGGCCGTGGCGTGGTGCTGTACATGCGCGGCCACGAGGGCCGCGGCATCGGGCTGCTGCACAAGCTGCAGGCCTACCAGCTGCAGGACGCCGGCGCCGACACCGTGGACGCCAACCTCAAGCTCGGATTGCCCGCCGACGCAAGGGATTACGGAATCGGCGCGCAGATCCTCGTCGACCTCGGGGTGCGCTCGATGCGGCTGCTGACCAACAACCCGGCCAAGCGGGTCGGGCTGGACGGGTACGGATTGCACATCATCGAGCGGGTGCCGCTGCCGGTGCGGGCCAACGCGGAGAACATCCGCTACCTGATGACCAAACGCGACAGGATGGGCCACGACCTGGCCGGACTGGACGATTTTCACGAATCTGTCTATCTGCCAGGAGAATTCGGCGGTGCTTTGTGAGCGGTGGCGCCGGCGTGCCGGACGTTCCGGCGCTGGATGCCTCCGGTTTGCGGCTCGGTATCGTCGCCAGCACCTGGCACGGTCAGATCTGTGACGCGTTGCTGACCGGCGCCTGCAAATTGGCCGCCGAGTCGGGTATCGACGACCCGACGGTGGTCCGCGTGCTCGGCGCGATCGAGATCCCGTTGGTGGCGCAGGAACTCGCCCGCAACCACGACGCCGTCGTCGCCCTGGGAGTCGTGATCCGTGGTGAAACACCACATTTCGAGTATGTCTGCGATTCCGTGACGCAGGGCCTGACCCGGGTTGCCCTGGACGCCTCGACTCCGGTTGCCAACGGGGTACTGACCTGCAACACCGAGGAGCAGGCGCTGGCCCGGGCCGGGCTTCCGACGTCGGTCGAGGACAAGGGAGCCCAGGCGACCGCGGCGGGCCTGACCGCCGCGCTGACGTTGCGTGACCTGCGCGCTCGGTCGTGACTGCGGTGTCACAACGCGAGGTTTGGGACGTTGAACTGCGCCCGCATCTGACACCGCTATTTGCCTACGGTGCAGCATTTCTGATCGCGGCAGTGCACATCGTGGCGGGCCTGCTGCTCAAGAAGCAGTCCAGTGGAGTGATCTTCCAGACCGCCGACCAGGTCGCGCTGGCCCTGCTCGGTCTGGTCATCGCCGGTGCCGTGTTGTTGTTCGCGCGGCCGCGACTGCGAGTGGGCCCGCCCGGGCTTTTGGTACGTAACCTGTTGGGCGACAAGCTTATCCCGTGGTCCGACACGGTCGGTGTGTCGTTTCCGGCCGGCAGCCGCTGGGCGCGCGTCGACTTGCCCGACGACGAGTACTTTCCGGTGATGGCGATCCAGGCCGTCGACAAGGAGCGCGCCGTGGCGGCGATGGACGCCGTGCGCAGGCTGGTGAAGGTTTATCGGCCCGACCTGGCGACCGGGATGTGATCATGGGTCAGGCCGCTTAACGCCGGTTATCCACAACCTGCGACCTGCCAAAAAGTATTGAGTCAGTGGAGCAATGCTGCGCTCGAACACATATTCGAATCTTGGTATGCATCGCGGGAGACGCGAGAGTCGACGGCGCTGCTGGCGCGGGTACGCGACGCCAGGCGGGCGGAGGCTCAGGCGGCCGCCGAGCGGCTGATCGCAATCGGTGAGTTGTTCGTGCTGCGCTGTCGCGATTCCGGCGAACGGGAGGAGTGGGCAACGGACACGTGGGAGGCGGTCGCCGCGCAGATTGCCGCAGCGTTGTGCTGCAGCGTGGCTATGGGTTCGAGCTACCTGCATTACGCGATGGCGATGCGCCAGCGACTGCCGGAGGTGGGCAAGGCGTTCCAGGCCGGGGACATCGACTATCGGTCGTTCCAAACGATCGTGTTCCGCACCGAATTGATCACCGACGCCGACGCGCTGGCGAAGGTGGACGCGCGGCTAGCGGTGCTGTTGTCGCGGTACCCCTCGATCACCCGTGGCGGGCTCTCGGCGGCGGTGGACCAAGTCGTGGCGAACGTCGACCCCGACGCGGTGCGCCGGGCGGCGAAGGCGGCCAGCGATCGGTTTGTCGATGTCGTCGACGACTCGGGCATGGCCTGGGTAACGGGAAACGTGGTGGCCACCGCGGGCCGGGCCTTTGACCGCCGGCTCGACGAGTTGGCGGCCACGGTGTGCGACGCCGATCCACGCACCCATAAGCAGCGTCGCGCCGATGCGGTGGGCGCGCTGGCCGCTGGGGCCGACCGCCTCGTGTGTGGCTGCCGATCCGGCGACTGCAGCGCCGCGGCGCCCTCAGGCGCGTCAAACGTCGTAATCCATGTGATCGCCGAGCAGTCCAGCGTCGATGGCACCGGCACCGCGCCGGGGGTGCTGCCCGGCGCCGACGGACTCATCCCGGCCGAGCTGGTCGCCGAGTTGGGCAAGACCGCGCGGCTGCAGCCACTGATCCTGCCGATCGATGCGCCCGAGCCCGGGTATGTCCCCTCGGCCCAACTGGCGGATTTCGTGCGCTGCCGGGACTTGACCTGCCGGGCCCCCTGGCTGTGACCGGCCGGCGGTCTACTGCGATGTGGACCATACCGTCGCGTACGCCGCCGGCGGCCACACCCACCCGTCCAATCTGAAATGCCTATGCCGGCTTCATTATTTGCTCAAGACATTTTGGGGCTGGCGCGACAAGCAGCTGCCCGATGGGACGGTAACTCATGCAAGATACCCCCCGGGGCCCATACAGGTCATGGCCGGTGAGTCGACTGAGACCTCGCGCCGAAGCGCCAGGCATTGGTAGCTGCCCAACTTGTCGGTACCAGCACGCGCGGCACGTATGGCAGGCCCCTTAAGCAGCTTGCGGAATCGTTTGGCCGCCGCTGTGTTTCGATGCGGAAACGCAATTCGCGGCTCCGGCTCGCAGTAAGATTTTTTTCGCTGCCACAGGACAGGAGAGGGTTAGATGTCGTTTGTGATCGTGGCGCCGGAGATGGTGACGGCGGTGGCAACAGATTTGGGGAGCATCGGCGCGACGGTCAGCGCGGCCAACGCGGAGGCGGCAGCGCCCACGACGGCGGTGCTGACGGCGGCTGATGATGAGGTGTCGGCGGCGGTTGCGGCGCTGTTTTCTCAGTACGGCTCGGAATTTCACGCGCTAAGCGCCCAGCTCGCGAAGTTTCACTCCCAGTTTGTGCAGACCCTCGACTCGGCCGCGGGCGCCTATGCCAGCACCGAGGCCGCCAACGTCCGGCAGGGCCTGCTCACAGTGCAGAATGGCTTTGGCCCCGTCGCCCGGCCGATTCAACGCATCGAAAACCAGCTAACTGGCGCTGTTTCTCAGCGTAGTCAGCGGTTGCTGCCCCGAGCCCTTATCGTCGGCCTCCCCGGGGTTCGCACGCTCTTCCCTCAGATCACCAAGTTCGGCAGTACCGGCCCGAATTCCAACGCGCCGGGCCACCCGGTAGCCACCAGGCTGGTGGTCTACCAAAACGCCGGGGGCCAAAAGGTGACACTCTCAGTGGACCTTTACCCAAGCCACCAGAGCGCGCTAACGGCCTTTGACGTCGCTAAACAACAGAGCGCCGCCGTCCCGGGATTTAGTCCCCTGCCGTCACCGAACGTGGGCCAGGAGTCGTTCGCCGGCTCAGTGACGCAGGGCACAGAAGTTCACGTCGGAATGGGCGTTCTGAACGGGCGAGAAGTGATAGGCGCTACTACGGCGGACTTCCCTTCCGACACGGAAACGATCGACAACCTAACCACTCTCACGCGCCTGCAAGTTTTCAAAGCTTCCATTTTGAACTTTCCGTGCTTCCCGGGTCCGCTGAGCCACCCCTGGCAAGGTGTGTCAGCCGGTGTAGACACCGTGGGGATTTCGCGCCGGTCCTGACCGCTGGCGGCGTTGATGAGCAGGTGTTCATGTTGTCCACCAACTTGGGATGGGAGCGCGCGAGCTTGGCCAATTCGATTTGGGCACAGACCATCCCGGCATAGATGATGGCGTTGTTCATGTCGTCGGCGTCATCGGCGAACTGCAGCGAATCGTCAATCTCTAATCGGTGCCATCATTTGGTGAAAACGTTCGAGGGCTGGCGCGACAAGCAGCTGCCCGACGGCACGGAAATTCTTGCAACATACCCCCTGCTGATGCGTGCGAGTAGTCAGGTGGGCTAATCAGCCTTCGTCACGTGCACGTGGTACGCGAAGGAGCGACGTTGTCGGGAAAGCCCTTCAGC
>NZ_JBKQQD010000377.1:0-5058 GCF_052144515.1 Mycobacterium sp. | reverse complement strand
CGGACGCCCCAAAGACAAAATCCGAACCCTAAACGAGGGTTCGGACCTATTCCGATGTCCTGAGACATCACAGCGGTGGCGGAGGGATTTGAACCCTATTCAAGATCCATGCCAGAGAGTCATTATCCCTTTGACCTGCCCTTTTAGGCCCCATTCAATCCCACTCCACCATGCTGATTTACGACGAAGTGTGGGCAAAATGTGGGCACGGCCCCGTCCAGTGATCCTCTCTGGCACAGCGGCCTACTGGTGCTACTCGGCTGCCAGCTGTTCAAAAGGGATAGGGGTGCCGGGCAGCTTACGTTCGACCGGAAGCGTCATACCGCTTTCTCACCCCGCAAGGGCGGCACATTCGTCGGAGACGGGACGCTGGGAACCAGGTGGTCAGGATTGGTTGAGCGGAAAACGTAGCACTTCCTCCTTTCGCCCAGCGTCGCCAAGTTGAATACGCTTCCCGCACCCCCATGAACGCCTCCGTGGGGACTGCGAGGATGTGCCAGCGGGGCTTCCAGTCCGCCATCCCGCCAAAGCGTTGCAGCGCAGCGTGTAACAGCGCCCGGCGGTGATTCCACCGGACGGAGATTAGGTCATCGCCCTCGATGTGCACCAGCCCGTCGTCATCTACTACTGCGGTGACGGGGATTACCACCGACGGCTCCCGCATGGAGTGGTTGAAATGAATCCAGTGAATCTGGTGGCCCGGCCTGTATGAGGCGCACTGCTTATCGGTACCCGAAAGATCCCAGACATACCCGGACATGGAGATTCCTAGACTCCGAGCCTCCGCGAGGGAGGCGCTCTTGCCCACGCGCGGATCGATCTACCTCATGCTAGCCAGCATGAGGCCACTGCGAGTCCTAAAACATCAGCGGAAACGCGCAGACGGCGGCCTTCTCACGCGGATTTCTCCCAGGTCAATCGACAGAGCGTTGGCCTCGCGCTGGTTCCTCGAGGCTTCCCTCGCCGGCGCCGACGGCGGTCGTCACGCCGGTCAGCGCGCCTGGTCTGATCTTGGTGCATTCGCTCCCGCGGAGCGCGCGCCTGCGCAAAGATCGTTGACGTGCTCGCCCTCGAGTTGATCGTCCGCGTCGGCCTGGCGACCGTCCTCGGACTTGCGATCGGGATCGAACGCCAGTGGCGGTCCCGGATGGCGGGTCTGCAGACGATGGCCCTGGTCAGCATGGGGTCGGCGCTGTTTCTGATTCTGGGCGCCTACACCTTCCACCGTGACACCGACCCCACCCGGGTGGCCGCCCAAATCGTGACCGGCATCGGTTTCCTTGGCGCCGGAGTCATCATGAAACAGGGCATGTCGGTGACCGGGCTGAACACCGCCGCCACGCTGTGGGCGACCGCCGCGGTGGGCGCGCTGGCGGGAGCCTGGGCCTGGCGGGAGGCCCTCGCCGGGGCCGCGATCATCATCGCCGCGAACAGTTTCCTGCATCCGCTGGCCGCGCGTATGGACCGTGTGCACTCCAGGGCGGGCCGTGAGATACCCCCGGCCGACTACCTGCTGGAAGTGGCTTGCGCAGCAGACACGGAACAGACGGCGCGCAACGCGATCGTCCAGGCCGTCAATCAGCCTGGCCTGCAACTCTACTCGCTGCGTTTCGTCGAGGGCGCCACATCCGACCAGGTCGGGCTCCGCGCCGAGGTGTCAGCCGCGTCCCGCGACGACACCCTGCTGGAGAACGCGGTGCGGGCGTTGAGCGTGCAGCCGGGTGTCAGGTCGGTTCGCTGGGCGATCCAGAACGTCGCCGCCGCGGATTGGCTCGGCAGGGGCTCGGATTAGTCGCTTTCGGCGCTTTCCTGCAACTTCGCCAAGACTTGGTCGAGGTTGAAGCTGGCGGATTTCTGTCGTGGCGGGAACTCGGCGAACGTTTGGAGCATTTGGGCGACGTATGCCTGCGCCGGGACGAATAGGAAGATGTGGTCGAAGATCCAGTCCCAGTAGGTGTTCGACGTGATGTCGGCCCGCTCATAGGGGTCGAGTCGCAGGTTGAACAGCTTTGGGATGCGCAGCTCGGTGAACGGCTCAGCCCAGATCTGTGCGGTGCCGGGGCAGCGCTGCTCCATAAACACGAACTTCCAGTTGTCGAACCGCAGCGCGGTCAGGTCGCCGTCGTCGGAGACGTAGAAGAAGTGCTCGCGCGGGCTCTCGTCGCTCTCGCCCGTGATGTACGCCAGCTGGTCGTGCCCGTCGAGGTGCACCTTGTAGGTCGTGCCGCCCAGATCGGTTCCGGCGCGCAGCTTCTCGGTGATGTCGCGCACACCGGCCGCCGACAGCAACGTGACGAACCAGTCGTTGTGGCTGACGATTCCGGTGAGCACCCGCCCGGCCGGGATACGCGCCGGCCAGCGCACCAGTGCCGGTACCCGGTAGGCACCCCTCCCAGTTCGAGTTCTACTCGCTGCGGAACGGCGTCATCGCGGCGTCGGGCCAGGAGTTGATGTGTGGACCGTTGTCGGTGGAATACATGACAATGGTGTCTTCGGCGATACCCAGCTCGTCGAGCAGATCCAGCAGATCACCCACGAGGTCGTCATGATCGAGCATGGTGTCGTGGTATTCGGACTGCCAGCGCCCGGCCCGGCCCACGCTCTCGGGTTTGGAATGGGTGCGAAAGTGCATGTGGGTCGAGTTGAACCACACGAAGAATGGCCTGTCGGCTTCGTGCTGGCGTTTAATGAAATCGACTGCGGCGTCTGGGAACTCGTCGTCGCAGGTCTGCATCCGCTGCTT
This sequence comes from Mycobacterium sp., assembly GCF_052144515.1. Classification (GTDB taxonomy): domain Bacteria; phylum Actinomycetota; class Actinomycetes; order Mycobacteriales; family Mycobacteriaceae; genus Mycobacterium. The sequence continues at coordinate 2,315 of NZ_JBKQQD010000377.1, read as the reverse complement.
GGTCAGCGGGCCGGTGTCCTCGATGCGCTGGGTGCCGTCGGGGTTGGCCCAGGTGTGCAGACCCCGCGCGGGCCGAATTTCTCCCGGAACGCCGGGTCTTTCGGATAGTCGGGTAGCTCGGGTTCCTCTTCGGCGTTGAGGTGATACAGGTTGCCGAAGAACTCATCGAAGCCGTGCATGGTGGGCAGGTGCTCATCGCGGTCGCCCAAATGGTTCTTGCCGAACTGGCCGGTGGCATATCCCTGTGCCTTCAATGCAGTGGCGATGGTCGGGTCCTGGGGCTGCAAGCCCAGCGTGGCGCCGGGCAGACCCACCTTCGTCAGGCCGGTCCGGTAGGGGTTCTGCCCGGTGATGAGCGTGGCGCGCCCGGCGGTGCAGCTCTGCTCGCCGTAGTAGTCGGTGAACCGCACCCCCTCCTCGGCGATCCGGTCGATGTGGCGGGTTCGGTATCCCATCAGACCGTGGGTGTAACAGCTCAGGTTGCTGATCCCGATGTCGTCACCCCAAATGATCAGATGTTCGGCTTGTCGCTCACAAGAATTCCTTGCTCCTTCTTCGCCCGACACGTTGGCCCGACCTCATCCCAGACTTCGTCGCACCCCGCTCCCGAACTACGCCTTTGGACCCGAAAGTCGGCGCACCTATGCCGCTTCCGGCCCGCCACCGCACCCTCAGCGGCGACCCGGTGGCTGAGCTGGGCTCCTGCACCGCAGCGGGGCCTAGTCCATCGCTACGACGCGGGTCGTTTCCGGCACGGCCCGCTTTATTCGCGGCTCGCGCGTCGCTCGTTGACGGCTCCAGCGCGGATCAGGAGCAGGCCGCTGACGACCAGCATCCAGATGGGAAACGCCAGCGTCAGCCACATGGTCAGGTCGCTGGCGATCAGCAACGCCACCGCCACCAGATAGCTGATGGCGACTAGCCAGCGCGGCATCAGGCCGGTCATGAGCCAGATGGTGGCCAGCGAAATCATGAACACCGCCGCCATCCGGATGGCATAGGTTTTGGCGGCCGACACCACGATCCCCTTGCCGAACGCGATCACCTCGGCATGCGCTGCGGGATCGGTGATGCCAGAGTTGCTGGCCACCAGCGCGGCGGCGACCGCGGTCGAGACGAACATCACCGCCACAAACAACAGACCGCTGCCCAAAAATACCGTCGCGAAGAACCGATCCTCGTAGCGCCCGAAGCCATCCCGCACCACCCCGATGAACCATAAAAAAGTGATCCCGGCGAACGGCATCAGCTTTGTTGCGGTCAGGATGCCGCCCCGTTCTGAGTTGAGCCATTGCGTCGAGTCGCCCACTCCCTCGGGCATCTTGGTACGGATCAGGATCAGTACCGCCGCGAAGAGCAGGGCCGACAGAACCCCCGCCAAGGCCGCCGCTCGCGGCGTCGTCAACGGGTGCAGGATCGGCCCGGATGGTTGCGCTGATGACGTGGACACAGCGTCATCCTGTCAAAGCGGCGCAACCAAGGCGGCGGTTTCACCCGTTACCCGAGCCCCGCGCGCGCCGATGTCGTGTTCACAGACGCACGTCGCCTCTGTTCTCACCCGGTTTCCGATGTGGCGCAGTGGCTTTCGAAACGGTGTCGTTCGCGGGCGGTGGGGAACCGGTGTCGGCCGCCGCCGTCGCGCCCTGGGCGCATAACCGGATTCCCAGAGGTGCGGTGAGGCTGTGCAAGACGAGGCTCATCGTCACGGTCACCACCACGGCCTGCCGTATCAGGGCACCCTGCTGGATTTCGCCCCTGTCGATCACGAGCAGGCCCAGGACGAGAGTTCCGATTCCGCGGGGGCCGAACCATCCCATGAACATTGTGGTACGGGTCGACAGCCCGCTTCCGGCCACTGCGATCGCAACCGACGCGACGCGCACCGCGATCAAGGCGACGACCGCGAACAAGACCACCCGCCAGCTGGCGTCGCGCCAGGCCGGCACGACTGCCGCCGCGCCGAAAAGCGCGAACACGAGCAGTTCGAGAAGTTGGCCGGCCGCGTCGGAGAGCTGTGTCGCCGCCGCCTGGGTACCGCTGCGGCGCGAAACAACTGCGTAGGCTAGCCCGCCGACGAAGGCGGTGACGAACCCGCTGCCGTGCAACCGCTCGCCAAGCCCGAAGCAGACGAGCGCGAGCGCCAGGGTCGCCAGCTGCGCCCAGGTGCCACTCATCCACCCGCGCGCAGTGGATCGTGAGATCACCACGCCGCCGATCACACCAATGAGCACGCCGACCGCCAGCGAGGCGAACTCGGTACGAAACGCGAACCAGGCCCAGCGGACCGGAGCGGGATCAGTCTGCTCCGAGGCGAG
>NZ_JBKQQD010000376.1:0-12190 GCF_052144515.1 Mycobacterium sp. | reverse complement strand
TGCATGGCCACGACGCGCGCCGCTGGGAACCCAAACGACTACGGCTGCGGCTGTTTTCGATCGCCGGCCGCATCGCCCGACATGCCCGACGAACCAGACTCCGGCTCGCCGCCCACGCCCCCTGGGCGGCCCTGCTCACCACCGCGCTGACCCGACTACAGCCCGACTGACCAAGCACCAACCCATCACCACGAGCCGAAAGGACAATCTCACCCCGGGCCTTGGAACCCGACACAACCCGCTGACCGGGCGCCTCAACGAACCCGAACCACAAAATTCAAGATCAACAAGCCAATCCGAAACCAGTCAGGCCACCACATCACCCGTACGAAAGATCCGGGCTAGCCGCCGCGCCGAATCGGTTAGTCAAGTGCGTCATTTAGGAGATTGCTATGGGCGTTCAGAAAGAGGTTGTCCACCTCCACGGTGATAGGTCCCGGATGGCCATACCATAGGAAGGAATAGGCACCTTCGTAGTTGGCCGAGCAGCTGAGCGCCGGAAAGGCGGAGCGCTCATCCGGATTCAGGAGGACGTACGTCGAGGGCAGATAGGACAATTGGCTGTTGGAGTAGCCAATTGTGGTTATGGCCAGGTCCGGTCGAGCGTTCCGGATTTGGGGTGCGAAGTTCATGACAACCTCATGGCCGCTGGCCAGAACGTACCATCCGGTAAGGCCGGCTCCGATACGGAGGCATTGAATAGGCGTTACGAGGGAGGACGGAATAGCAGGTTGCAGCGAATCCATGTACTTGGTCCAGCGACTGATGAGCGCGCTGTATGAGGTGGGATCACTGAGATCCGGCTGCGTTTGCGCCCAGGAACTCCATGATTCAATGGTCTGTGGAGCCAGCGACTGAAACGGGACCGCGACGGACGTTATCCAAGCGTCAATGGGCCCGGTGAGCTTCTGGACTGGGCCGGCGAGCACGGCCAAGACGTCCGCCCCGAGGGTGTCGCCGGCCGCTGCATCGTCGTCTGAGCTGGGATTGCACGTGCCCGCATATCCTTGCAAGAAGAGCGCAACTCCGCCGTACCTGTCCTCGATCGCGGATCGAGCCGCCGCGGGAAAGTCGGCATAGACCTCATCTACGTCGCCCAAGCAGACCGGATGGCAGGGGGTTTCAAACAGTACGGCGATGCAGTCGCCGTCCACCCCCGTCACTTGGACGACATCCAGCACCGAATCGTAGAATCCGGGCTCACCGAAGTGCCGGTCGTAGCCGATGTCGGTAATTCCCCTCGCCCATCCCAGGCCGGCCGGACGCATCACTGCGAGTGCGTCCAAGATGACGCCCGCAACCTGGTCCTCCAAGAGGGAGAGATAATCGGTGTCCGGGTCTGCCACCCCGAGTTGCCAGGTAGGAATCTGGACCACGGCAGGGGCTCCATGGGTATGTGACACATTGAGACACACATATTCCGGAGTCAGTGCCGGGAACTCGTTCGTTATCCGAGTCTTGACGCGGTCGGTGAACGCCGGGTCGAGCGCGCCGACATCGATAGTGGCGATCACTACGGTCGTACCGTCTTCGTCGCGCACGGCGACAGCTCGTGTCGTTAGCGGCTCTCGTACCCCTGTGCAGGCCCGCGTCCGGTCCCCGTAACCCCAGAGCCAAATGTTTCCTGCCGCAATCATCGCAGGCGTCGGGGTGACATCCCGGACGGCAGCCCCAGCGACGTAGGCGGTACCACGTCGTGAGTCCGTGCCTGCGGCGATGGCTGATCCTTGAGGATTCGCATCAATCTCGAGCCAACCGGTGATAGGGGGCCCTGTGAACTGAAAGATGGAGCCATCGTTATGGAGCTGGTAGAGGTATGGGCCGGCCGCCACGATCGCTGTTGTCCGCGGGTTGGTGTCGAGCTGCACCCAACCGCTAACGGGTGGACCGGTGTACTGCCAGATGGAGCCATCGTTGTGAAGTTGGTAGAGGTCAGTGTCGGTAGCGACAATTGCTGTTGTCCGCGGGTTGGTGTCGAGTTCCACCCAACCGCTGACGGGCGGGCCAGTGTACTTAAAGACCGAGCCGTCATTGTGAAGCTGGTACAGGTGGCCGGCACTTGCAGCAATAGCGGTAGTCCGCGGATTTGTGTCGAGCTGCACCCAACCGCTAACGGGTGGACCGGTGTATTGCCAAATCGAACCGTCATTGTGGAGCTGATAGAGATCGCCGCCGTCGGCGACAATCGCCGTTGTCAGCGGGTTGGTATCTAGCTGTATCCACCCGGCCATCGGCGGACCCGTGTACTGCCAGATCGAACCGTCGCTGTGTAGTTGATAGAGGCGCCCTCCACTGGCCGCTAGAGCGCGACACTGTGGGTTGTTGTCGAGTTCTTGCCAACCCGCTAAGGGGGGACCGGTGTACTGCCAAATGGAGCCATCACGGTGCAGCTGGTAAAGATGCGCGCCATCGGCGACGATATCGTTCGTGGCGACATTGTTGTCGAGTTCCTGCCAACCGCTACCGGGCGGACCGGTGTATTGCCAAATCGAGCCGTCTCTGTGTAGTTGGTAGACAGCCACGCTTATTCACCTCATTGGTCGTGTCTTCCCTGGCGGTTGAAACAATTACGTCCTGGCCACACTTCGTTATGTGTGATCGGTGTGCTGTCCGACCTCGAGGTGAGCGTAGTACTCGGCTTCGGCTTCTGCAGGTGGACGGCGCCTGAGACGGTGCATCAGCCTGCTCGTGTTGTACCAGTGCACCCACGCCGAGGTGATCTCTTCGAGGTCGGCCAGGGTGCTCAGCGGCCCGTTCCGGAACGGCGACCCCTCGCGCACGCACTCGGTCTTGTACAGCCCAATCGTAGTTTCGGCCAACGCGTTATCGAGGGCGTCCCCGACGGTGCCGATTGACGGGATCAGCCCGGCCAGCATCAGTGTCTCGGTGAAATGTATTGCGGTGTATTGGGCGGCGTCTGAGTGATGGATCGTCTCACCGGTCAGCGGGTGCCCTTCCCGGGCCCGACGCATCGCCGCGGCGCGGATCGCGCGTTCGACGAACGCCGTCTGTTTCGACAGCGAGCATTCCCAGCCGGGGATCAACCCGGCGTAGGCGTCGATCACGAACGCGGTGTAACCGAACCCGCCGCCGGCCATCGGCACGTACGTGAAGTCCGCCACGAGCAGCCGGTTCGGGGCGATGACACCGAAGCGCCGCCGCACCAGATCCGGCGCCCGAGCCGCTGCCGGATCAACGATCGTGGTGCGCACCCGGCGGGCCCGGGTGGCCCCGCGCCAGCCGTTGACCCGCATGATCCGCTCCACCTTGCAACGGGCTACCGGGATGCCCTGGCGGCGCAGGTGCGCCCACATCTTCAGATAGCCGTACAGCGATTCCGGCGGGCGTTTGCCGTCCCTGTCGGGTTCGTAGACGCCGGCGAGGATCTCGGTGATCGTGGTGTCCCACAGGGCCCGTTTCGACGGTGCCGCCGACCGGTGCGCCCAGTAGGTGCGCGGGGCGATCTGCACACCATGCACGCCCAGCGCGCGGCAGATCGGTGCGACCCCGAACCGGTCACGGTGTTCGTCGATGAATGTACCGATCAGCGGTGTAGCGGGTCGCACTCCCGCGCGAAGAAACTCGTTGCGGCCTTCAGGATTTCGATCGTCGACTCAAGCTCGCGGCACTTGCGGCGCAGTTCCCGCAGCTCCAGCGCGGTCTCGCTCGGCACACCCTCCGCATCACCGGCGTCGACCTCGGCCTGGCGCACCCATTTACGCAACGTCTCCGCGCGACGGATGACATACCATGCTCAGTTCTGAAAGGCTCGGAACATAACCGTGACCGGAGCGGCTGAGAGCGGCATGGGTCGCTACTTTCGGCCGACTCCGGAATGCGCGCCAGGCGGCTCGCGATGGAGGAGAAGACCCGATGAGCCACAAAATTCTTCCCGGCTGGTCCTCGCCTCTGGGCGCGACCACCGACGCGCACGGTACGAACTTCGCGGTGTCGTCGAACGGCGAGCAGGTGACCCTGTGCCTGTTCGACGCCGACGGCGCCGAGGAACGACTGGATCTGCCGGAGCGCGACGGCGACGTTTGGCACGGGTTTGTCCCGGGGGTAGGGCCAGGGCAGCTCTACGGTCTCCGCGTCAGCGGGCCCTACGAACCCGCGCGCGGCCTGCGCTACAACGCCGCGAAGCTGCTGCTCGACCCGTACGTTCGCGCAATCGAGGGCCAGGTGCGGTTCGGGCCCGAACTGCTCGGGCACGCAACAGATAACCCATCCGCGCCCAGCCCGCTGGACTCGGCCGCTCACATGCCGCGCGGGGTGGTCCTCGCCGGCGCACCCGCCCTGACAGCATTCCGCCCACAGCACGCGCTCGCCGACACGATTGTCTACGAAGTGCACGTGCGCGGATTCACCGCCGCCCATCCCGGCGTGCCACCGGAACTCCGCGGCACCTACGCCGGTTTGGCGCACGACGCGTCGCTTGAGCACCTGATCCGTCTCGGTGTCACCGCGGTGGAGCTGCTGCCGGTCCACCACTACGTGCCCGAGGAATTCCTGGTGGCGCGCGGTCTGACGAACTACTGGGGGTACAACACGATCGGCTTTTTCGCCCCGCACGCCGGCTACTCCGCGGCAGTGCGCGCCGGCCGGCCCGGCGGCCAGGTCGCGGAATTCCGCACGATGGTCGATACCTTGCATGCGGCGGGACTGGAGGTTGTGCTCGACGTGGTGTTCAACCACACCGCCGAAGGCGGACCCGGAGGTCCCACAATGTGCTACCGCGGCTTGGACAACGCCGCGTACTACCGCCTCGACCCGCAGGACCCAGGCCGCTACATCGACACCACCGGGTGCGGTAATTCTATGAACACCGGAAACCCTGTGGCACTGCGGATGATCATGGATTCGCTGCGCTATTGGTTCGGCGAGATGGGCGTCGACGGCTTCCGTTTCGACCTGGCACCGACCCTAGGCCGGCAGGAGGGTGGCTTCGACCCGTTCTCGGCCTTTTTTGATTTGGTGGCCCAAGATCCGCTCATCTCGCAGGCGAAGCTGATCGCCGAGCCGTGGGACGTCGGCCGAATGGACAGCTACGACGTCGGCCGTTTCCCGCCGCTATGGAGCGAGTGGAACGGGCGCTTCCGCGACACCACCCGCGACTGGTGGCGCAGCCAGGACAGGATGCTGGGCGACTTCGCGTCGCGACTGTGCGGTTCGGCCGACATCTACGGCGGGCGTGGCGAGGGACGTCGCCCAAGCGCATCGGTCAACTTCGTCACCGTGCATGACGGCTTCACCTTGGCCGATTTGGTGTCCTACAACGGCAAGCACAACGAAGCCAACGGCGAGGGCAATCGTGACGGCACCGACGACAACCGCTCCTGGAATTGCGGGATCGAGGGTCCGACAACGGATCCGGCCGTGCGGGCGTTGCGGGCGCGACAGCAGCGGGCCTTTCTGGCGACCCTGTTGCTCTCGGCCGGTGTGCCGATGTTGCTCGGCGGCGACGAGGCCGGCCGCACCCAGCGGGGCAACAACAACGCGTACTGCCAGGACAACGACATCACCTGGTTCGACTGGTCGACGATCGACCGCGACTTGCTCCGGTTCACAACGGATCTCATCGAGTTGAGGCGCCGTCATCCGGTGTTTCGACGGCGGCGCTTCCTCACCGGTCCCGCCGCTGCGGACTTGCGCTGGTTCACCGTGTCGGGGACGGAAATGACCGATCAGAACTGGGCCGACCCTGTGGCGCGGAGCGTCTCCCTTTGGATAGACGGCTCAACGGACCCCGACGTCGACGCCGCCGGCACACCACTGCTCGATGACGACTTCCTGTTCTTCGTCAACGCGTGGTGGGAACCTCTGATGTTCACCGTGCCCGCCGACGCCTCAGGGCGCCGTTGGGACATCGTCTGTGACACGTTCGATCCCGCACGAACGGGCACAGCCGGCGCACAACTCGACGTCGGACCGCGCTCGATCGTCGCGCTTCGGTGCTGCGCGGGTGACCATGCCCGGACCGCAGGTTATTGACCGGCAAGTTGAGACCGGCATGGAGATGCTCCATTTGCGCTACTTCGTAGCGGTCGCCGAGGAGCTGAACCACTCGGCCGCGGCGCGCCCACTGCGCATGGCGGCTTCGCCGCTGAGCCAGCGAGGCGCTACCCGCGAGTGGGGGCAAAATCATGACGACCGTCGGGGCCAAGCGATGACGAAGCGTTTAGGGCTGCTGCGTGGATGGTGCGACATCGGTGCGGTCGGCCCCGCAGCAGCGGGCGTCTACTGTGCGCGTGCCTTCGCCAGCTGACGTCCGCGACGTCGGTACTGAATCGTCAACACGACCACCCCAACGAATACCGGCGCCGCGACGATCGCCCCGACCAGGGAGGCGCCGCGGAATCCCGGTGCCTCCACGTCCATGATCCGTTGGCCCGCGTGCGCGGCGCTGTTGCCTCCGAGCACGACGCTGAGCGTCATCAGATTCGGCAACGCGAACAGGAGCGCCAGAAGGGTCGCGATGCCGGCGATGACCCGCCCGCCGCGCTTGTGCCAAACCAGGACGGCCAGTAGCACCTGCAGCAACGGCACCAGCGTGCACAGTCCGCCGAAGAGCAGACCCCACGTAATACCCCGGGCGAAACCTCTATCGGACAGCTCGCCTATCCGCTCCGCCCACCAACGCGGGAGGAACGCCGCCAGAATGAAATACACGATGACGAGGACAGCGCCGAGGATCGCGAACATGATCACTCGCTTGAGCCAACTCGGCATTCCCGACTTCGAGGTCGTCGGTCGTTCCTTGGAGTCGGTGGTCACTAGGGCACCATCCTTGTTGCAGGCCTTGTAATGCGGTTCGTTATTGAGACGGCGGGAACCGCGGTGACGGCATGTTGCGGCCGCATCCGGTGCCGGCGCCACAGGCCGCCGCTGCTTGCTCCGCGTCAGAGAAACTGGGAGCACGGTCAGCCAGGTAGCCTGGCGATTGATCACCAAGCCGGCCAGCACCGCCAGGGCCAGCGTCACGGTGCCCAGCCGTAGCCAGCCGGCGCTCGCCTCACCTTTGATGGTTTCCCAGCCGAGCGACTATCCTGACCGCTAGCCGATCGGCTACCCAGTCCCAACCGGTCGCAGCGAAGGAGTACCAGAATGCCCGAAATCGACGAAAGCGTCCAGAAAGTGCTTGACGTCCGCAAGGTCGGCGCAGATTACGAGGAGCACCAGCCGGCGAGCCCGTTGGACATCCCCGTCGATCTGGAGCACTTCAAAAAATATCCAGTGGTCGACCCGCCGGGCACGCATAAGCCGATTGGTCCCGACACGCGGGGGGACATCAGGGTCGAGGAGAGCCAGGAACTGCCCGACTACAGCGGCCCGTTCAAGGCCGATCTGAGGTTCTCGGACTTCTCCAATCACGCCCTGGTCAACATGCTGGCCATGAGCGACGAGTATTACCGAGTGTGCGTCGAGGCATGGGCGGACGAGGTGGCCACGCGGTACGGCCACGATCTGATGCGCGAGATCCAGTCGGAGGCTTGGCAAAACATCGTCCTACCGCAACTGCGCCGGATGCTCGACGAATGGATGGGACTCCCGGATGACGAGGCCGAGGCGGTCGTCGCCGAAGTCGAACGCGAGGTGGCGGCCCGGCGTGAGGACGGCGGCGTGGTGACGATCAACCCGTTCAGACCCGATCAGAAGTACATCGACCACCCCAAAGACCGGCTGGTGCGATTGGTGCTGGGTAGCCACGAATATCTGCTGACTGCCATCGAGGCGTGGGCGGGCGACATCGTGATGCGTTACGGGCTTGACGCGATGTTCGAGTTTCAGTGGGACCTGTGGAGCGAAAAGGTATTGCCGGCGGTGCGCGACCTCAAGGCCCGGTGGATGAAGGTCGGGGACGGCACGGTCGAGGCCTTCATGAAAGACCTTCAGATCGATGCGTCGGCGTTCCCCGGCAAGGCCTTCGAATTGACGTTTGAGATGCCGGAGCCCGAAGTCGGCATCATGACCTACAACAAATGCGTTTCAGTGGATCAATGGGAAGCGTTGGGGCGTCACGATATTGCGGAGAAGGCCTCTCATGTGACGTGCCCCGCCTCGATCATCGAGACGGCCAAGATGTACACCCCGAACATGAAGGTGGAGATCCTGGCGATACCCCCGCGCACCAGCAAGGATGACGTCTGCTGCAGGTGGCGGCTGTCTATGCGGGACGAGTCAGATCCTGAATACGTTCACCCGGAGGCTGGCGGTGATCAAGTCGCCGACTGAGTTGCACCCCGTGCGAATCCACCGGCGCCCCAGACGGCGGTTCACCAATATCAGGGCTTCCGCAGAGGTGCTGATGCCGGTGTTGTAGAACATGTCGGTCGGCAGGGGAATGATTCATCGAACAGGTCGTTCTCGATGATCCACTGCCGGATGTTTGACTCCCCGGAACCGGCGACGCCCGGTGTCCTATCCCGGTGCCGTCCAAGATCCCGACACCGGTGGATGGATCTCTGATGCCGAGGTCGCCGAAATCCCTTACACTGCTTTCGCTTCCGGCAAGGAGTGGATCACCGCCCGGCTGGTGGTGCGCCGGGTCAAGGACGCCTGTTATCCCGATGCCCTGTTCCCGGTCTGGCGCTACCACCCGTTCTTCACCAACACCGACCTGCCGGTCGCCGAGGCCGACATCACCCATCGCCAACACGCCATCATCGAGACCGTGTTCGCCGACCTGATCGACGGACCGCTGGCGCATCTGCCCTCAGGCCGCTTCGGCGCCAATTCGGCCTGGATCCTGTGCGCCGCGATCACTCACAACCTGCTACGCGCCGCTGGGATCCTCGCCGGCGACCAGCACGCCCGGGCACGCGGATCGACGCTGCGGCGCAAGATCATCAACGTTCCCGCCCGACTGGCCCGGCCACAACGCCGCCCGGTCCTGCACCTGCCCACTCACTGGCCCTGGCGCCGACCATGGCTTCAACTGTGGTGCCACACAATCCAACACCCGCCACCACCGCCCGCGACATCCTGACCACCCCGCCGAAAGGCCCGACCGGAGCACACAGGAAAAGCTGGACAGACCAGCCGATACCCCACGCACGCATCCCGACAATCAAGATCAACAGCCCCCGACCCACTCAGTCCGGAACGTCCGTGGATCGAGGCTTAGCTATTTTCGCAGGAGAGCATTGGCGACCGTATACATCTACTCCGCAGATAGCACAGGCGACGCCGAGCACACCGACAGCGTGTGTCGTGGCGTATCCGCCGACCGTGTCGATCGCCGGTGACGGATCGCGTCGAATCCGACGCTTGACCCATCATCGCGACGTTGATCGCCGCCGCGTGGCGGCCGCTGCACGAGGCTGCGCGCACCGGTCGGCTGGCCACCGCCGGCCAGATCCCAGACCTTGTCGAATCCCTGCGCCCTCAGCAGTAAAGCGGCACCGCTGGAGCGTCAGCCGCCCGCGCCATTAGATTGGCCGAAATGCTATACGGGTCGGCCGATCTACCTGTCGCATCCCGGGGAGGCCTTTGTCTTCCAGCGCAAGACCGAGACGTCGTTGAGTCGCTTCCGACTTCTCGCGTCACCGACCGAGCCGTGACGAGTGCTAGCGTCACGTTCGTGACTGCCAACGAGGCCAACGCGCTGCGGATCGGCCTGCTGGGTGCAGCGCGAATCGCACCGATGGCCCTCATCAAGCCGGCCAAGGGAAGCGCCGAGGTTGTAGTCGCCGCGGTGGCGGCGCGCGATACCTGGCGTGCGAAGGCCTTTGCTGCGAAACACGACATCGCCCGGGTGCACGAAAGCTACGAAACGCTGATCGCCGATCCGGACCTCGACGCTATCTACAATCCGCTGCCGAACAGCTTGCACGGCCGGTGGACCCGAGCCGCACTGGCCACCGGTAAGCACGTGCTGTGCGAAAAGCCGTTCACCGCCAACGCCGCCGAAGCCCGTGAGATCGCCGAACTCGCCGCGAAGTCGGACCGGGTCGTGATGGAGGCGTTCCATTACCGCTACCATCCGCTGGCTTTGCGAATCGAGCAGATCATTGCCGCGGGCGAACTGGGGAAGCTCGAGCGGGTGGAGGCAACTTTGTGCTACCCCCTGCTGAAGTTCTCCGACATCCGCTATAACTACTCGCTCGCCGGTGGCGCGACGATGGACGCCGGGTGTTATGCGGTCCATATGGCCCGCACGTTCGGCGGTGGAACCCCGGAAGTCGTTTCGGCGCAGGCGAAACTGCGCGATCCGCAGATCGACCGGGCCATGACGGCCGAGTTGCGGTTTCCGGGTGGGCACACCGGCCGGGTCCGCTGCGCGATGTGGTCGTCGGATCTGCTACAGATCAGCGCCAGGGTGGTTGGCGATCACGGCGAGCTGCGTGTGCTCAATCCGGTAATGCCCCAGTTCTTCCACCGGCTCTCCGTGCGATCAGCCGATGGCAGACGTGTGGAACGTTTCTCGCGCCGCACCTCCTACGCCTACCAGCTCGACGCTTTCGCCGCGGCAGTGCTGCGCGGCGAAACAGTGAAGACGACGCCGAACGACGCGGTCGAGAACATGACTGTGATCGATGCGATCTATCGCGCTGCCGGCCTCCCACTTCGCGAGCCCAGCTGAACGTAGGAAACAAAGCCTCACCGACGGAGTTCCGACCAGGTGGGCTTGACCCCGTTTGGTGGACACAGGGTCAGGCGGTTTGTGCCGTCTGAGTGTGTCGGCCTTCGTAGTCGACCGGGCTGATCATACTGATTGCTGAGTGGCGTCTGCGGCGGTTGTACACTCACTCGATACAGTTGCCGACGGCGAGTTTGGCGACTGTTTTGGTTGGCCACAGTTAGCGGTCGTAGAACTCGACTTTCAATGTAGCCCAGAAGGATTCGGCCCGAGCGTTATCCCAGCACCCCCCGGTACCCCCGAGAGAGCGAGCCAGGTTGTGCCGCGCGGCGAACCGTGCCAGTTGCGCGGATGTGTATTGTCCAGGTTCAATGAGTCGTCGTCACACCGGCTGATTGAACCGGTATTAGATGGTCGTTGAGGGCTTCGGCGAGGGTTTTCCAGCTGAGTGTCTTTCGAGGTCAGTTGTTGAGCGCCATCGCGACCGCGTCGATCTCCTCAGCATCCCATCGCAATAGGTCGGTCCACTTCGGAAAATACTGCTGCGGAAGCCTATTGGTGTTCTCGTTCGTCCCTTGTTACCAGACTGTTCGCGTCGACACGCACTCGCCTACCGACCCCAAGTCCGCGCTGCGACAGACAGTGGTTGCATTTTCGAGCGGGGCGGTTCAGTCGGGCCCAATCTGGAGGCGTTTCCAGCCGGCGACGTGGCATCTTCGGGTATGCGAGCTGGCCACGCTCGCTCGCCGCTTATCAGCACGGGCCGAGGACTTTAGTGGCTCTTCGTAATCGAGAGTGCACCTGAGATCGGCGATATCGCGGCAAGCGGGTTCGTGTCGTTTCGATGAGGTGGGGCCTCGGTGGGTGACGATGCAAGCTCCTACACACGCTTCACCACACCACCGAGGTGACCCTTGCCTGAGGCTACTGCCTGCCCGCCGTCTGTTGTCGCCGACACGATCATGCGCACCATCGAGTTGGGCGTGACGATCACCGACGCCGCCATTGATGAGGAGTCGACGACCATCTTCTGCACACCGGTGGCACGGGATCCGCGATGCCCGGGCTGCGGAGGTGAGGGCCGCTACCGCGACACCGTCACTCGCCCGTTGACCGATCTACCGGTGGCAGGCTACCCACTGGTGCTGCGGGTGGCGGTGCCCCGCTACCGCTGCACCACCATCGACTGCGGTCGCACGGTGTTCAATCAGGACCTAGGCAAGCTGGCGGCGCCGCGGGCCTGCACGACCCGGCGGCACGCTGGCACGCCATGAACGCGCCACACCCGGTCGCGCTCGTCCGCGCCGACGCCCGCTTCAAGAACGGCAACCTCATCGAACGCCCCGATGACAAGACCACCCAGGAAGCCGCCTCAAAGATCTTGATCCACAGGTATTGACAATTACTCTGGATGCCGCCAAATAATAGCCCTACGGCTCATCAACACGGTTGCGTTGGGGGCGTGATACCTGTGCGAAAAGGCAGCTCAGATTCGTGCCTTGGCATTGCGAGATCGGACAATGAGTTGGCGGCATCAGGTATTGACATTGACGGTCGCCATCATGCCAAGGTCTTCGTGGTCGAGGATGTGGCAGTGGTAGACGCTTCGAC
>NZ_JBKQQD010000375.1:0-24888 GCF_052144515.1 Mycobacterium sp. | reverse complement strand
AGGTACAGCTCCTTGCCGAACGACGGGAGGCTCCACTCAGTCTGGCGACCGGACTCGGCGATCTTGCGGGCCTCGAGCTCGGCCTGGCGGGTGGTGTCGTGCGCCATGACGGTTCTCCTTTTTGACCCGGTTGCGCGGATCGCGCGACGGCGCCCCGACGGCGCGGTTACCGGTCAGTGTTACTCACGAGTAACTCCGAGACAAGAGCCTCGAGGGGCACGCACCAACCGGCGACGGCAAGAGCGCCTCCCTTTACGGAGGCTTGATCTTTCGGGAGTGCTGCAATGCTTCGGAATCGTTCCTACGGGTCGTATGGCCCCGGCCCGCTGGGTGACGAGCATCCCGATCACGTCATGGGCGGGGGACACGGCCACAAGGTCCAGCGTGGCAATCATGTCGCACATATGTCGCACGTTTGAGACGTCGTAACCGGCTAATAGGGTTTGAACTGCGATAACTCGACAGCTGCCACTGGAAGATGTCCAGGGTCGCCTGGTTGATCTCCAGCTCCTCACGGCCGACGCGCTCCCAATAGTCCTGAAATTCCTCCCAGGACTTGGGCACCGGCCGCATGCTCATCCCGTACATCCGGTACCACTGCACGTGCTCGTCGAAAAGCTGACGCATCTCGGCCTCGGTCAACCCGCCGCAGAAGTACTCGGCCACCTTGATGACGAGCATGAAGAACGTCGCGTGCGCCCAGTAGAACGTCTCCGGATTGAGGGCGTGATAGCGACGCCCCTGGGCGTCGACACCTTTGATGGTGCGGTGGTAGCCCTTGATCTGCTGGCCGGTGTGGGCGGCCCGGTCGCCGTCGTAGACCACGCCCATGATCGGGTAAACGGAGCGGGCCACTCGCTGCAACGGTTCGCGCAGCAGGATCGAATGATCTTCGACACCGGCGCCCAACTCCGGATACATGTTCTGGATCGCGCCGATCCACACACCCATCATTCCGGTGCGCAGGTCGCCGAAATACTTCCAGGTGAGTGAATTTGGTCCGAGCGGATCGGCGGATGTCTCGGATGTTCCTGTCGTAGTCATCGCGGCCTCCTACTTCTGATTGCGCTCACGATAAACTTGACAACGTACGTTGTCTACGATTTCGGCTGCCGCCGGAGATGCTGTTATTGAGTGTCCACAACGACGACGCAGGGGCGTGATCAGGCCGTTTCCCGGCGGGATCGGGTAGACGGCAGCTTGCCTGGCGGCCGGGACAGGCAGCGCCGGAATCCATTTCAACCACAAGTTGACTTACTCGCCAGTAGACTTTTCGTCCTCGGTGCGTTGTCAAGTGATTTGTGGTCAGTCGAAGGAGACGGGCTGTGTCATTTGTAAACGTCACGCCGGAGATGGTGGCCTCGGCGGCCGGGGATTTAGACGGCATTCGCTCGGCACTCAGCGCGGCCAACGCGGCCGCGGCACCCTCGACGACCGGGATCGCCCCCCGGCCATGGATCAAGTGTCGGCGGCCATCACCGCGGTGCTCGGCACGCACGCACTCGAATATCAAACGGTCAGCGCCCAAGTGGCGGATTTTCACGCGCAGTTCGTGGGAGCGCTGAACTCCGGCGCGAGTCAGTACCTGAATACCGAGGCCGCCAACGCCGAGCAGAGTTTGCTCAACGCCGTGAACTCACCCGCCCAGGCGCTGTTGGGACACTCATTGATGGGGACCGGGACAGGGATCGCCGGCACGGTCGGCGGCACCGGCAGTCCGGCGGTCGTCGCCGGTGGCGTTCCGGCCGCCGGCACAGGGGAAACCGAACCGGTCAGCTTCCCCAATACCGACAATCCATTGGGTCCGGTCAAGCTGACGCTGACTGGCACGGTAGGCCTCGCAACAGGAGCGGTCTCGCTCACCTCGGGATCACTAGTCGTGCCTTCGGAGGTGTCGCTCGGCGTCGACGCGATAGGTCCGTACCTCACCTCGGCGACCGCGCTGCAAAGCAGTAGCGCGGCAATCAGCAACGCGCTCTCCAGCGGGCGCCCGGTGGCGGCCGTCAATGCGCCTCCGCACACTCCCAGCAACGCCGTGAAAGCCTTCCTGGCTGGCCAAGAGACGACCTCGGAGTCGATAGCGGCGTCGGCGGGCTCGGGACACTCGTCGTTGGGGGTCAACATCCCCGTCTCGGGGCTCCTCGGTCCGGCTTCGGAAGACGAAGTGTGACCCTCAAGTTGTAGCACCGGCGCTTGCGCCTGGTCAGTCGTCGTTGCGAGATGTGACACAGACGCGGCGGTCGTCGTTGCCTGGTTCTGCACAAACCACCTACCCTTGCGAGGTGGAAGTCGGGCCTCGCGACCAGCAGGCCGGTGAGCCCAAGGAAGCCCAAGAAACCAAAGCAACTCCGGCTGCGCTGGAGCCGCCGCGACGTTCTCCGGTGCACAACGCAGCACAGTGGCTGCGCAGCACCAATCACAGTCCGGGGGTCGTCGCGTTCATCCGGCGGGCGCGGCGGCTATTGCCCGGCGATCCAGAATTCGGCGACCCGCTGTCGACTGCCGGTGAAGGAGGTCCGCGTGCAGCTGCACGAGCCGCCGACCGGCTGCTGGGTGATCGCAATGCGGCATCGCGGGAGGTCAGCCTGAGCGTGCTGCAGGTTTGGCAGGCGTTGACCGAAGCGGTTTCCCGACAGCCAGCAAACCCCGAGGTGACGCTGGTGTTCACCGACCTCGTCGGCTTCTCGACGTGGTCACTGGAAGCGGGCGACGACGCGACCCTCGCGTTGCTGCGTCAAGTGGCGCGGGCTGTCGAGCCGCCGCTGCTCGACGCCGGCGGGCACATCGTCAAACGGCTGGGAGACGGAATCATGGCAGTGTTCCGCAATCCGACGGTCGCCGTCGGGGCCGTGCTGGCCGCCCAGGAGGCGATGAAAAACGTTGAGGTGGATGGATATACACCCCGAATGCGGGTTGGGATTCACACCGGTCGGCCACAGCGGCTCGCCGCCGATTGGCTCGGTGTCGACGTCAACATCGCGGCCCGGGTGATGGAACGCGCCACCAAAGGTGGCGTCATGGTGTCGAGTTCGACGCTGGACCTGATACCGCGAAGTGAACTGGACGCACTAGGCGTCGTCGCCAAGCGCGCACGTAAACCCGTGTTTGCCAGCAAACTGACCGGTACCCCGCGTGACTTGGCGATATATCGCCTCAGGATTCGTAGGGAGTTCTTACCTACCGTTGAAACGGTTGAAACAATCCACAGGCATAGTGGATGTTAATGATTTACGAAATCCTGGCTCGGCTCGCCCGGGTCCGCTTCACCGTGGGTTATGTCGCGATAGCCGGCGCGGTGAGCTTTGCGATCCTGTCGCTGGATCCGCACACGCGTGAGCTGGTCATTCAGCACGCCAGCACAAACCTGCACAACCTGGCGCGTGGGCATCTAGGGACATTGTTGGACAGCGCCTTCGTCGTCGACGCCGGTCCGCTCTACTTCTGGATGCCCTTTCTGGCGTGCCTGCTCGCGCTCGCGGAGCTGCATTTGCGCAGCATCCGGCTGATGGTGGCATTTGTCGTCGGCCATATCGGCGCGACGCTGGTCGTGGTCGGTGCCCTTGCGGCCGCGGTGGAGTTCGGCTGGCTGCCGTTGTCGATCACCCGGGCCAGTGACGTCGGGATGAGCTATGGCGCCCTCGCGGTGCTCGGAGCGCTGACGGCGGCGATTCCGCGGCGCTGGCGCCCGGCGTGGGTCGGTTGGTGGGTCTTTGCGGCCATGGCCTCCGCCGTCGTTGGTGGCGATTTCACCGATGCAGGACACACCATCGCCGTGATCCTCGGAGTCCTAGTGTCTGCCCAGTTCCGCGGACCGATCCACTGGACACCGGTGCGCTTTCTGATGCTGCTGGCTTCCTCAGGGTTTGGGTTCCTGGTGCTGGCCCACCACTGGGCGACCATGGCCGCCGCGCCGGCGTTCGGCCTGCTGGGCGCTGTGGCGGTCCACCAGCTTGTCCGGCTGACCAGGGCGCGCACGGCGCCCTCGGCGGCCATCCCCGTCGCTGCGCAGCCGGTACTGACCGGCTGAGCGTCGCGTCGACCCCGCCACGCGCGGAAGCGCGCCAAGCGGCAGGCATCTGATCACTTATGATGATCGGCACTTGCGCCACATCCGTGCTGCGCGCAATCGAGTGAGTGCCGCTTCGCGACGATGCGAGCGGACCGAACAGCCCGGTCAGCTAGGAGAGTGTCGCCGCGTGGGTGATCACACCGTCGATCTATCGCCGGAAGCGTTGGCCAAGGCGGTCAGCGCCGCCCAGCAGGCCGTCACGCTTGCGGACGATCTCGACGCCCTGGCGCGCGTCAAGACCGAGCAGCTAGGTGACCGCTCGCCCTTGGCACTGGCGCGACAAGCGCTGGCCACCCTGCCCAAGGCCGACCGCGCGGACGCCGGCAAGCGCGTCAACACCGCGCGCGCCGAGGTCCAACGCGGCTATGAGGAACGGCTGGCGGTCCTGCGTGACCAACGCGATGCGGCGGTGCTGGTCGCCGAACGCATCGACGTGACGCTGCCGTCGACTCGCCAGCCGACCGGCGCCCGGCACCCGATCACGATATTGGCCGAGCACATCGCCGACACGTTCATCGCGATGGGCTGGGAACTGGCCGAGGGGCCTGAGGTCGAGACCGAGCAGTTCAACTTCGACGCCCTCAACTTCCCGCCCGACCACCCGGCGCGCAGCGAGCAGGACACCTTCTACATCGCGCCCGAGGGTTCCCGGCAGCTGCTGCGCACTCATACCTCACCGGTGCAGGTGCGCACCCTGCTCGAGCGCGAGCTGCCCGTCTACATCATCTCGATCGGCCGCACCTTCCGCACCGACGAACTCGACGCCACCCACACGCCGGTCTTCCACCAGGTCGAGGGCTTGGCTGTAGATCGCGGCCTGTCCATGGCACACCTGCGCGGAACGCTGGACGCCTTCGCGCGTGCCGAGTTCGGGCCGTTGGCGCGCACCCGCATCCGGCCACACTTCTTCCCGTTCACCGAACCCTCCGCCGAGGTGGACGTGTGGTTCGCCAACAAGAAGGGCGGCGCCGACTGGGTGGAGTGGGGCGGCTGCGGAATGGTGCACCCAAACGTGTTGCGGGCCGCGGGAATTGACCCGGAGGTCTACTCCGGCTTCGCGTTCGGCATGGGTCTGGAGCGAACCCTGCAGTTCCGCAACGGCATTCCCGACATGCGCGACATGGTCGAAGGGGACATTCGATTCTCCTTGCCGTTCGGGGTGGGTGCCTGATGCGCCTCCCGTACAGCTGGCTGCGCGAGGTGATTTCAGCCGGCGCACCGGGCTGGGACGTTGGACCCGACGAAGTCGGGCAGGCGCTGGTGCGCATCGGCCACGAGGTCGAAGAGGTGATCACCGTTGGTCCCGTCGACGGCCCGCTCGCGGTGGGGCGGGTGGCCGAGATCGAGGAGCTCACCGGTTTCAAGAAGCCGATCAGGGCGTGCCTGGTCGAAGTCGGTGAATCGCAGCAGCGCGAGATGGTCTGCGGTGCAACCAATTTCGTCGTTGGTGATCTGGTTGTGGTGGCATTGCCCGGCGCAACCTTGCCCGGGGGCTTTGCGATCGCGTCGCGCAAGACCTACGGCCGCACCTCCGACGGCATGATCTGCTCGGCGGCCGAGCTTGGTTTGGGCGCAGACCATTCCGGGATCCTGGTGCTGCCACCGGGGACCGCCGAACCCGGCGCCGACGGCGCCGCCGTGCTCGGGCTCGACGATGTGGTGTTCCATTTGGCCATCACGCCCGACCGCGGCTACTGCATGTCGGTGCGCGGCCTGGCCCGCGAGATCGCGTGCGCCTATGACCTGGACTTCGTCGACCCGGCATCCAACCAGGTCATCAAGCCATTACCGGTCGACGGGGAGGCCTGGCCGTTGACGGTGGACCCCGACACGGGTGTGCGGCGCTTTGCGCTGCGCCCGGTCACCGGGATCAACCCCGCCGCCGTGTCGCCGTGGTGGCTGCAACGCCGGCTGCTGCTGTCGGGAATCCGCGCGACCTCCCCGGCCGTGGATGTGACCAACTACGTGATGCTGGAACTGGGTCACCCGATGCATGCCCACGACCGCAACCGCATCACGGGGGCCTTCGCGGTGCGGTTCGCCCATCCGGGCGAGACCGTCGTCACCCTCGACGACATTGAACGCAAGCTCGACCCGGCTGATGTGCTGATCGTCGATGACGTCGCGACCGCGGCGATCGGCGGGGTGATGGGCGCCGCCAGCACCGAGGTGCGCGCCGATTCCACCGACGTGCTGCTGGAGGCCGCGGTGTGGGACGCGGCGGCGGTATCGCGCACCCAACGCCGGCTGCACCTGCCCAGCGAGGCCGCGCGACGCTACGAGCGCGCGGTGGACGCGGCCGTTTCGGTGGCCGCCCTGGATCGCTGCGCCGCGCTGCTCGCCGACATCGCCGGGGGAGCGGTGGCGCCGACCCTGACCGACTGGCGCGGCGAGCCGCCGCGCGATGACTGGTCGCTGCCGCAGATCCGGATCGACACCGACCTGCCGGACCGCGTCGCCGGGGTGGCGTATGCGCCGGGCACGACCGCCAGGCGGCTCACCCAGATCGGTGCCCAAGTGATCGCCAACGGCGACACCCTGATCGTCACGCCGCCGAGTTGGCGACCCGATCTGCTGCAGCCCGCCGATCTGGTCGAGGAAGTACTGCGGCTGGAGGGCCTCGAGGTGGTCCCGTCGGTGCTGCCACTGGCACCCGCGGGCGCCGGCCTCACCGCGGCACAAAAGCGCAGCCGTGCGATCGGCAAATCGCTGGCGCAGTCGGGCTACGTCGAGATCCTGCCGACACCGTTTCTGCCCGCCGGTGTCTTCGACCTGTGGGGACTGCCGGCCGACGACCCGCGACGTGTGATGACGCACGTGCTCAACCCTTTGGAGGCCGATCGTCCGCAGCTGGCCACCACGCTGCTACCGGCTCTGCTGGAAGCCTTGGGGCGCAACGTATCTCGAGGTCTCGTCGATGTCGCGCTGTTCGCCCTCGCGCAGGTGGTGCGGCCGACCGAGCAGACCCGCGGTGTCGGGCTCATCCCCGTCGACCGCCGGCCGACCGATGCCGAGATCGCCGTGCTGGACGCGTCCTTGCCCCGGCAACCGCAGCACGTCGCCGCGGTGTTGGCCGGGCTGCGTGAACCGCTTGGCCCGTGGGGTCCCGGCCGCCGAGTCGAAGCCGCCGACGCTTTCGAGGCGGTGCGAATCATCGCGCGCGCCAGCGGAGTCGACGTGATTCTGCGGGCGGCCCAGTACCTGCCGTGGCACCCGGGTCGATGCGCGGAGGTGCTCGTCGGGGAGACGTCCGTCGGTCATGCAGGGCAGCTGCACCCTGCCGTAATCGAACGCTCGGGCCTACCGAAAGGCACCTGCGCGATCGAACTGAACCTCGACGCGATTCCGATCGTCGAGGCATTGCCGGCGCCCAGGGTGTCACCGTTCCCGGCGGTGTTCCAGGACGTCAGCCTGGTGGTGTCCGCGGATGTGCCCGCCCAGGCGGTGGAGGATGCCGTTCGCGAGGGTGCCGGCGGACTGCTCGAGGACATTCAATTGTTCGACGTCTTCACCGGTCCGCAGATCGGCGAGGATCGCAAGTCGCTGACGTTCGCGTTGCGGTTCCGCGCGCCGGATCGCACGCTGACCGAAGACGACGCTACTGCTGCTCGCGACGCCGCCGTGCGGTGCGCTGCCGAGCGGGCGGGTGCGGTTCTGCGCGCCTAAAGCGCTGAGCAGCGGGTGGAGTGGGTCTCATATTGATCGGGTGAGCACTGGTCACCGTCAAAGTGAGCCGAGGAGCAGCGGCGCTTAATGAGCAGTTCGTCATCTTGTTGAACGCGGGCGGCAGCGCATACATCAGCGCCGATGTAACACATAGCCGGCTCTGACGATTTCATCTACAGAGTTATTGCGCACCAGTACACCTACCGTTCTCAATGAGCACCGGGCGATCACCGGGTGATCGCTGTGATGTGTCGAGGGGAGATGGGCTATGTCTTTTGTGACCGTCGCGCCGGAATTTGTGGGCCAGGCGGCTGCCGACTTGGAGGGCATTGGCTCGGAGCTGACCTCGGTCAATGCGGCGGCGGCGGCCCCCACGACCGGGGTGCTAGCCCCGGGCCTTGATGAGGTGTCGCTGGCCATCACGGCGATGTTCGGCACGCACGCCCGGCAATATCAAGCCCTCAGCGCCCAAGCGGCGACGTTTCACAGCCAGTTCGTGAGTATGTTGAACGCTGGCGCGGACTCGTATGTAAGCACCGAGGTCGCCAACGCCCAGCAGAGTCTGGTCAACGCGGTGAATGCGCCCAGCCAGGCATTGCTGGGGCACCCGTTGCTCGGTACTGGCACCGGGGTCGCCGGCAGCCAGAACGCCGGCTTAGGCGCCAGCGGCGGCGTCGCTTGGTCCACCGTCACCGGCGGTGCCATTACGTCCGGCGTCATGCGCGCTGCCGCTATACCCACCATTACGGGCCTACCCCCCGCCTATCAAAACCTCATCGCGGATACGGTGGCCAGCCTGGAAGGCATCGGCAATACCTTCGCTAACGTCACGGTGCCTGTCGTGGTCCACGCGATCACCGGCTACCCCGAACTGATCATCACGTCGCTTCAGAGTGGAAACCTGCTGCCGATCCTGAGCATCCCCGTAGACTTAGCGCAGGGCTTCGCGACCGTTACCCAGGCGCTCACCACCCCGGTATATCTATCCGGAGTATCTTTGACCCCGCCCAACATATCGATCGGGATTGGGCTTGGGCTGCAGGAAACGCTGATCCTTGATGCCTTAGGTGCGCCGGTCAACGGAGCCATCGCGGCCGCACATAGCGCTTCAGCAATTGCCGCCGCCATGCAAGCCGGGAACTCGCAAGCGGCGATGGCTGCACTCGTCGCTGCTCCCGCCGACATCGCCAACGGCTTCCTCAATGGCCAATTCACGCTATCTCTGGACCTGCCGTTGCCGGGACTGTCAGCGACGGCCAACATTCCCTTTGGCGGGCTTCTCGCTCCTGTCGAGCCCCTTTCGGCGTCGGTGACGGTGCCTGGTCTTCCGCTGATAAACACGGTCACAGTCACCGGCCCGCCCATCGGCGGTGTCGTTTTCGCCGTGGTGAACTATGTGCCTGCGTTCTTCGCGGAAGCACTTGGACCGTAGTCGTCCACGGAGACGGCATCGAAGTTCGCCGGAATTAATTCGGACCAAATTTAACTTAAAATGCTGGTTTTCACGCGCGAAGACGTGTGGGTATTTCATTATTGTCAGTGTGCCTTAATTACCGTCGGGTAACAGCCGTAGTGAGTCGAGGGGAACTGGATATGTCGTTTCTGAGTGTGACCCCGGAGCAGATTGAATCTGCTGCTCAAGATTTGGCGGGTATTCGCTCGGCGCTGAGCGAGTCTTCCGCGGCCGCCGCGGCGCCCACGACAGGAGTGGTGGCTGCTGCCGAGGACGAGGTATCGACCGCGATCGCGTCGATGTTCGGCGCCTACGGCCAGCAATATCAAGTTCTCAGCGCCCAAGCGACCGCGTTTCATGACGAGTTTGTCAACTTGTTGAACGCCGGCGCGGGTGCATATATCAGCACCGAAGTTGGCAACGCTAAAAACAATTTGCTGAACGCGGTGAATACGCCTGCCCAAGGACTGTTAGGGCGCCCGTCGATCCTCACCGGTGCGGGCGCCGCGCCGGCCGCCTCGAGCGGTGGCGTTGTGGCGGCCGCACAGGATGCCGCCGCGCGACTTGCAGCCGCGCTGCAGGCCGCCGAGCCTGAGCTCGCTAAGGGTGGAAGTGAGTTGATAATGGCTGGGCGGACCGCTCTTGTGGGAGTTGCTGAGCTGCAACCTGCCGTTGTCGACCTTGTTCACGCTGGCGGTGCCTTTGTGGCGGCTGGGACCGATGCTGTTGCTGGGCTTACTGACTTGGAGAGCTCCGCCGCTGAGCTCGTTCAAGGTGTTGATGACATTGTGATGGCCGGAGGGAGCGCGGCGTCTGGCCTGGGTCTGCTGGGGAGCGCCGTTGCTGAGCTCTTTAATCCTGCCACCATTGCGCTGGCTGTTCCGAGCGCCTTGGGTGGACTTGGTCTGCTAGGGACCGCCGCTGTTGAGTTCGTTCATGGTGTTCATGACCTGGCGCTGGCCGGGCAGGATGCTGTCGCTGGGATCACTGAGCTGCAGCGCGCCAGTGCTGAGTTTGCTGAGGGTGTTAATGACGTGATGTTGGCCGGGCAGGATGCTGCTCCTGGGTTAGCTGCGTTGCAGAGCGCCGGTACTGAGTTTGCTCAGGGTATTAGTGACGTGAAGATGGCTGCGGATGCTGCTGCCGCAGCGCTAGGGGTCTAGGCCGGCCGTCGTCGGGTACCGCGTAATCAATGGGCATGTGGTGCTGAGCGTACCGAATCGTTCTTGATTTAGCCGGTAACGGACCCTGGGGGATTCTGCTTCCTCTGGGTGACATCAGAGCAGCAAGCGGGTTAATCGGCAACTAGATCCACCTCTAGTCGTCAGCGCACACTGCGCTTTTCTTTATTACGCCGACGGGCACGTTGGGAGACCTGCTACCGATACTCACCATTCCCGGACAGATGGGACAGAACCTCGCCAACGTATTGCCCGCCTCGCCCATCCCCCAGCAGATGGCGCAGAATTACACCAATGTGGTCAACACATTCCTGGACACAACCATTTCGTCAACGGTGACAACTAGCGTCATAACGCGGCCTCCCTTCTTGGCCGTCTCAGTTACGAGCTCGTCACCGACGGATTCCTCAATGGCCAAGTGGTAGTGCCTTTAACGGTGTCGCTGGCGGCCAACACCTCGCTGACCATCAACCTTCCGTTCAATGGAATTCTCGCTCCCGCCAGCCCGTACACCGCAGTGGTCAACTTCGGCAGTTCCGGTACGTTCACCGTACCCGTCGGGGGCACGCCGATCAGTGGCATCGTTCCCGCGCTGGTGAACTGGGCGCCCGAACAGCTCGCGGAGGCAATCGGAAAACACCCGCCCACGATGTAGTCGTTGACGGACACCAGCCCGGCAGCATGTATTTGCAAACTGTTGCATAACCATGCAGAATCGATCGAATGGCCGACGTGATAAAGGTGGCGGTTGCCGGTGCCAGCGGCTACGCGGGCGGTGAGATCCTCAGGCTGCTGCTCGGGCACCCGGCGTATTCCGACGGGCGGCTGACGATCGGTGCGGTGACCGCAGCGGCCAGCGTCAGGAGCACGCTCGCGGAGCACCATCCGCACCTGACGCCGTTGGCCGAGCGAACGCTCGAACGCACCGAGCAGGCCGTGCTCGAAGGCCACGAGGTGGTCTTCCTCGGCCTGCCGCACGGCCACTCGGCTGCGCTGGCCGAACAGCTGAGCCGGGAAACCCTGATCATCGACTGCGGCGCGGACTTCCGGCTCACAGACGCCGCCGCATGGGAACACTTCTACGGATCCCCACACGCCGGCAGCTGGCCCTACGGTCTGCCGGAGTTACCCGGCGCCCGTGAGCGACTGAAAGGCGCGCGCCGTATCGCGGTTCCCGGTTGCTACCCGACCGCGGCACTGCTGGCGCTGCTGCCCGCGATCGCCGAAGACCTCGTCGAACCCGCCGTCACGGTGGTTGCTGTCAGCGGCACCTCCGGAGCCGGCCGCGCGGCCAAGACCGACCTGCTCGGGTCGGAGGTCATCGGGTCGGCGCGGGCCTACAACATCGCTGGCGCCCACCGGCACACCCCCGAGATCGCGCAGGGGCTGCGGACTGTCACCGACCGAGACGTCACGGTGTCGTTCACCCCGGTGCTCATCCCGACTTCCCGCGGCATCTTGGCCACCTGCACCGCGCGCACCCGGTCGGCGTTGTCGCAGCTGCGGGCGGCCTACGAAAAAGCTTATGACGCAGAGCCTTTCGTCTATCTGATGCCTGAGGGGCAGCTACCCCGCACCGGCGCGGTGATCGGCAGCAACGCGGCACACATCGCCGTTGCCGTGGACGAGGCCGCCGAGACCTTCGTCGCGATCGCGGCGATCGACAACCTGGTCAAGGGCACGGGCGGCGCCGCGGTGCAGTCGATGAACCTGGCGCTGGGCTGGCCCGAGACCGACGGCCTTTCGGTGGTCGGGGTGGCGCCGTGACTGAAGTAGCCGGTGCCACAAGGTTGTTGCGCGCGCAGGGCGTCACCGCCCCGGAGGGCTTTCGGGCCGCCGGCATCGCCGCCGGGATCAAGGCCTCGGGGGCTCGCGACCTTGCCCTGGTCTTCAACGAAGGACCCGATTACGCGGCCGCCGGAGTCCTGACCCGCAACAAGGTCAAGGCGGCGCCGGTGCTCTGGACGCAACAGGTGCTGACCACCGGTCAGCTGCGCGCGGTCATCCTCAACTCCGGCGGCGCCAACGCGTGCACTGGGCCGGCCGGCTTCCAGGACACCCACGCCACCGCGGAAGCGGTCGCCGCCGCGTTGTCGGACTGGGGAACCGAGACCGGGGCCATCGAGGTCGCCGTCTGTTCCACCGGGCTGATCGGCGACCGGCTGCCGATGGACAAGGTGCTCGCCGGTGTGCGTGAGATCGTGCACGAGATGGCCGGCGGGCTGAGCGGCGGCGAGGACGCCGCCCACGCCATCATGACCACCGATACCGTGCCCAAACAGGTTGCGCTGCACCATCAGAACAACTGGACCGTCGGCGGGATGGCCAAAGGTGCGGGCATGCTGGCGCCGTCACTGGCCACCATGCTGTGTGTGCTCACCACCGACGCGGTCGCCGAGCCGGCAGCACTCGACCAGGCACTGCGCCGCGCCACCGCCCGCACCCTCGACCGACTCGACATCGACGGCAGCTGTTCCACCAACGACACCGTGCTGCTGCTGGCGTCGGGGGCCAGCGGGATCGCCCCGCCCCAGGCCGATCTCGACGACGCGGTACTGCAGGTCTGCGATGACCTGTGCGCCCAGCTGCAAGCCGACGCCGAGGGCGTCACCAAGCGCGTCACCGTGACCGTCACCGGCGCCGCCACCGATGACGACGCGCTGGCCGCCGCCCGGGTGATCGCCCGCGACAGCCTGGTCAAGACCGCGGTGTTCGGGTCCGATCCCAACTGGGGCCGGGTGCTCGCAGCCGTCGGCATGGCGCCGGTCACCCTCGACCCCGATCGAATCACCGTGTCGTTCAACGGTTCTACGGTATGCATCGACGGAGTCGGGGCCCCGGGCGCGCGCGACGTGGACCTCTCGGCGCCCGACATCGACATCACCGTCGACCTCCGCCTCGGCGCCGGTCAGGCCGCGATCCGGACCACCGACCTGTCGCACGCCTACGTCGAAGAGAATTCGGCCTACAGCTCATGAACGTCGAAGCATTGCCCACGCAGGTCAAGGCGCAGGTGCTGGCCGAAGCCCTGCCCTGGCTCAAGCAGTTGCACGGCAAGGTCGTCGTGGTCAAATACGGCGGCAACGCCATGACCGACGACACGCTGCGGCATGCGTTCGCCGCCGACATGGCGTTTCTGCGCAACTGCGGCATCCACCCCGTCGTCGTGCACGGAGGCGGACCACAGATCACCGCCATGCTGCGGCGGCTGGGCATCGAAGGCGACTTCAAGGGCGGCTTCCGGGTCACCACACCGGAAGTGCTCGACGTGGCGCGGATGGTGCTGTTCGGGCAGGTGGGCCGCGAACTGGTCAACCTGATCAACGCGCACGGACCCTACGCCGTCGGCATCACCGGCGAGGATGCGCAACTGTTCACCGCCGTGCGGCGCAGCGTCACCGTCGACGGCGTGGCCACCGACATCGGCCTGGTCGGAGACGTCGACCAGGTCAATACCGCCGCACTGCTCGATCTGATCTCGGCGCGCCGCATCCCGGTGGTGTCGACGCTCGCGCCGGATGCCGACGGTGTGGTGCACAACATCAACGCCGACACCGCCGCGGCGGCGCTGGCCGAAGCTCTGGGAGCCGAAAAACTATTGATGCTCACCGATGTCGAAGGCCTGTACACCAGCTGGCCTGATCGGGATTCGTTGGTCAGCGAAATCGACACTGCCACACTGGCGCAACTGCTACCCACGCTGGAGGCGGGCATGATCCCCAAGGTCGAAGCGTGCCTGCGGGCCGTCACGGCGGGCGTGCCCAGCGCGCACGTCATCGACGGGCGGGTCAAACACTGCGTGTTGGTGGAGCTGTTCACCGACGCGGGCACCGGCACCAAGGTGGTATCTGCGTGAGCAACACGGCCACTATGCGGCAGCGGTGGGAAGCCGTGATGATGAACAACTACGGCACCCCACCGGTGGCTTTGGCCAGCGGTGACGGCGCTGTGGTCACCGACGTGGACGGCAAAACCTACCTGGACTTGCTGGGCGGCATTGCGGTCAATGTTCTTGGCCATCGCCACCCGGCCGTCATCGAGGCCGTCACGCATCAGATGTCGACGCTGGGCCACACCTCCAATCTGTATGCCACCGAACCCGGTATCGCGCTCGCGGAAGAACTGGTCGCCTTGCTGGGTGCCGACACGCAAACGCGGGTGTTCTTCTGCAACTCCGGCACCGAGGCCAACGAGCTGGCGTTCAAGCTGTCCCGGCTCACCGGCCGCACCAAACTTGTTGCCGCACATGAAGCTTTCCACGGCCGCACGATGGGCTCGCTGGCGCTGACCGGTCAACCGGCCAAGCAGGCGCCGTTTCAGCCGCTGCCGGGCTACGTCACGCATGTGCCCTATGGCCAGGCCGACGCGCTGGCTGCCGCGGTGGACGACGACACCGCCGCGGTATTCCTGGAACCGATCATGGGGGAGAGCGGTGTCGTCGTCCCGCCCGAGGGCTACCTTGCTACCGCCCGGGACATCACGGCGCGACACGGCGCCTTGCTGGTGCTCGACGAGGTGCAGACCGGAATGGGTCGCACCGGCGCCTTTTTCGCCCACCAGCACGACGGCATCACCCCGGATGTGGTGACCCTGGCCAAGGGGCTGGGCGGGGGACTGCCGATCGGGGCGTGCGTGGCCGTCGGGCCGGCCGCGGAGTTACTGACGCCCGGTCTGCACGGCAGCACCTTCGGCGGCAACCCAGTGTGCACCGCGGCGGCACTGGCGGTGTTGCGAGTGCTGGCGGACGAGGACCTGGTGCGGCACGCCGAGGTGTTGGGTAAGTCGGTGCGTCACGGCATCGAATCGCTCGGCCACCCACTGATCGACCATGTGCGTGGCCGCGGACTGCTGTGGGGCATGGTGCTGACCGCGCCTCATGCCAAGGACACCGAGGCGGCCGCGCGCGACGCCGGATTCCTGGTCAACGCCGCCGCACCCGACGTCATCCGGTTGGCGCCGCCGCTGATCATCACCGAAGCCCAGATCGACGACTTCATCACGGCCCTACCGGGCATCCTCGACGTCGCCGGGGCTGGCCTGGGAGAAAAGGCATGACCAGGCACTTTCTGCGCGACGACGATTTGTCGCCAACCGAACAGGCCGAAATCCTCGAGCTGGCTGCCGAACTGAAGAAGGACCCGTTCAGCCGTCGTCCCCTCGAGGGGCCGCGCGGAGTCGCGGTCCTCTTCGACAAGAACTCCACCCGCACCCGGTTCTCGTTCGAGGTGGGTATCGCGCAGCTCGGCGGCCACGCCGTCGTCGTCGACAGCCGCAGCACCCAGCTGGGCCGCGACGAGACTTTGCAGGACACCGCAAAAGTGTTGTCCCGCTTCGTCGAAGCCATCGTCTGGCGGACATTCGGACAAGACCGGCTGACCGCCATGGCCTCTACCGCCAGCGTGCCGGTGGTCAACGCGTTGTCCGACGAGTTCCATCCTTGCCAGGTGCTGGCCGACCTGCAAACCATCGCCGAACGCAAGGGAGCACTCCGCGGCTTACGGCTGGCCTACTTCGGTGACGGCGCCAACAACATGGCCCACTCGCTGATGCTGGGCGGGGTCACCGCCGGCATCCACGTCACCGTCGCTGCCCCGGACGGTTTCGCGCCCGACGCGGCGATGGTGGCCGCCGCCGAGCAGCGCGCCAAAATCACCGGCGGCTCGGTGACGGTGACCGCCGACGCCGACGCGGCCGCCACGGGCGCCGACGTCCTGGTGACCGACACCTGGACGTCGATGGGGCAGGAGGACGACGGGCTGGACCGGGTCAAGCCATTTCGGCCGTTTCAGGTCAACGCACGACTTATGGGGCTGGCGGACTCGGAAGCCATTGTGCTGCACTGCCTTCCGGCCCACCGCGGGGACGAGATCACCGACGAGGTGATGGACGGGCCGGCCAGCGCGATCTGGGACGAGGCGGAAAACCGGCTGCACGCGCAGAAGGCGCTGCTGGCGTGGCTATTGGAGCGGTCCCGATGACCAGCGGAAATGCGAAAGCCGTACCCGAAGTCAGCACCACCCGTGCCGGCCGCCAGGCCCGCGTCGTGGCGATCCTCTCATCGGCCTCGGTGCGCAGCCAAAGCGAATTGGCGGCGCTGCTGGCCGACGAGGGCATCGAGGTCACCCAGGCCACGCTGTCGCGCGATCTCGAAGAGCTCGGCGCGGTGAAGCTGCGCGGCGCCGACGGCGGCGTCGGGGTTTACGTCGTCCCCGAGGACGGCAGCCCGGTGCGCGGGGTGTCCGGTGGTACCGCACGACTGTCCCGCCTGCTGAACGAGCTGTTGGTATCCGCGGACTCCAGCGCAAACCTCGCGGTGCTGCGAACTCCACCCGGCGCAGCTCACTATTTGGCCAGCGCGATCGATCGCGCGGCGCTACCGTACGTGGTCGGCACCATCGCCGGCGATGACACCGTCTTCGTGGCTGCCCGCGAGCCGATGACCGGCGCTGAGCTGGCCAGCTCCCTGGAAAGCCTCACATAACGTAAGGAGATTGCTCAATGTCAGAACGCGTCATCCTGGCGTATTCCGGCGGTCTGGACACCTCGGTGGCGATCAGCTGGATAGGCAAGGAGACCGGCCGTGAGGTCGTAGCGGTGGCGATTGACCTCGGCCAGGGTGGCGAGGACATGGAGCTGGTGCGCCAGCGCGCGCTGGACTGCGGCGCCGTCGACGCCGTCGTCGTCGACGCCCGCGACGAGTTCGCCGAGGGGTACTGCCTGCCCGCCGTCTTGAACAACGCCCTGTACATGGACCGCTACCCGCTGGTGTCGGCGATCAGCCGGCCGCTGATCGCCAAGCACCTGGTCGTGGCCGCCCGCGAGCACGGCGGCACCATCGTCGCGCACGGCTGCACCGGCAAGGGCAACGACCAGGTTCGCTTCGAGGTCGGATTCGCGTCGCTGGCACCGGATTTGGAGGTGCTGGCGCCGGTTCGCGACTACGCCTGGACGCGGGAGAAGGCGATCGCGTTCGCCGAGGAGAACGCCATCCCGATCAACGTCACCAAGCGCTCGCCGTTCTCGATCGACCAGAACGTCTGGGGCCGCGCGGTGGAGACCGGCTTCCTGGAGCACCTGTGGAACGCGCCCACCAAAGACATCTACGCCTACACCGAGGACCCCACCCTCAACTGGAGCACGCCCGATGAGGTCATCGTCGGCTTCGAAAAAGGCGTGCCGGTCTCGATCGACGGCAAGCCGGTGTCGATGCTGCAGGCCATCGAGGAGCTCAACGCCCGCGCCGGCGCGCAGGGCGTCGGGCGCCTCGATGTGGTCGAGGACCGGCTGGTGGGCATCAAGAGCCGCGAGATCTATGAGGCGCCTGGGGCCATGGTGCTCATCACCGCGCACACCGAACTCGAGCACGTAACCCTCGAGCGCGAACTGGGCCGGTTCAAACGGCAGACCGACCAGCGCTGGGCCGAGCTGGTTTACGACGGGCTGTGGTATTCGCCGCTGAAGGTCGCTCTGGAGAGCTTCGTCGCCAAGACCCAGGAGCACGTGTCCGGCGAGGTGCGAATGGTGTTGCACGGCGGCCACATCGCGGTGAACGGCCGCCGTAGCGCCGAATCGCTGTACGACTTCAATCTGGCCACCTACGACGAGGGTGACAGCTTCGACCAGTCGGCCGCGAAGGGCTTCGTCTACGTGCACGGTTTGTCGTCGAAGATCGCGTCCCGCCGGGACCAGCGGTGACGGTTTCTCGGCGAGCAGACGCAAACGCCCCCCACATGCCGGGAGCAACGGGGATTTTGCGTCTGCTCGGCACACAGAAGTGAGCACTCGCGAGGGGTCGCTGTGGGGTGGGCGGTTCGCCGACGGGCCGTCCGACGCGCTGGCCGCGCTGAGCCGGTCCACCCACTTCGACTGGGTGCTGGCTCCTTATGACATCACCGCGTCGCGGGCGCACACCATCGTGTTGTTCCGGGCCGGGCTGCTCACCGAAGAGCAGCGCGACGGGCTGCTGGCCGGGCTTGACAGCCTCGCCGAAGACGTCGCCGACGGCAGCTTCGGCCCGCTGGTCACCGACGAGGACGTGCACGCCGCGCTCGAGCGCGGGCTGATCGACCGGGTCGGGCCGGATCTGGGTGGCCGCTTGCGGGCCGGGCGGTCGCGCAACGACCAGGTGGCCACCTTGTTCCGGATGTGGCTGCGCGACGCGGTGCGGCGGGTCGCCGACGGTGTGCTCGATCTGGTCGGCGCGCTGGCCGCCCAGGCCGCCGCGCACCCGACGGCCATCATGCCCGGCAAGACCCATCTGCAGTCCGCCCAGCCGATCCTGCTGGCCCACCATCTGCTGGCCCACGCCCATCCGCTGCTGCGCGATGTGGACCGGATAGTCGACTTCGACAAGCGCGCCGCGGTGTCCCCCTACGGCGCCGGAGCGCTGGCCGGATCGTCGTTGGGCCTGGATCCGGACGCGATCGCCGCGGATCTGGGTTTCACGGCCGCCGCCGACAATTCCATCGACGCGACCGCAGCTCGGGATTTTGCCGCCGAGGCGGCGTTCGTGTTCGCCATGATCGCCGTCGACTTGTCGCGCCTTGCCGAGGACATCATCATCTGGAGCTCGACGGAATTCGGCTACGTGACCTTGCACGATTCGTGGTCCACCGGAAGCTCGATCATGCCGCAGAAGAAGAATCCGGATATCGCCGAGCTGGCTCGCGGCAAGTCCGGGCGGTTGATCGGAAACCTGGCGGGGCTGTTGGCGACGCTGAAGGCCCAGCCGCTGGCCTACAACCGCGACCTGCAGGAGGACAAGGAGCCCGTGTTCGATTCGGTGGCCCAGCTGGAGCTGCTGCTGCCGGCGATGGCGGGGCTGGTCGCCAGCCTGACATTCAACGTCGAGCGGATGGCGGCGCTGGCTCCGGCCGGCTACACGCTGGCCACCGATATCGCCGAGTGGCTCGTTCGTCAGGGCGTCCCGTTTCGCTCCGCGCACGAGGCCGCCGGCGCCGCGGTGCGCGTTGCCGAGGCGCGCGGCGTCGGGCTCGAAGAGCTGACCGACGACGAGCTGGCTGCCATCAGCACCGACCTGACGCCGGCGGTGCGCGATGTGCTGACGATCGAGGGCTCGGTGTCGTCGCGCGACTCCCGGGGCGGCACGGCGCCACATCGGGTTTCCGGCCAATTGGTTGGGGTCCAGACAAACGTGGAGCAGCTGAAGGCCAGGCTGCTCCGGCAGCATCCTGTTAGCTGAGTCACGGACTTTGCCGGGCACTTCCCCGCAGACTAAACTTCAGTCAGCTAACGATCGGTTGAACCTTTCGGGCTAGATCTTCGTAACCAAGGGGTGTCACCAATGAGCGTCGTCGCAGGTGTGTTTGGTGCGTTGCCCCCTTATCGCTATTCCCAGCGCGAACTCACCGAACTTTTCCTCAGCATTCCGGGTTTCGAGGACTACGAGGACATAGTTCGGCAGCTGCACACCAGCGCCAAGGTCAATAGCCGCCACCTCGTTCTGCCGATAGATCGATATCCGACGCTGACCGACTTCGGCGAAGCAAACGGGATCTACATCGAAAAAGCGGTGGATCTTGGCTGTGAGGCGCTGTTAGGCGCGCTCGACGAGGCGGGTCTGCAACCGAAGGACCTCGATGTCTTGATCACGACGACGGTCACCGGCCTGGCCGTGCCGTCGGTGGACGCCCGGATCGCCGGGCGCCTCGGGCTGCGTGACGATGTGCGCCGCGTGCCGCTGTTCGGCCTGGGCTGTGTGGCCGGAGCGGCGGGGGTGGCCCGGCTGCACGACTACCTACGCGGCGCGCGGGACAGCGTCGCCGCGCTGATCTCGGTCGAGCTCTGCTCACTCACCTATCCGGGATACAAGCCGTCCCTGGCGGGCCTGGTCGGCAGCGCGCTGTTTGCTGACGGAGCAGCCGCGGTGGTGGCCGTCGGCGACCGGCGCGCAGAACAGATCGATGCCGGCGGCCCCGCCATCATCGATTCGCGCAGCCATCTCTACCCCGACTCGCTGCGCACGATGGGTTACGACGTCGGCGCCGCCGGGTTCGAGCTGGTGCTGTCGAAGGACGTTGCTGCCGTGGTCGAGCAATACATCGCCGAGGACGTCACCACGTTTCTGGGTGCGCACGGTCTGAGCACCACCGACATCGGCGCCTGGGTCAGCCACCCGGGCGGCCCCAAGGTCATCGAGGCGATCACCGCGAGCCTCAGCCTGCCGCCGGAGGCGCTCGAGCTGACCTGGCGCTCGCTGGGCGAGATCGGCAACCTCTCGTCGGCCTCGGTACTGCATGTGCTCCGCGACACCATCGCTAAGAAACCGCCCAGCGGAAGCCCGGGGCTGATGCTGGCGATGGGTCCCGGCTTCTGTTCCGAGCTCGTGTTGCTGCGCTGGCACTGAGGCTATAGCGCGCCCGTGGACTTCCGTTCGTGCCGTAACGCATCGCCTTGAGAGTGACGGCGATGCGACGACAACAGTTTGGTGGGGGTTCACGAAAGGCACAATGCGTGGTGGACGGGGCGAATAGCCCGAATTCAGCAGCCGATATTCTGCATCCACGGGCCGTGAGCGGCCGTTGGGGCAATATCGCCATGACTATCGCGGGTCTGTCATCCGTGAAAGGCCGGCTCGTATGAACAGCACGCAAGACGAGCTGATCAAGGCCCTCCGTAAATCTCTGAAGGAAAACGAACGGCTGAAGCGCGAGAACCGCGAGTATCTGGCCTTAGCTACCGAGCCGATCGCGGTGGTGGGGATGGCGTGCCGGTACCCGGGCGGTGTGGATTCGCCGCAGGCCTTGTGGGAGATGGTGGCCGAGGGCCGTGATGTGGTGTCGGATTTTCCGGCCGACCGTGGCTGGGATCTGGGTGGCCTGTTTGATCCCGATCCAGATGCGATAGGCAAGTCGTACACCCGCTGCGGCGGGTTCTTGGCGGATGCCGCCGATTTCGACGCCGCGTTCTTTGGCATCGCGCCCAGCGAGGCGCTGGCGATGGATCCGCAGCAGCGCTTGTTGCTGGAAGTGTCGTGGGAAGCGCTGGAGCGTGCCGGGATCGATCCGTTGACCCTGCGGGGTTCGTTGACGGGTGTGTTCGCCGGGGTGTTCCACGGTTCGTATGGGGGCCAGGGCCGGGTGCCCGGCGATCTGGAGAGATATGGGTTGCGCGGCTCGACGCTGAGTGTGGCGTCCGGACGGGTGGCGTATTCGCTGGGGCTGGAGGGCGCGGCGGTGTCGGTGGATACGGCGTGTTCGTCGTCGTTGGTGGCATTGCATTTAGCGGCGCGCTCGTTGCGGTCGGGTGAATGCGATTTGGCACTGGTCGGCGGGGTGACGGTGATGGCCACCCCGGCGATGTTTGTGGAGTTCAGTCGACAGCGCGGGTTGTCTGCTGACGGGCGGTCCAAGGCGTACGCGGGCGCCGCCGATGGAACCGGCTTTTCGGAGGGTGTCGGGGCGCTGGTCGTGGAGCGCCTGGCTGACGCGCAGCGGTTGGGGCATCCGGTGTTGGCGGTGGTGCGCGGTTCGGCGGTCAATCAGGACGGTGCCTCGAACGGGCTGGCAACCCCCAATGGGCCGGCGCAGCAGCGGGTGATCCGGGCCGCGCTGGCCAATGCGCGGCTCACTGCGGCGGAGGTCGATCTGGTCGAGGGCCACGGGACGGGCACCACATTGGGGGACCCCATCGAGGCCCAAGCACTTTTGGCGACCTACGGACAGGATCGGCCGGCCGATCAGCCGTTGTGGTTGGGGTCGATCAAATCGAACATGGGTCATACGTCGGCGGCGGCGGGCGTGGCCGGCGTGATCAAGATGGTGCAGGCAATGCGCCATGGGGTGATGCCCAAGACGTTGCACGTGGATGTGCCCACGCCGCAAGTGGATTGGTCGGCGGGGGCGGTGTCGTTGTTGACCGAGCCGCGGGCGTGGCCGGCGCGGGACAGGCCGCGTCGAGCGGCGGTGTCCGGATTCGGCATCAGCGGGACGAATGCGCATGTGATCCTGGAAGAAGTTCCGGCGCTGGAAAGCGTTGGTGCTGCCGGCGATAGCGACATGCCGATTGTTCCGTGGGTGCTGTCTGCGCGTTCGGCCGAGGCCTTGGCGGGTCAGGCGGAACGGTTGTTGGCCCACGTGGGGGCCGACCCGGATCTCGGTGCGGCCGACGTGGGGTGGTCGCTGGCGTCGACGCGGTCGGTGTTTGACCATCGGGCGGTGGTCGTCGGCGCCGACCGCGAGCAGCAGCTGGCCGGGTTGGCCGGGTTGGCCGCCGGTGAGCCGGGCGCGAATACGGTGGTGGGGCGTGCTCGAGCCGTGGGCAAGACGTTGTTTGTGTTTCCCGGCCAAGGCTCGCAATGGGTCGGTATGGGAACCCAGTTACTCGACACCTCGAAGGTATTCGGCGACCACATGCAGCGCTGCGACAAGGCGCTCGGCGAGCACGTGGAGTGGTCCTTGATCGATGTCATCCGCGGCGTGGCGGGTGCCCCAGGGCTCGATCGGGTGGATGTGGTGCAGCCCGTGCTGTGGGCGGTGATGGTGTCGCTGGCCGAATTGTGGCGCTCACTGGGCGTGCTCCCCGACGCGGTGATCGGCCATTCGCAGGGTGAGATCGCGGCGGCCTATGTGGCGGGAGCACTCTCGCTCGAGGACGCCGCCCGGGTGGTGGCGCTGCGAAGCCGGCTGCTGGTGCGGTTGTCGGGCGCTGGGGGCATGGTCTCGCTTGCCTGCGGGCAGTCACAGGCCCAGGAGTTGTTGGCGCAGTGGGGCGAGCGGCTGAACATCGCTGCGGTCAACGGCGTTTCAGCAGTGGTCGTCTCCGGTGAGGTAGGCGCCCTGGAGGAATTGGTGCGGCGTTGCGAGGCCGACAACGTGCGTGCCCGCCGGATCGATGTCGACTATGCCTCCCACTCCGCACAGGTCGACGCGATTCGTGAGCCCCTTGTTCAGGCGCTGGCCGGCATCGAGCCGCATTCGTCGTCGGTGGCCTTGTTCTCAACGGTCACCGGTGAACTCATGGACACCGCAGGCATGGACGCCGGCTACTGGCACCAAAGCATCCGGCGCACAGTGCAGTTCGAGCAGGCGGTAT
The DNA here is from genome assembly GCF_052144515.1 of Mycobacterium sp. GTDB lineage: Bacteria > Actinomycetota > Actinomycetes > Mycobacteriales > Mycobacteriaceae > Mycobacterium. Next base: position 1,466 of record NZ_JBKQQD010000375.1, on the reverse strand, counting down.
GCAGCGCGCGCGACGCCGGGTACCGGGTGTTCATCGAATCCAGTCCGCATCCGGTGCTGATCGCCGGGATCGAGGAGACCCTGGCCGACGGGAATCCCGTCGAGGCTTTCGCCATTCCCTCACTAGGCCGCGATGACGGTGGGCTGGGCAGGTTCTGGCTGTCGGTGGGTCAGGCCCACATTGCGGGCGTGGCCGTGGATTGGCGGGCGGCATTCGAGGGTGGCCATCAGGTCCCGTTGCCAACGTATGCCTTCCAGCGGCGGCGGTTTTGGTTGCTGCCGTTAGGAATTGGCGATGGCGATCTTGGTGGTTTGGGGCTGGTAGGGGCCGAGCACGGCTTGCTGGGTGCGGTGGTGGAGCGGCCCGATTCGGGTGGGGTGGTGCTGACCGGCCGGTTATCGGTGGTTGCTCAGCCGTGGTTGACCGATCACGCGGTGGCCGGGATCGTGCTGTTCCCCGGTGCGGGCTTCGTCGAGTTGGCATTGCGGGCTGGTGATCAGGTCGATTGCTCTGTGGTGGAGGAGCTGACGTTGTCGTCGCCGCTGCTGTTACCGGCGGCCGACGGGGTTCAGGTGCAGGTGGTGGTGGGCACTGCAGATGGTTCCGGACGACGGACCGTGTCGGTTTATTCCCTTGGTAGCCAGTCTGATTCGGAATGGATACTGCACGCCGAGGGCGTGCTGAGCACGGTATCGCCCGCGCCGGCCGCCGATTTGTCGGTGTGGCCGCCAGTAGGGGCGACGGCGGTGGATGTGACCGACGGCTACGAACGACTGGCCGCGCGAGGCTATGAATACGGCCCGGCATTTCAGGGTCTGCGGGCGCTGTGGCGGCACGGAGACGAGGTATTCGCCGAGGTCGCCGTGCCGGAGGCCGCTGGCGTGAAAGTTAGCGGCTTCGGTATTCATCCGGTGCTGGTGGACGCGGCGTTGCACGCGATGGGGCTGGCCTCGGAAGAGGCTTCTGCAGCGGATGCCGCGCAGGCCGAGACGATGTTGCCGTTTTCCTGGCAAGGAGTGTGTCTGCACGCCGCGGGGGCGTCGCGGGCGCGGGTCCGGATCGCACCGGCCGGCAGCGGGGCGGTATCGGTCGAATTGGCCGACGGGACAGGCCTGCCGATTTTGTCGGTGCGGGAGTTGGTGCTTCGCCCAGTCTCAAAGGCGCAACTATCGGCGCCGGCTCGCCGCACCGGCGGTGGGCTGTTGGATGTGGTGTGGTCGCCGGTGTCGTTGGGGCCCAATGATATCGCCGGTGACGGCATGGTGGTGTGGGAGCCGGGCTCGGGAACCGACGGCGTGGTGGGGTCGGTGTATGCGGCTACGCATGAGGCGTTGGGGGTGTTGCAGTCGTGGCTGGCCGGCGATGGATCTGGCGTGCTGGTCGTGCTGACTCACGGCGCGGTGGGTCTGGCCGGTGAGGATGTCACGGATTTGGCGGGTGCGGCGGTGTGGGGGTTGGTGCGCTCC
>NZ_JBKQQD010000374.1:0-3049 GCF_052144515.1 Mycobacterium sp. | reverse complement strand
CGCACCCTGGCCGTTGATGGCACGCTTCAGTAAACCTTCGACAGCAGCCATCTCCCAGTGTCGGCCCACCAGAGCCGCTTCAGCACCTCCGACAGGACGATCCCGGTCTGACACGCCCACCAGCTGCGGGGCGGCCACGGGTTGATCCGTGCCCTTGATGTGGACCAGTTCCGGTTGACCCAGAGTCACAGCGCCATCAACCAATCGAGCGGTGGACGCGCTGAGCATCACCCCACCGGGTGGAGCCACCGATTCCATCCGCTGCGCCATCCCGACCTGGTCTCCGATCGCGGTGTACCCGGTTGCCGTGGTGCCGATCTCCCCGGCGATCACCTGCCCGGAGTTAAGTCCCACCCGCAGCTGCAATGCGATGCCGTCGCGCGCTTCGACCTCTTTGGCGAGTTTGGCTGCCTCCGACTGGATGTCCAAGGCAGCCAAGCAGGCGCGAAAAGCGTGGTCCTCCAAAGCCACCGGCGCGCCGAACACTGCCATGATCCCGTCACCGGTGAACTTGTCCACCGTCCCGCCATACCGTTTCACCACAGCGGCGGCCCGGTCGACCAGCCCGGACATGATCTCCCGCAGCCGCTCCGCACCGACAGCCGAAGCAAGATCCATCGAATGCACCACATCGGCGAACAGGACGGTTACCTGCTTGTACTCCGCACGGGCATCGGCTTCTTGGACTGGCGCACCACAGCCGTCACAGAATCGAGCGCCCTCACGCGGCTCGCTGCCACATGTGCGGCACGCTGCAATGGCCGTCATCCGACCCTCCGCCGATCCCGGCCCCAGCGTTTGCGGGGTGCTCTAAGGATAGGCGGTTGGACACTCCGCAAGGAGCCCTCGGCATTCAGGGTGATTCCGACACAGAGTTTTGAGAGCCTCGTATGTCGTCCATTTTCACCGATAATCGTCAGCGTGCTCGCGGGCCACCTTCCAGCAGCGAGGGTCAAAAGCTGTCAGCGACGAGTCGGGTCGCCGGACAGGGCATCCAGCCGAATAAGATTAGGCGGCTTGTCCGTGCTCGATCTGTTGGAGCACGGCGATGCGTTCGGCGATGGGTGGGTGAGTGTCGTAGAGGTGGTGGAACCAGCTCTCGTGGTGTTGGAGCGGGTCGTCGATGCACATGGCCGCGGTGGCGTGGTTGAACTTGGCGAAGGGCTGGTCGTTGGCTTGGAGCTTCTGCAGTGCGTGGGTCAGCCCGACGGGGTTACGGGTCAGTTCGACGCCGCTGACGTCAGCCAGCGATTCCCGCCGGCGCGATAGGGCGAGGCGTACCAGGGGCCCGAATATGACTGCCACCACGGCCAGCAGGGCTGCGGCGGCGAAGACGACCAGCATCATTTTTACGCCCTGGCGCCCCGGCGAGCGCATGAAGAAGACGGAGCGCCACAACAGGCTGGCCAGCAGCCCGGCCATGCCGATGAGCGTGCTCACGATGAGCAGCAGGCGCACATCGTAGTTCTTGATGTGGCTCATCTCGTGGGCGATCACCCCTTCGAGTTCCTCGCGGTTCATGATCGATAACAGACCCGTCGTGGCTGTAATGGCCGCGTGCTTAGGGCTAGTGCCGGTGGCGAAGGCGTTGGGAGAGGGGTCGTCGATCACGTAGACCTCGGGCTTGGGCAGGCCGTCGCCTATGGCCAAGGCTTCGACGATGTTGTGTAGCTGGCGGTAGCGGTAGGGGTCGGCCGGCTGGGCGCCCGAGACCGCCAGCACCAAGCGGGTGCCAGAGGTGAGCGAGAAGGCGATTCCGGCCAGGGCGAACAGGGCGGCCGCCACGACGCCAACGACGATGTCTCCACTGGTGTCAGTGGGTGCCGCCGGCGGCGATTGGGACGCGGCTGACCACAGCCATCCGACCACCGCCCCGATGCCGACCCACACCACGAAGAACAACACCACGCAGGCGGCAGCCCGCCGCTTGTTACGGGCGATCTGCTCGTACACGGACCCGTCCGATCACGACGCCGGAGAAGCGGAACTCTCCGAACCGGGGCCGACAGGAGGCGTAGGCGCACCTGGAGGCGCGGTAAAGCTCACCTGGGGTACCTCGCGCTCGGCCTCGTCGGTCTCGAAGAAACTCACCGCGTGAAAGCCGAACGTAGCCGCCAGCAGGTTGCGCGGGAACGTCTGCAGCGCAATGTTGTAGTCCCGGGCGCTGGTGTTGTAATAGCGACGCGCGTACTCGAGCTTGTCCTCGGCGGCGGTGAGCTGCTCTTGGAGTTGAAGGAAGCTCTCCACGGCGCGCAGCTGCGGATAGTTCTCCGCCACCGCGAACAACGAACGCAACGTCTGGGTCAGGGCATTCTCGGCCTGACCGATCTTCGCTGGGTCACCTGTCTCGCCAGCGCGGACGGCACCGGCACGCGCCTCGGTGACGGCCTCGAAAGTCTCGCGCTCATGGGATGCATAGCCCTTGACCGTCTCGACCAGGTTGGGGATCAGATCATGGCGGCGCTTGAGCTCGACGTCGATCTCCGACCACGCCTCCTGGGTTCGATTGCGGCGGCGGACCATACCGTTGAACGCGAGGACGCCACCTCCCAGCAGAATGACGACGACGACCACAATGATGATGACAGCGACCATGCGAACTCTCTCCTTCCGTTCCGCTGATCATCGTGACACCCCAAACTCCGGGGAGGTCAGGGCCCAAGGTCACCATATCTTCTGACCACCTTCGACTACTCAGGCCGCCCGAAGCCGGCGATGGCGAAGCCGAGGAACACGACGGCGAAGACACAGACGAACCCGAAGTCCTGGTGTGCCTGCGTGTTCCAGGCTCAGAGGGACACCGTGATCGCCCATCACCCGAGATCGTCACCGGCGTTCGCATCGTTCCCGACAACACGCAATGACCGACCAGCTGGTCCGCGGCGAATTCAGGTGCAGCCCAAACGGCCCGCGCGGCAACCCTATTCGCGTCGTTTCTCATTACCGGAGATCGACCAAGAGTTCTCCGAGCGTGGCTAGCCGGTGCCGTGGTGCACGGCATCGGGTGCCTACCTGTCGCAACACGGCAACACCGCGTGAGGTAAGCCAT
>NZ_JBKQQD010000373.1:0-85178 GCF_052144515.1 Mycobacterium sp. | reverse complement strand
GTCGACGTCGGGGTCTATTGGCAGAACCCGGCGCCAGGGCGGCGTTGCAGGCCCATCAATTACGGCGATACCCGGGGCCGTCGATCATCGTCCCGCTCACAGAAGCGCGAAGACGTTGCAGCCGAATGTCTTTAGCCGGACAGGCTCCAACCCGACCGGCTACCGGCAAAACGGAGGACGCCCGGCAATGCCGCCGGAGCGTTCATGGCGGACATTTGGTTCATGTCGACTCTGTCGGGATCAGCGCGGTTCGGGCCCGATGATCCAGGTTTCGTCCGTCACCATCATGTGTGCATATTTCGGGTTGATGAAGTTGACCATGTCGGCGGCGGCTTCGGCGAATTCCGGCGACTCCATCATCGTCGCAATGGCTTCGACGTTGTCGAACCACAGGATGCTGGCGGAATCCAGGAAAGCTTCACCCAGGGCGTAGGCTCCGTCGTTGACGTGGCATTGGTAGTAACGGCGCAGGCCCGGCAGCTTCAGGTCCTTGGCTGCATGTGTTTCCAGGCTGTAACGGCGGAACTCCGCCAACGGCATCCCTTCCTTGCGTTTGGCCAAGCCGATGATTTTCACCATCGTTGACGGGGCGGTGAACGCCGGGCCCGGGAGCAGGACGTGGTCGGCGGTGTCAAGCACGATGGTCCGCCAGAACGCAGCCCAGTTAGGTTCGTCCAACCGTGCCCCTTCGAGGAACTCTTTCGACTGCAGACTCGCGAGTTGCTCTTGCTCGTTCTCCAGAAAGATCTCCGCAACCCCGCTCCAGAGCGGGTCTGCCGGTTCCGGCCCAAAGGGGATGCGGCAGTCGATCATGTACTTCTTTATCTGCGGGATTTTGCTGGCGTATTTGACAGCGTGAACTTCCTTCCAGTAGCGCTGGAAGTCGGATTCGCTCATTCCGGGCTTGGGGTGAGCGAAAATCAGCTGGTGAATCACGGTTGACTCCTCACGTGGGATTACTCGAAGGCGATTTTGTTAAGTGCTACTGCCCGCAGTGCATGCCGACCATTTCCGGCCTGACGTTGCCCTCGACCACTACATCAAGCAGAAACGGACCCCTGTGCGACAGCGCTTTGTCTAGCGCCGGGCCGATCTGATCGGGTCTTTCGATCCGCGCGCCCGGGACGCCCATCGCCTCGGCGAGACCCACGAAGTGGATCGGCGGTTGCGATAGGTCAAAACAGAACGGGTAGTCGTGAGCAGTGTACTGCCGCTCCTTCCAGTACGCCTCGATGTTCACTTGCAGCAGCCGATAAGAGCCGTTGTTGCAGATGACGAATTTGACATCCAGGTTGTGCCGGGCTGCCGTCCAGAGCGCCTGGATCGTATACATGCTGCCGCCGTCACCGGTGAAGCCGATCACCGTCTTGTCAGGGTTGGCGAATTTCGCTCCGATCGAGCCGGGAATGCCCACGCCCAGCGAACCGCCGCGGGTCAGGAAATACTGTCCCGGCGTACGCGGCACCCAGTGCCGGGTGATGTCCGGAGAACACGTCAGCGCTTCGTCGAAGATGATCGCGTCCCCGGGGAGCCGCGGCACAAGCTCCTCGATGAAGCGGGCGAGGTGCATGGGCACACGGTCGCGGTTCTTGCGATCCTGTTCGCGCAGGGCGGTGAGCTCATCGGCTCGGGCCTGCTCGATGTCTTTCGCCCGCGCCGCCGCCGCGGTCCTCTGAGCCGGCGTCAGCAACTCTTCGAGCGCAGCCGCCAGCAAGCCGAGCGTCAACTTGGGATCGCTGACCAACCCGACCGTCACAGGATGACACTTGGCGATCTCGTAGGCGTTCAGGTCAATGTGGATCACCTGAGCGCCCTCGGCAAAGATGGGGCCCAGTTCCGGAAAGACCTCGTTGACCATGTAGGTGCCGCACACCAGATTCACGTCCCCCTTGGTGGTGATCGGCAAGCTCTGGTAACCGAACATGTGACCGGTGCCGCCGCGGTAGAGCGGATGGGTGTGATCGATGTTCAGCTCGCCGGCGTCTACCTCCCAGACCTCGGCCCCCAGTAGCTCAGCCACTCGCGCCAACTCCGGTTGCGCACCCGAGAAGGCGACGCCGTCGCCGACGAAGACCGTGGGCTTGTCCGCGGCCGCCAGCAGCACCGCGGCCTCGCGGATGGCAGCGGCCTCGGGGACCACCCGGGTCGACAGCACCGGGGTCGGCGCCACGTCTTCGATGGCGGGCGCATCGAGGACGTCCATCGGCAGACAGACATACACCGGACCCATCGGCGGCGTGGTGGCGATCTTGATCGCGCGCCGCAGGACACGCAACAGCGACGAGGGCTCCAGCACCATCGTGGAATATTTCGTGAAGGGCGCGGCCATCGCCACCAGATCGCCGGCCATCTGCGAATCCATCGCCTGGTACTTGACGCCCGCGTCACCACCGATGACGACCAGCGGCGCGTGGCCGCGCTTGGCCTGGTAGAGCGCGCCCAGGGCGTTGCCGAGCCCTGGCGTGCTGTGAATCTGCACCAGCGCCGGCTTGCGCGCGGCACGGGCATAGCCGTCGGCCATCAGGACGGCCACGGATTCTTGCAAGGCAAGGACGTACTGCAGCTGCGGATAAGCGTCCAGCGCGTCGAGGAAGCCCTGCTCGACGGTGCCAGGGTTGCCGAACATGTAGTCGAAGCCGTCGGCGACGAACTGTTCCAGCACGACGAACCGTCCAGTTTTCTGACTCATGACTAGTGCCTTCCCGGAAGTTCGTTGTGCCTTGCCCGTCGTTCGCAGCCCATCGATTAGGTGAGCGCTCCGGAATTGCGCATCGGCCGCAACCCTGCTCGCTCAAGCGACATGATGAATCACTGTGCACGTCTTGCACCACACCTGTCCTGGAATTCGGGCCGAACAGGCCCGCCCGCGGCAAACAGCTCGGGAATAATTGCCGATCCGCCCCTGTCGGCGGAACGGCCCCGATATAGTACGGCGCACAGCGGTTGGGGTGAGATGGTGCACACTTCCGAGATTTCGGCAGTTCTACAACGACAACGACCGAGCGCCGGCCAACGGTCAGAGGCGCGGCGGAAGGTGGTGCGGTCGTGACGTCTACTCGGCATGGCCAGCACAGCCACGGAACCGCAACCGCGACGAGCGCACATCCCGGGCCGCACACATCCAAGGAGAACATCGAGGTAACTGTTGGCGTCGCCCAGCCGCTCGGCGCCACCTCCACTCCGACCGGCGTCAACTTCTCCGTCTACTCCGAGCACGCGACCAGCGTCACGCTGCTGCTCTTCGCTTCTCACCGGGCGAGGACCCCCGCTCACGAAATCGTGCTGAATGCGCGAGACCACAAGAGCTTTCATTTCTGGCACTGCCATGTGGCCGGTGTGGGTCAGGGCCAGGTCTATGCCTATCGTATGGACGGGCTCTTCGAGCCCACCGGCACTGGGCTTCGCTTCAATCACAACAAGGTGCTGATCGACCCCTACGCGCTCGGCAACGTCGACGACTTGTGGGATCGGGCAAGCGCCGTCGGGCCGCAGGACAACGTCGCCACATCGATGCGGAGCGTGGTGATCGACCCGACGACCTACGACTGGGAGGGCGACCGCCCACTGAACATCCCGCTGTCCGAGACGGTCATCTACGAGGCGCATGTCCGGGGCTTCACCAAGTCGCCGTCGTCAAAAGTGCGGCACCCGGGAACATTCCGCGGCATCATCGAGAAGATCCCTTACCTCAAATCTCTGGGGATCACGGCGATCGAGTTGCTGCCGGTCTTCGACTTCGACCATACGCAGATCCTGCGCGTCGGGCCAATGGGTCAGCTGCTCACCAACTACTGGGGATATGACCCCTACGGCCACTGGGCACCGCAGTCGTCCTACTGCGTTTCCCCGCATTTGGGCACCCATCTGGACGAGTTCCGGGACATGATCAAGGCGCTGCACCGGGCCGGCATCGAGGTGATCCTCGACGTCGTGTTCAACCACACCAGCGAAGGTAATCAGAACGGCCCGACCATCAGCTTCCGGGGTCAGGCCAACGAGGCCTACTACATGCTCTCGCGCAACGACTCTCAGTACTACATGGACTTCTCCGGATGCGGCAACAGCTTCAACGCCAACCACCCGGTGGTCACCAAGTACATCGTCGAATGCCTCGAGTACTGGGTGACCGAGCATCATGTCGACGGCTTCCGTTTCGACCTCGGCTCGGTGCTTTCCCGTGGCCCCGACGGCGCCGAAATGGCGGTGCCGCCGGTGCTGTGGAACATCGAGCTGTCCCAGATCCTGTGGAACACCAAGATGATCGCCGAGGCCTGGGACGCCGGCGGCCTCTACGAAGTGGGCCGGTTCCCCGGCGAACGTTGGCCACAGTGGAACGGCCCTTTCCGCGACTGCGTGCGCAAGTTCGTCAAGTCCGACCCCGGGCTCGTCGCGACCCTCGCGACCCGCATCGCCGGTAGTAGCGACCTGTTCGGCCCGTCCGGTGAGACGCCGATCAACAGCGTCAACTTCATCACCTGCCACGACGGCTTCACGCTCAACGACCTGGTGAGCTACGACCACAAGCACAACGAGGCCAACGGCGAAAACAACCGCGACGGCTCTGACGACAACAATAGCTGGAACTACGGCATTGAAGGGCCCACGGAGGATCCCGAGATCGAGCGGCTCCGCGAACGGCAGATACGAAACTTCGCCGCGATCCTGTTACTCAGCCGCGGCGTGCCGATGTTCGTCGCAGGCGATGAATTCCGCAGGACACAGTCGGGCAACAACAACGCCTACTGCCAGGACAATGAACTTAGCTGGGTCGACTGGGAGCTCGCCGAGCGCCACGCCGACGTGGTCCGCTTCTGGCGCAAGATGATCGCTCTGCGAAAGCGGTTCGCCACATTCCGCCAGCCCGAGTTCTTCGACAGCCGGGTCAACGAGCGCGGGTTGCCCGACGTGTCCTGGCATGGCTGCGAGCTGGACGATCCCGGGTGGAACTACGCCTACTCCCGAACGCTCTCGTTTACCCTCGGCGGCCTCGGTGACGACGACGACCTACACGTCATCCTCAACATGTTCTGGGAGAGCGTCGATTTCGAGCTTCCGAGCATTCCGGGCAGGCGATGGGTCCGCGCGGTCGATACGGCGCTGCCGTCCCCTGACGACATTCTCGATCCGGGCGACGAAGTCCCCGCCGAGTCCCCCACCTATCACGCCGGCGACCGCAGTGTCGTTATCCTTATCTCCCAAGAGGTTTCACATGACTGACATGTTGCAGTTCACGTTTTCGGACACTATCGCCGGCTATGTGGTCAGCTATGACGAAGACGAGAACTCCTTCGTCCTGCGGACAACCGATGACCGTGACTGCCTCGCCTACCTGACCTCCAACACGTGGGCGAACGCCATCCGCAATTTCGGGGAAGACTACCGGGACGTCACCGGGCAACTCGCCGACATGCTCTACCCGGGGCGGTACCTGTTCGCCTACGGCATCTTCTATCCGGAGGGCGACCAGCACCGCTTCGAGGTGAAGTCGATCGTGTTTCCCGGCCTGCCGGACAGGGAGTATTTGTTCGAAGAGGCCGACTGGTGGGTCAACCAGGTCCGCGCGGTGGCCGATTTCTACCTGCGGGGCCAATTCCCGGACGGCAACTACGACTGGCACAACTACCGGACCAAGCTGACCCTGGCCGGCACCCACACCCCCGACTACATCGCGCCGGACTTTAAGCAGGAAACCGACACCATCTCGCGCCTGGTGTACGGGCTTGCTACCGCCTACCTACTCACCGGGGAGGACCGCTTCCTCGAAGCGGCGGAGGCGGGGACCCTGCACCTGCGCGAGAACATGCGCGGGGTGCGCGAGGACGAAGGCATCGTCTACTGGTTCCATGGCGTGGACGTCTCGCAAAACGGGCAGCGCCAAGTCCTGGCATCGGAGTTCGGCGACGATTTCGACGCCATCCCGATGTATGAGCAGATCTACGCGCTCGCCGGCCCGACCCAGACGTACCGGGTGACCGGCGACCCTCGCATCCTCGACGACATCGACAAGACCGTCGCCCTGTTCGAGCGCTTCTTCCGCGACCCCGAACAGGGCGGCTACTTCTCTCATCTCGACCCGGTGTCGCTCGACCCGCGGTCAAACACGCTGGGACACAACCGGGCCCGGAAGAACTGGAACTCGGTCGGCGACCACGCGCCCGCGTACCTGATCAACGCGCTGCTGGCCACGGGCCGCAAGGACCTCGAGGACTTCCTCGCCGCCACGGGCGACACGATCGCCGCTCGGTTCCCCGACTACGATAACAGCCCCTTCGTCCAGGAGCGTTTCCACGAGGATTGGAGTCACGACCACCACTACAAGTGGCAGCAGGACAGCGCCGTGGTCGGCCACAACCTCAAGATCGCCTGGAACCTGATGCGCATCAACAACGTTCGCCCCAACGACGCCTATGTCAAGCTGGCGAGGAAGATCGCCGAGGTCATGCCCGCCGTCGGAAGCGACCAGCAGCGCGGCGGCTGGTACGACCTCGTGGAGCGCAGGCTTGCGCCCGGGCAGCAGGTGCGCCGCTTCGTCAACCACGACCGAAAGGCGTGGTGGCAGCAGGAGCAGGCCATCCTGGCCTACCTGATACTGGCCGGCACTCTCGGCGAAGACGAGCACCTGCGCCTCGGCCGCGAATCGGCGTCCTTCTACAACGCATGGTTCCTCGACCACGACGACGGCGGCGTCTACTTCAACGTCCTCGCCAGCGGCCTGCCCTATCTGCTCGGCAACGAGCGGCTCAAAGGCAGCCACTCGATGTCGGGTTACCACTCGACCGAGTTGTGTTACCTGGCAGCGGTGTACACCAACCTGCTCATCCGCGAGCAGCCGCTGGAGTTGCACTTCAAGCCCAAGGCGTCGTCGTTCCCCGACGGCATCCTGCGGGTCGCGCCCGACCTGCTGCCTCCCGGACGGGCGAAGCTCTCCAACGTCTGGGTCGACGACGAGCCGTACACCGAGTTCGACAAGGATAAGCTGACCGTGAACTTGCCGCAGGGCCAGGAGGTACGGGTCCGGGTTCGCCTGGTGTCGACCAAGTCCGAGCTCGACTCACGCCACGAGCAGCGCGAAGGTGAGTACCGCCTGACGTTGCTCGGCGCGATCCCGCCAAGACATCTCGACCATCTCCGCGCCGATCTCGCTGAGTTGCTGCGCGCCAACCCACGCCGACTCGTCCTCGAGTTCGCCGAGCTGGAGTCCCTCTCCGAGGAGGCCGTCAGCGTCTTCATCTTCTTCCTCGGCAAGGTGCGGCTGGACCAGGAGATCCACATCGTCGGCGCCAACGACGCGGTGAAACAGGCGTTTGCCAGCATCGACTCGGCGCTCTCGAACAAGTTCATCCACCTCGACAGCGCGTGAGCGCCGCGCCGGCGCGCTATGCGGCGGCGTCCGCCGCCAACATGTCGATGATCCGCCGGGCGAAGAGGTGGCACACCGGGCCGGCGCGTCCGGTGACGAGGTCCGCGTCTACGACGACGTCCTCGTCGACGTAGATCGCGCCCATGTTCCGCGCGTCGCCGAGCAGGTTGTTGTGGACGACGACGCGTCGACCGCGGACCAGCTCGGGCGCGGGGGCCACCAGCCACATGCCGTGGCAGATGATGCCCTTGAGGATGTCCGGGCGGGCGAAGACCCGCTGCAGGAACTCGGTCGCGGGCGGCAGCTTCGTGATGTCTTCGGTGTAGCGCAGCCGGTCCGACACCATCCCGGACGGAACGATGACGGCCGCGAACTGCCCGAGGTCCGCGTCGCTGAGCCCCTCGAAGCTTTCGTCGCAGACGAACGGCGCCCGCAGCTCGTGACCCTTGAACTCGATCGAAGGTTGACCCCACAGTCGGGTGAGGAAATGGGTCTCGGCCCCCTCCTCGGCGAAACGATGCTGGTAGTAGTGGATCTCTGGCTCGTAGAAGTCGCTCTCTATCAGGATGGCGATCTTCTTACCTTGCAACCTCATCGAACCTCCCTGGTGTTACGGGACCACGCTGATTCTGCGCCCGGGGCGGCGCCGCTGTCCGGCGGTACGCCAATGTTTTTCATGAACGATTCAAAACGACTCAAGGTGTAGAACAGCCACTCCGCATCTAGCTTTCACCCACGCGTTTCAGTACACGCTCATCGCGGTGATGACACTGGTGCTGCTCGCGTTGGCGATCATGCCACTGTTGCGATCCACCAGCCAAGCCCCCGCCGAACTGCAGAACCTGCCGCAGGAGGCTTAGCCGGCCTGCGCGGATGTCCTTCATCAGCCGCCGCAAAAGGTGTATAACAGCCAGACCGCGTCCTGCGTGACTGGGACCTGCGGAACAGCGACAGAAGGAGAACGAAAGTGACGGGCGCGATTCTGTGCTGCTTGTCGGAATGGGGATATTGGGGCGAGGAACTCGTGGGCCCCTACGATGTGCTCAGCGCGCAGGGCTACCGGGTCGACTTCATGACACCGACCGGTCAAAAACCACCCGCACTGCCACCCAGCATGGAGGCCGGCTACCTCGATCCCCCACTGGACAAGGTGGTCACCGACGAACACTTCGCCCGGCGCGCGCGCGATATCGATCGGTCCACCCTGCTCGACCACCCCATCAGCCTGGCCGAGTGGTTCCCGCAGATGCCGTACTTCAACAGCGCGGATTTCGGGCACCGTCTCGAGGAGTACCACTCCAAACGCGACACCTGCTGGCAGGAGTTGGATAAATACGACGCGCTGCTGCTGCCCGGCGGCAGCGGCCCCATGGTCGACATGGTCAACAATGAACGCCTGCACGACGTCATCTTGGGCTTTGTGGCCAAGGACAAACTCGTTGCCGCCGAATGCTATTGCGTCACCTGCCTGGCGTTCGCGCGCGACTGGACGGACCGCAAGAGCATCATCGCCGGAAAGCACGTCACCGGACACGCCAGGGAATACGACTACAAGGACGGCACCGGATTCGCCCACCCGTCGGTTGCCGGAGCCAACTTCGGTCCGCCGTTCTATCCGCTGGAATACATCCTGCGCGACGCCGTCGGGCCCGACGGCCAGTACCACGGCGGTGTGGGGCACACCCTTTCCACGATCCTCGATTACCCCTTCCTGACCGGACGCTCCACCCAAGACTCACAACTCGTGGGGGAATTGATGGTTCAGGTGCTGGAAAAGGGCTTGCGCCGCTACGGCTGGTCGTAAAATTCACGAGCAGCATCGGTCCCCCGAAGGAGCACCCCGTGGCCATCAAAAACACCATTGAAATCGACCTGGCCACCAAGAAGCTCACCGATTGGCTCTCCGCAAAGCTTCCCGGCGCCCACGACGTCATCGTCACCGATGTGAAGGAGCCCGGTTCAAGCGGCCTCTCCAACGAGACGGTGCTGTTCACCGCGACGTGGCAGGAAGGCGAGGTCCAGCAGATCAGGGAGATGGTCGCGCGCGTTCAGCCCCACGGACCCGGGATGTATCCGGAATACGACCTGTCCAAGCAGGCGACGGTGATCAAGGCGCTCGCCGACAAGTCGCCGGTGCGGGTGCCAACCGTGTATTTCTTCGAGGACGAGCCGGGCGTGTTCGGCGCGCCGTTTTTGGTGATGGAGCGGATCGACGGGCGTATCCCGGCCGATGATCCACCGTTCACCGCGGCCGGCTGGGTGCTGGACCTGACTGCGGAGCAACGACGGCGGATGTGGCACAACGGCCTCGACGCCCTCGCGACGATCCACAGCGTCGACTGGCGGGCCCTCGGACTGGACTTCCTGGACACACCTGAAAACCGCAGCGGTCTGGACGCGGATTTGGCCTGGTGCCGTCGCACGTTCGAGTGGGCTGCCGAGGGTGAACCGAACCCCACGATCGAGGCGGCGCTGGACTGGCTGGACAAACACCGTCCCGGCGGCGATCAGCCGAACGTCCTCAACTGGGGCGATGCGCGGGTGGGCAATATCATCTTCTCCGATGAGCTCGCCGCGGCCGGCGTGATCGACTGGGAGGCGGTGGTTCTCGCCAGCCGGGAGCAGGACCTGGGATGGTGGCTTTTCAATATCCGCCACCACACCCAAGGCGTCGGGCTGCCGCTGCCAGACGGTGTTCCCGACCGCGACCAAACTATCGAGCAGTACCAACGGATCACCGGCCATCGGGTGCAAAACATCGACTACTACGAGGCCCTGGCGGGCACGCGGCTGGCAATCTTCATGGTTCGCGCGGCCCATATGATGATCCCCGCGGGACTGCTGCCACCGGATTCGCCTATGGCGCAAAGCAATCCGGCCAGCCAGCTTGTCGCCAAACTCCTTGGCCTACCGGCACCGGTCGGCGCCACGACAACCTTCATCGGCCACCGGGGAACAACCGCCTAAGCGCACGGCTTATGGCGCTCCTGACTGGAAAGACCGCGGTCATCACCGGAGGCAGTACCGGGATCGGACTGGCAACCGCGCGCCGCTTCGTCGACGAGGGCGCGATGGTCTTCATCACAGGTCGGAGACGGGCCGAACTGGACGCCGCGGTGAAGCAACTGGGGTCGACGGCGATCGGCGTGCCGGGCGACGTGAGCAACGCGGCCGACCTGGACCGGCTTTACGCCACGGTCGCCGAGCGCGGCCGCGGCATCGACGTGCTGTTCGCCAATGCCGGGATCGTGGAACACGCTCGGCTGCAAGACATTACGGAAGAGCACTTGGATCGCTTGCTGGATGTCGACCTCAGGGCTGTCGTGTTCACCGTGCAGAAGGCGCTGCCCCTGCTCAATGATGGCGCCTCGGTCGTGCTGAACGCGTCGAACAAGGCCAGCAGGGCGGCCGAGGGAATCGGGGTCTATGCGGCGATCAAGGCGGCGATTCGCTCCTTCGCCCGCACCTGGGCCGTCGAACTGCGCGACCGCGGAATCCGGGTCAATGCGGTCAGCCCCGGCGCCACCGACACACCCGGTCGTGACAGACGGGTCGGTCTCGCCACCCAGGCCGCCGGCGGCTCCGAGGCGAACTTCCGGGCCTCGGGCACTGCGTCGATCCCACTGGGCCGGATCGGCACACCCGACGAGGTGGCCGGTGCCGTGCTGTTCTTGGCCTCCGATCTCAGCACTTTCGTCACCGGTGCAGAGATTGTTGTCGATGGCGGGAGAAACACCGTCTAATCTTCGTACAATCTTTGCCGTGTCCGTGCCGTGGGTGACCTGGTCGACTTCGGCCGCGATACGGGCGGTGCGGGCCACCATCGTCGTGACCGGGCTGTTCGCGCTCACCCTGGAAGTCATCGGCGACCGGCAGCAGCAGATGTGTCTGTTCGCCACCTTCGGCGCCCTATCCACGGTGGTCTTCACCGACTTCGGCGGCACCCGGCGCGACGTTTTCCTGGCCCAGCTGGGGCTCGCCGGCACGGCGGGCCTGGCGTTGACGATCGGCACGGTGGTCAACCAGAACCTCTGGCTGGCCACGCTGGTGACGATTGCGGTCGCATTCGTCATATTCTTCGCGGGAGTGATCGGCCCCAACGCGGCGGGCGCGACGAGTACCGCACTGCTCGCCTACGTGCTGGCGGTCGCTTCGCCCGGCACCGCGGAGACCATCCCGCACCGGCTGGCCGGCTGGTGGCTGGCCTCGGCGGTCAGCACGGCCGCCATCCTGCTGGTGCCGACGAAGAATCCAGGGGATCGGTTGCGGGCCAGCGCCGCAGCCGCGGCGGCCGCACTCGGGCGCCAGTTGCGCGCGGCGGTTCGCGGTGCGGCCGCGCCCGCCGAGACGGCGACAAGCCTGGCGGCCACGAACGCCCTGCGAGAGGCGTTCGCCGCGACACCCTACCGGCCGACCGGCCTGGCCACCGCCGACCAAGCGATGGCCAATGCAGTGCAAGTCCTGCAGTGGTGCGGCACGCTCACCGCGGACGCGACGGACGACCGAGCGGACCCGAGCCAGGCGGTGGCGGCCGACCGCGAGTTGCTCGGCGTGGCCGCCGATGTTTTGGAGGACACCGCAGCGCTGTTCTCGGGCGCCGTCCTCCGGCCCGCCATCGACCGACTCGAAGCGACGCGCGCGACACGCGGCGCCCATCGACGAGCCCTGCCGGATGACCCGGAAGCGGTCCGGGTGGCGGCGGCGCAGGCATACCAGGCGCAGGTGATCGCCATCGCGGCGCGCACCGCCGCCGCCGACGCGCTCATCGCCACCCGCCACGAAGCCCCGGAAATGATTGCGGCAGAGCGCCGCTCCTGGTATGGCCTACCGCAAGAAGGGCCGCCGCAACAGGAATCACGGTTGGGCGCGCTGACGGGCAGCCTTGGGGTGGTATACCGCTACGCCAGCCTGCGTTCGGTGTGGTTCCTCAACGCCGTCCGCGGCTCGGTCGCGCTGGCCATCGCCGTCGCCGTCGCCGACATCACCGGGGTCGAGCATCGTTTCTGGGTGGTGCTGGGCACCCTGTCGGCGCTGCGGACAAACGCGACCGCAACCGGGTCCACGGCGTGGCGCGCGCTGGCCGGCACCACGCTCGGGTTCGCGGTCGGAGGGGCCCTGTTGGCCGCGATTGGGACCGGCCCGGTCGCGCTGTGGACCGTGCTGCCGATTGCGGTGTTCGTTGCGACGTACACGCCCGGGACCGCGCCATTCGTGTTGGGCCAGGCGGCATTCACGCTCACCAACGTAGTGGCGTTCAACCTGTTGACGGCGGCGGGCTCGGGTTGGCACGTCGGCGCGGTGCGAGTCGCGGACGTCGCGATCGGCTGCGGCGTCAGCCTATTCGTGGCCACCCTGTTCTGGCCGCGCGGCGCCGGCCCGCTCGTCGGCGACAATCTTGCCGACGCGTTCCGCTCGGGGGCCGCCTACCTGGTCCAGGCCGTCGACTGGGCGCTCGGCCTGCGGCCCGACGAGCCGGATACCGCGATCGACGCCCTGACCGCGGGCACCCGGCTCGACGATGCCCTGCGGGGATACCTGGCCGAACAAGGCGCGAAGCCGTTGAGCAAGGACGATCTGTGGCAGCTTGTGATGGCTACCATGCGGCTGCGGCTGACCGCGCACTCGCTGGCCGGGCCACGATTGGCCGCCTCGTGGGACGGCCCGATAGACGCGACGCGCGAGAGGCTACGGCAACGGGCCGCGGAACTCGCCGATTTCTACCACCGGATCGCGGCCCGGCTCGAGCGCCCCGGGTCCACGGCCGCGACGCCGGACGCCGCGCCGCCGCCGGGCGATGCCGTCGCGCAGGAGAATGTCGCGGTCGCCGAACTCATGGCCACCGCCGGCGCTGTGGCGCCCACCTTGTGGATCGCGTTATGGGTGCACGAGCATGTGCACCATCTCGATACGAACGCGGAGGAGATCAGCGGCCCCGCGAATCGACTGGCGGCGATCCGTCAACAACCGTGGTGGCGCTGAGGCAGAAATCGCGGGTGAATGGCGCTACGGCACAGGCAGATTCGGGCACGCCTTGATGTACGGGATCCACGGCGACACCCACTCGCGCCACTGCTCGTGGCTCATATTGCTGCCGAGCTTGGCGCACAACGCTTCAGTGACGTCGGTCGGCGGGGGCTGCAGCCGCAGGTTCCCGTCCCAGCTTCCGGACAGCACTCGCGTGTCGTCGGGATTGAACGCCACGCTCGACACCCAATTGTGGTCGCCACCAGGCGGCACACCGATCGGCTGATGAGTCACCGTATCCCAAAACCGCAGTGCACCACCGGTATCGCCCGACACGATCCAGGGATGGTTGTGGGCGTAGGCCACGCTCAACACCGGGTTTTCATCCCCGCTCATCACCGCTATCGTCCGTCTGGACTGTACGTCCCACAATCGTAAGGTTCCGTCGTTGCTCGCCGAGATGATGCTGCGGCCGTCGGGACTGAAGCTGACACTATAGAGGGGAAATCCTGGTCGGCCCTCCATCGCCGGTCCCGTCGGACCTGGCGGGTCGACGGCCCACAACTGGATGGAGTTGTTGTCTTCTCCCGATGCCGAGACGACTTGGCGACTGTCCGGGCTGAACGCCACGCTCCATATCTGGTAAGGCGGCGACGGTCGCATCGTCGCAACAGGTTGGTGGTCGTGGGCGTTCCATAACCGCACCGCACCGTCGTTACTACCGGCGGCGATCAGTGCGCCGTTCGGACTGAACGCGACACTTTTCACCCGCCCGTCCGCGCCTGTTGGCGGTACCGGATCGAAAGCCAACTGGACGGAACGACCGGCTGTCAAGTCCCACAGGACGACGGCGCCGCCCTGCGGGCCGTCATTTCCGCCCGCGACAAGCTGGTCGCCGTCCGGACTGAACGCGACGCTGGTGATCACGTGTGAGTAGTCGTCCGACCGATCGCCCAGCGGCGCACCGACGGGACTCCCCGTGTCGGCATCCCAGATCTTCAGGGTGCCGTCGCGGCCGCCTGAAGCAATCCGGCGCCCGTTAGGACTGAATGCGGCGGCTCGGACTTCCCCCTGCCCGGCGGGAATAGGTAGTCCTGCGACGGCATCCCATACGCGCACAGAACCGTCACCGCCACCGGACACCATCCGAGATCCGTCGACGGTAAAAGTCACCGACCACACCTGGCCGTGGTGCCCCGCCAATGGACGCCCCACAAGAGCGCGGGAACGCCAATCCCAAACCCGCACAGTGCTATCCCCGCTTCCCGCTAAGATCCGCGTGCCGTCCGGACTGAACGCGATACCGTTGACCGGCTTGCTGTTGTCGATCCCGCGAGTGACTTGTTCGACCGGTGGTCGCAGGGTCCTCCCATCCCAAATCCCGATAGCTCCGTCTAACATCCCCGCGGCGACCTTGTCGCCGTGCGGAGCGAAGGCGACGCAAAGCACCTGGTCGCCAATGTCTTCCGATCCGGCGAGTGGATGGCCGTCGTTGCCGTCCCACAGCCGCACAGTGTGATCGTCGCTGCCGGAGGCGAGGAACCGCCCATCCGGGCTGAACGCCACACTGCGCACCGCAGCCGTGTGCTCGGTGCGAGTCGCCATCAGGAGGCCGGTGTCGGCGTTCCACAACCGCACGGTGTGGTCCGCGCCGGCGGAGGCCAAGCGGTGGCCGTCAGGGCTGAACGCGACACTGAACACCCGGCCCTGGTGACCAGTCAAAGCGTTGCTACTGGGTCGGCCCGATCTGAGATCCCACAGTTGCACGACCTGATCGTCGCCGGCCGTGGCAAGGCGACGCCCATCGGGGCTGAACGCCACACTCCAGACCTTTGCGTTGTTTGCTGCGGGACCGGCGCCTGTGTCGACAAGCGCATTGCGCAACCTGCCCGTCTTGGCATCGAAGAGAACCACGCGATGATCGTCGCCGGCAGCGGCGATATAGAGACCGTCGCGGCTCACCGCCACGCTGCGCACCGCGGTCACCGGGCCGCCGGGCGGCGACGCGTCCAGGATTTTCAGCTGACTGCGCAGACTGTTGGCCACCGTGCTGGCAGGCGCTGCGCCCAATTTGTTCGCCACCAACAACTGCTGGAGCGCGCGGACATCGCCGCCCGCGCGGCCCCCTTGAAGCATCTGCTCGGCTTCCTGCACCAGCCGCCCGGCAATCGCTGCCCGAGCCCACTCGAACGCAACGAAACCCGCGACCATAACAACGACGACCGCGATCGCCACTGCAGTGCGCACCACCCTCGTTCGGCGTCGCACGGATGCGAGACGCCGGTTCTCGGCCCTCCGGCTCGCGGCAACATATTCGGCCGTATCGGCGAGACGATGGGTGAATTCCGGCTTTTCGGCCAAGCGCTCAGCATCGGCGAGGCGGGTACCCGATAGCAGCCAATCGGGGTCACGGTCGCGCTTTTCCCAGGCATTGACGTTACGTTGCAGGTCCTCGGCGTTGAGCAGGTTCTGGCGCTCTTCGTTCAACCATCCGGCCAGGTCGTCCCATTGGCGCAGCAGGCTTTCCAGTGCGACCTCGACCGAAACATGGCCGCTGCGAGTGTCTTTGACCATGAGTCGTTTCGCGACGAGGTCGTCGATCAGCGGCCGGCTGTCGGCCGGCAGATCATCGTAATGGGCCATCCGACGCATCGGCTGGTCGTTGTCGGGGTTGATGGTGACGAGTTCAGGAATGAATGCGGCCCGCAACAACTGTAACTTGTGCTGCCGGTCGCCTGGCCGGGCGAGAAGGACTTGCTCTATCTCGTTGTTGACGACGTCGCGCATGCCTCCCATCGACTCGTAGTGGGCCAGGGTCAGCTGGCCGCCGCGTTCGTCGGCTTCATCTGTCCAATCCGTATAGAGCCGGGCCAGCGTCAGCGACAGCAGCGGCAGCGTGTCGGCGCCGCCCGCGGCGTCTTCGAGCAGCCGCGTGACCAGGTGCGGAGCGATGGTCAGCTGCTGGCCTCCCTCGCGGGCGCGCGCCGCGGGTCCGGCGACCACATTCTCGAACTGGGTGGGCGGCATCGGCTTGAGTTCGTCGAACAACACGCTGCCGATGCCTTCGAGGGCCGAATGACTTTGCATGGCCTCATAGCGATCGGTGCGGATCGTGGCTGCGACAATCAGTCCGACGTCATCGGTGTTCATTGCGCGGATCAAATCGGCGATGAGCACCAGAAACTGGTCGGCTTGTGGGCCGGCATCGCCGGAGAACAACTCCTCGGCCTGATCCAGTGGCAGCACCAGCGTGGGCGCGGTGCCCGGCTGGTCGGAATCGGCCACCCGTTTGGCCGCCGTGGCGCGCACCTCGGTCAACAACTCGGTGACACGGGCGAAGTCGGTGAGGCAGGCCTTTTTGATTTCGCCCGACGTGGCGGACAAGCTCAGCGCACGCCGGGCGGTGTGGATCGCCGTCGCCAACCCTCGATCTCCGGTGAGCGCACTGCGTTCCGGTCGCACGACGCCCAGTGTCAGAAAGTGTCGGTCGTCGCGCTGTAACCGTGGGATCAGCCCCGCCCGCAGAAACGACGACTTGCCGCTGCCCGAGGCGCCCAGCACCACGAACAGTGATTTCGCACCCGAGAGCCGCATCGCCCGCAGCTCGTCCAAACCCCGCACGATCGACCCGTCGCGGCCGAAGAAGACTGCGGCATCGATGTCCTCGAACGGTTCCCATCCCCGATATGGCGCCCGGTGCGGCTCCTCTTTGGGCGGCCACACAAAGTTCTCGGGGCCCACGCCGGTGCCCTCGATCGCCTTCCGCAGCTGATTCAGCGCTGCGGTGCTGAACAGCACCGGAGGCCCCTCCGGGACCTCGATTGCGGTTTGGGCGTCCGTCCTGAACAGATCGCAGCGCTGCCACTCGGAGGTGATGTCGTTGTCGTCGAGGTCTTCCAGGCGCGCGACCAGGATCCGTTTGCCCAGCGTTTCGGCGACCCGGTATTCGGTCATGCATTCGTGGGAGGTCCGCCAGCTGCGCGAGAGTAGACAGATCACCGCCTCACAGCGCGAATTGTGTTTGAAGAGTTGGGTCTTCCAGCGTTCGCCGACTTGCAGGCCCGAATCGGGGTCGATGTCGAGAAAGATCTCGTTGGCCAGTTGCGGCCGCACTTCGCCCAACCAGCGCTTCAACGCCAGCGCCGCCCGCGAATCGATACTCGAATGACTTAAAAAGATCCGCGGCACGATCGCTCCCAGCGCCAACACCAGCCCCGCCGGCTAAGTCTGGCACATCCCGGCAAAGGCCGTGCTGTTAATCGACACTCTGCGTTGACAACGAATTGGTCCTCTATCAACACCGAGAAATCCGGCGAATCGCCGATCAGCTAAAGCGGATTCAGCGCTCGGCGCCGATGTCGATGTCCACGAACGCGAAAATCGGCCCCGGTCAGGAAATCTCATCGAGCCGGGCGCCATGACAGAGGCGCCCATGATGGCGTTGATCTGGTCTGTACTGAGCAGAATGGACGTCAAGTCAGCGGGCCCCCCGGCGGTGCCGCGGTAGTTCGCGTGGGGGGCAGAGCAGCCAGTCCCCACGGCTCCGGCGGCGGCGAAGGCGACAAGCGCCACGGCCAGCGGAGGCCACCGGTTGCTATCCCGGGGACTAACAAAGACCCGGCGCGACATTCTTGTTGGCGCCGGAGTATTGAGAGCTACAGCAATCGCCATCGCGTACGCTTCCGGCGAGACGACCGTCGCCAAACCCGCGGATCTACTGTCAGCGGACCCGCTGGATATAGCCGACCTTTATTCCCGCCACTTCTTCTAGCATGAGCGCTATGCAGATCAGCCTCATGGGCTCCCTCAGCGATAACACAGGCCGTTCGCCAGTCGACGCCGTCGTGGACGACATCGCCCAGTGGCACGAGGAGGGTTTCCGCCGCGTTTGGCTGACCCAACGGCCCCCCGAACCCGACCTGCTCACAGTGCTGGCGATCGTGCTACGAGAGGTCGACGGTGTTGAGGTCGGCAGCGCGGTGGTACCGATCCAGAACCAACACCCGATGCTGCTCGCCCAACGAGCGCTGACGCTCAGCATGATCAGCAAAGGCCGGTTCATCCTCGGGCTGGGTATGACACAACGGCTTGTCACCTGGGACATGTGGGGTATCCCCTGGGACAGGCTATTGCGCCGGCTGGGGGAATGCCTCGACGGGTTGCAGCCGCTGCTGGCGGGCGAGACCGCCGACGCGGTCGGTGAAATCGTCACCACTCGCGGTTCGCTGCAGGTCCCTGGGGCGCCCGCGCCCGACGTGTACGTCGCCGCGCTGGGCCCGCAAATGCTGCGGCTTGCGGGCAAGCGCACGGCGGGCACGGTGACCTGGATGACCGGGCCGAAGTCCCTGGCCGAATACGTCGTGCCGACGCTGCGGGCGGCAGCGGTAGCGGCCGGCCGCCCGGAGAAGGCGGTACGGGTGGTCGCCGCGATACCAGTGAGCGTCACCGACGACGTCGCCGCAGTCAGGGCCACGGCTGCCGAGGTGTTCGGCCGGTACGGGCGGCAGCAGAACTACCGCGAAATGTTCGACCGGGAGGGTATCGCCGGACCGGAAGACCTCGCCTTCATCGGTGACGAACGCGCGGTCACTGAGCGGATCCAGGGACTAAGCGACGCAGGTGTCGACGAGTTCGTTGGCGTAGTTTTCGAATCCTCGGCACAGGGCCGCGACCGGACCCGCGCCCTGCTCCGGCAGCTCGACACCTGATCACGAGCAGCTCTGCGGGGCTGCGCCCCGCCGTAGGTAAGCTGGTGGGTCGACGCTGAAGGGTCCGGTGCCCCGTTACGCCTGTGTTGCCGGTGAGCACGGCGAGCAGCTTGGGCGTGTGCTTCCCCGGCTTCTCGGAGACTTCCGGGCCAAGCGCGCGGACGCGCACCACGTCGCGGTCAAGCTACGTACCGTCGATTGCGACATTGCGCCGCTGCACGACTGGGAAGCAACAGAATTCACGTTCGGCCCCGACGAGATTGAGAAGCTCGCAGTCGCTGAAAACGATCCGCTGAAAGCACGAACGCCTCGCGAATGGTTGGACTTTGGAAAAACCTTGGACAAAGAGGCGACGAGCACAAGAAGACCCCGTCTCTGCCGCCGTTTGCTTCCCTACGGTGCGTGACGTCTCCACGATGCTCGCACCAGTCGGCTTGCAGATGATCCGCACGCATAAGACCCTGAACGACAATGAGAGTCTCGTCTCAAGCCAATCCCCAATCCGCCAGCAGCCGTGGTGGCGGCGACGTGCCTCGGAGATGGCGGACAGGCGGACGTCCTGGCTGTTGGCTTCATGCTGAACGACGCCACGTACCAAGCGTTCCGCGCTAATCCGCCGACAGCTTATGCAATTACCGCCGGCGAGTCCAACAAGACAGAGGACTAAAGACCAGTGGACGAATTTCTCCGCTAAGCGCCGATGATAGACAAGTCCTATACTTCTTGAATTTGACATCGTTGTGGACTGCTGGAAGCACGGGCGTACCTTCCCGCAGCCTTGGTCCGCAGGAGTTGATCAAAATCCCTGCGCGAATTGAAAGATAATTGAAAGATTATGTCGGGAAGGTCACGCCCTCCCATCGAATTGCCGCGCAACCTCCCGGAATGCGCCGCAGGCATTGGTTGGCAGCTACCTTTACGCGATGGAGCCAGTTACCCACGTTCTCGCCGGAGCATGCCTAAGCCGTGCTGGATTCAACCGTACGGCTGCCTACGCAACCCTCGCCATGAGTTTCGCTGCTGAGGCCCCCGACTTGGACTTTCTATGGCGGTTGGGCGGATCGGTTACCGGATTCCAGCACCATCGCGGCATCACGCACACCTTTGTAGCCGCTCCTGTCATTGCGCTGGTAACAGTCATCATGGTCTGGCTCATTCATCAATTGCGCAGGAAGCCTCCGGCGGTGGCGCCTCGATGGGGGCTGCTCTGGCTCTTTTCGCTGATCGCCGTGCTCGGTCACCTGCTGCTCGATTACACCAACAACTATGGCGTGCGCCCGTTCTTCCCGTTCAACGGCCACTGGTACGCGTGCAGCTCTACCACTGTGTTTGACCCGTTCATCCTGCTCGCTCTGCTGGCGGCTTTGCTCATACCGTGGATCTTCGGCCTCGCCAAACGCGAGACTGGCGCGCGCCGTACCCGCATGCTTGGACGAGCGTGGCCCATCGCCGCGCTCATCTTTGTCGCTCTTTTTTGCTCACTGCGCGTCGCCGAGCACGCGCACGCAATCGAGCTGGCGCGCAACAGCAAACCTATGAACAAGCCGATCATCCGCATTGACGCTGAACCCTCCATGGTCAACCCGTTCGCATGGCAGGTTATTGCGGAGACGCACGACGTGTACTCCACCGTGGAAGTCCGCACCCTGCCTGATGGCGCGCTTACAGACACCGCATCGACCATCCACAAACCAGAGGTCACCCAGGCCGTCGCCGCAGCCAAGGAGTCTTTTCTGGGCCGCTTATATCTCGACTGGTCGCAGTTTCCCCTGGTAACAGACATCGACAAAGCTCCAGCGCCGGGTCTACCGCCGCCTCAACCCGGCTGGCACACGGTGAAGTTCCAGGACCTTCGCTACCCGCTCCCAGCATGGGTCTACATCGGCCCCGATAATACAGTGGAGGCAATGTTTGTAGGGTCCGCATTTACCCTCGGAACTTATACTGGCCACTAGTTCGCCTCATCCGGACCGGCCAGTTGAGTGTTGTCAGTCCCGCGACTTGTAATTCCTGTCGGTTTTGCAGAGCAGGATTTCCGGCCGCCCGTTGTAGGTCGCCTGGTGAATCGCCGATCCCTTGAAAACCCAATCGACCACGCGCACCTCGGCGCCCGCTTTGAGCAATTCGCCAACGATCTCGGCATGGTCGTCGCGGGCGGCGATTAACATCGGCGTGTGGCCGTCGGAGAAGGTGTTGACGTGCAGGTAGACAGTGTTGACACCCTCCCTCAGCAATCAGGCGCTGCACCTCCGCGGTGTCGCCACTGTCGATGGCGGCCATCGCCTTCTGGTTGTCGACGGCGTGCTGTCGGCTCTCTCGCATTGAAGGTGGCGTCGATCTCCAGCAGTTTTTCCTTCCCGAGGGTGTTGACGTTCAACTCGAATTGCAGGTGCTCCATCATCGAGAAGCCGTGGTGCGTGCTGAAGTGAAGTTAGCCCCTTGGTCGACAAGGTATTTCACGAAAGCAGGGAACTTGTACCAAAGCCCGTCCATGATCGGCGTGTGGCCCATCGTCGGGGTGACCGCGTCGACGAATGCTCACGCCGAGGGTTAGGAGAAACCGATGGAAATTCCGAATCGGCCGACGACCCAGGAGCCGCGCCGCGCGGTGGCGGTGCTGGGCACGCTGATGCCGCATCTGGCCGCCGAGCGTCGCCACATCTACCGCAACGCGACCGCGCTGGCGCTGTTGGCGGCGTTGCTCGCCGCCGCGTTCGGGTCGCTGTCGATTGCGCTGGTGCTGGGCGCGGTGGCGTTGCCGGCGGTGGTGTTGACCTATATCCACGACCACAATCTGTGGCGAGCCGATCACCGTCATCGCCGTGACGTTTGCGGTGTCCCTGGGCCTGGGCGTGGGTGTGGGGTTCCTGCACGCGTATTTCCTCCCGGGTATCTCGCTGGCCGCGGGCTCTTACCGGCTGCCACCGGTGTCGCGGATCCTCGAACTAGGTGTGCTGGTGCCGGTGGTAACGTTCGTCGCGGTGCTAGTCGCGCCACTGCTGGTGACCGCCCGCGCGGCGTTTCGCCATCCGATGGATGTCGTGGTCACCAGCGCGCTCAGCGGTGCGGCGCTGTCGCTGGGGCTCAGTCTGGTGGTCCAACACGGCGCGTTCACGCACCTGCAGGCCACCGCGGGTGACCCGGCTCGGGTGGCATTCATCGCGTTGACCCTGGGATTTCTGCAGCCCATCGTGTTCGCCACCGCGGCGGCGGTCGCGGTGTTGGGGTTGCGCAGTTCCGGTGTCAACCCGGCGATGGGCGTGGTGCGGGGGCTGGTGGTGTTGGTGCTCTACGGGCTGGCCATCACGCTCCTGGCACCCTACGGCGCCCGCGGCATCGTGCTGACCGCGTTTGCGGCGTTCGTGCTGGCCGGGGCGGGCCTTTTGGCCACGCACACCGCGCTGCACACCGCCGTCGACGCCGCGCCCGACGTGGAGCGCGTAGAGCACCGATTGCACGGGGCGGTCGTGGCCGCGATGATCGCCGTGGTGGCGATCGTCGCCGCCGGGGTCACCGCAGCGGTAGTGTTCAGCGGCCCCTCCACACAGCCCAACCCCCCGGAACCCGGGCCCGGCGGGATTGTTCCCACAACCCACGCGGTCGCCTCGATCCACCTCGCGTCGACCGTGACGCCGCTGGCGGCCGGGGGCGCGTCGACGGTCGATTTCGGCGACGGGGTCGTCCTGACCGTGGCTCCGGGCTGGACGATCGAAAGCCAGGGCCGGGGTTACGCCAACCTCGCCATTGAGCACCAAAGCGTGGGGATGGACGCCAGCGCCGGCACGGCGAACAGGCCCGACATCGCCCAAGAAGCAACCATGCTGATCGGTCAGGACATCAAAGCCCGCGGATTGATCGACGTCCGGCAGCAACCCCAGGTGCAGGTGCACGCGGTGCAGGGCAACAACTTCCAGCAGGCGCTGCCGATCAACTACACCGCTAATCTGCAAAACAACCTGGGCACGTGGCCGGTCTACGGGACATGGATTCAGCTGTTCAACCCCGCGGCCCACAGGGGGGCCTTCCTCGATTTCTACGCCATCAGCGGCGACAAGTATCAGGCGTCATTGCCCGACGTCAAGAGCATGCTCGCCGCCATGCTGTGACGGCTATTTCTTCGCGTTGACCGCCATCTTGTCGGCGAGCTGACGGCCTTCATCGGTGACGCGATATCCGCAGGCGTCGACATCGAGGACAACAGTGCTCACCGCGCTCAGCACGTGCTGGCAGTGCCAGCCGTCGGCGGGGTCTGCGTGGGTGTGCGGCTGCACGATCCTGGTGTCGGTGCCGGTGAGGTCTCCGACGATCCAGCGAACGGTTTTGCCGGGGTCGGTTTGGGTCACGGTTTGCCCGCTGCAGCTCTTCCATTTGGCCGCAGAACTTTTCACGAATGCGCCGGCCGCCTCGGCTGACGGAAAAGTCACCGCGGCCTGGCCGACAAGGTGTTGGCGGGCATCGCCCGGCTCCTGCAGCCGCTGCTCGAGCACCGCGGTGAATCCGCTGCCCGCATACACCGGAGCTTCGGCGACGGTGAGCGTCGCGCTGCAGTCCGGGTTCGACAGCGTGAACGTGGGGTTGACCATCGCCGTGCCGACCGCGCCGGGCGCCATGGCCGAGGCGCCCATGATGGCGTTGATCTGGTTGGCATTGAGCAGAATGGACGTCAAGTCGGCGGGCCCCCCCGGCGGTGGCGCGGTAGTCCGGGTGGTGGCAGAGCAGCCAGTCCCCACGGCGCCGACGGCGGCGAAGGCGACCAGCGCCACGGCCAGAAGAGGCCACAGGTTTTTATCCCGCACTACTTGCCGATCTCGCCGCAGAGAATCGGCTGAAAATAGAGCGTGGGCTGCTTGTCCTGGAAAATCTGATCCGACGATCCAAGATGGACGTTGAGGTACCAGCCGGAAAGAGTTTCATCGACGTTCGTGAACACCTTGGTCACCTGGGCGTCACCGGTGGGGGAAGCCACCAGGTCGTCGAGCGGGTACTCGAGAACCCCGGCCGGAAGCGGTTTGGGCGACCCGCAGGAACCGCGATGCAGGTGTTCGGCGTGGCCAGTGCCGGGAACCAGACCGTTCGCGGTGACGGTCACCGACAGCGTCTTCTTCGCCGCATCGTGGGTCACCTGCACGGTGGCCTCGGGGTGTTGGCCGGGATGTGGCGACGGCGCCATGGCCAGCGGATCCGATGCCGCCGAGGGGATGTCCGCGCACGAGATGGGCGTGAACCCCAGCGATCCCGGATCACCCAGTTGCGCCGAAGGCGCAAGATAGACGCTCAGCGAGGTCCCCGGCGCCGGACCGCTCGCGGATGGCTGCGGGCTGGTGACTGTGGTGTCGACGACTCCCTCGCTGTTGGCGGTCACGTCCGGGAACGAGACCAGCGCGTCGCCCGGTCCCGCGCAAATGCCCTGGCGGATGCGCATCGCGTGACCGCTTCCCGGCGTGAAGTCCAGCATCTTGACCTTGGCGCTCATCGTCTTTGTCCCGGAATCCCAGCTGAGCGCTACCGTGCCGGACGGCTGGGCGCTTAGCGGCGCGTTGATTGTCGAGGGCGCCGGCCCCGAAGGGGTGGCCGTGGTCGGGGTCGACGATGTCGTAGAGTTCGAGCCGCACGCGGCAACGGTCGCGGCCGCAACGACGGCTGCCGTGAGGGACCGGAGAACGGTGTCGTCAGTACTCGTCATGGGACCTCCGCTTTGCGTCGCCTGGGTTAGCCGCCCACCAAGGGCTTGGCCGGTGTGGTGCCTACCGTCTCCCGAATGCGCCTGACGACGTCGGCGTCTGGCCCATAGACGTCGATGGCCACCTGCAGCGGCGTCTTACCGTCATGCCCCTTCAGGTCCAGCCGGCAGCCGGCGTCCAGCAGCATCTCGGCACATTCGGTGTAGCCGTGCCACAGCGCATCGTGCAGCGGCGTGTAACCGTTGATCGGTCCCTGGACGTCGATGTCGACGTCGGCGTGATCGAGGATCATCCGCAGGATTTCGGGCCGGCCGTTGTAGGTCGCCTTGTGGATCGGCGATCCTTTGAAGACCCAATCGACCACGCGCACTTGGGCGTCCGCGTCCAGGAGCTCGCGCACGATCTCCGCGTGGTTATCGCGGGCGGCGACCAGCAGTGGCGTATGTCCGTCGGAGAAGGTGTTGACGTGCGGGTAGACCGTGTTGATGTCGGCGCCCTCGGCGATGAGGCGCTGCACCGCCTCGGTGTCGCCATTGTTGGTGGCGGCCATCACCTTCTGGTTGCCGATCGCGTCCTGGTCGGCCTGCTCACGTTGTTTGAACGTCTCATCGATTTCCAGCAGTTTCTCCTTGCCCAACGTGTTGACGTTCAGCTCGAATTGCAAATGCTCCATCATCGAGAAGCCGTAGTGGGTGCCGAAGTGGAGGTTGGCTCCCCGGTCGACCAGATATTTCACGTACTCCGGCCCCTTGTACCAAAGCCCGTCCATGATCGGGGTGTGGCCCATGGTCGGGGTGACGGCGTCGACGAAAGCCCCCGCCTCGACCAGCATCCGGGCCACCTCGACGCTGCCGCCCTGAGCCGCCTTGTGCAACGCGGTGGCGCCGGTCTGGCTGTCGGTAGTGAACGGGTCGGCTCCCGCCGCGAGCAAGGCTTCGACCAGCGCCGCGTTGGCGTGGCAGGCGGCCAGCATCAGGCCGGTCAAGCCGGTCTGCCCGTCACGGGCGTTGGCGTCGGCGCCCATCTGCAGCAGCTGCTGCGCCAGGGCCACGTCGTCGGCGTCGATCGCCAGCAGCAACTGCTCATCCAACCTGTAGCGGAAGGCGGCGATGATCGGCGAGGGGTCGCAGTAGGACTTCCACCTGACGATCTTGTCGTTTCGGATCTGCATCCACGTCGCAAACTCGATGTCGAACTCGGCCCCGGTGCTCTTGATGCGCGAAATGTCGTGCACCGTGCCGAAAGCCTGATCGCCCTGGACGATCAGTTTGCCGGGCTTGAAGAGCTGAACCTCGGCAACGGCGTCGCGCACGCGGAACGAGTTGCGCACTTCCTCGACGCCGTGGCAGGTGCCCAGCCAGGAGATGATGTCGCTGACACCGGGTACCTTTGGCAAGTTGACCCATTCGACGTCCGGCGCCAGCAAGCTCATGGCCGCGTCGATATCGCCGCGGTCGAGGGCGGAGAACCACTGGCTTGCAATCTTTTCGGAGTTGACTTGGTCGCTCATGGTGCTGCTCTCTTCGCTGGCGGGGCGGTCAGGTTAATTCTCAGATCGGTGGGGATGATTCGGTCCAGGCAACGCTCGGCGATGGCGGCAATCGTCAGGGCCGGGTTGGTGCAGGTGCTCGAACCCGGCAAAAGCGCCCCGTCCACGACATAGAGATGCGGGTGCCCCGCGACGCGGCCTTCCAGGTCGCACACCGTACCCATGCACGCGCCTCCCAACTGGTGACCGGTAATGCGGGAACCGCTCGATAGGAGTTTCCCTCCGCCCGCCCCGTTGAGGCGTTCGACAAGATGGAGGACGGCGTCGGGAGGCTCGGGCGCAAAATCCAGATCCAGGGTGTCGCCGGCGGCGTTGTAGGTGAACCTGCCCCGGTTGAAGTTGTGCGTGAAGACAAAGCTGCCGATGGCGTTTTTCCGGGGGAAATCCGTGGCGAAACGCGGAAACGGTGCCCGCATCATCAGCGTGGGCCGAATTGGGTTTTCGTAATTGCACACCGCAATGGCCCCTGGGCCGCCCAGGTGTGGATTGGTTGTCTCGGACAGCTCACCCCGGGTCAAGAACATGTCCCCGTCATTGCCGAAGCCTTCGCCGAGGTGCTCGTTGAGGTGCGGTAGAGCGCCCCGGGCCCGGGCTCGCATCAGCAACAGCGTGGTGCCCAGGGTGCCGGCCGCCAGGAAGAGATGTTCACAGGTGAGGGTGAGCTGCTCGGCGACCTCGCCTTCCTCGGTGATGTTGTCGCAGGAAACGGTGTAGCCGCCCCCCGGCGCTTCGGCGATCGCCGTAACTTGGTGCAGCGGAAGGATTTTCACGTTTCCGGTCTTTTCGGCCCGGCTGAGGTAATCCCGGTCGAGCGTCTGCTTGCCACCACTGTTGTTGCCGAGCCAGAACTCGGCGGCGATCACCGAAGCCACTTTCCGGCCCGCGATCTCGTCCCGGACGATGTCCCAGTCCACTGCCATCGGGAAGCGCACCAAGCCGTCGCGCGGATCGGTGGATGACTCGCGCTCTCCGAAACCCGCCCGACGAGCATGATCGCAGAGCACCCGCAGTCCGGCGTAGTACTCGGAATCGAGCACGTCATCGGGAATGGGAGCGGTCTTGATGACCGAACGGACACGCGGGAAATACACGCGATCCATCTCGTCGTAGTCGATGGCCTCGGGAAAGGCCTCACGGAAGAGCTTTCCCGGCGGCTGGATCAGAATGCCGCCGTAGGCCAACGAGCCACCGCCCACGCCGGCGCCGGCCAGCAAGGTCAGCTGCTCGCCGGTAATCACTTCCAGGACACCGGCATACTTGCCGATCGGTTTCCCCTCGTAAAGAGGCGTCTTGGAGATGGGGTTCATCCACTCCGCGCGGCGGTCCATATTCTTGAACGTGGAGAAGGTATCGTCTCGCGACGGGTCGTTGATAGTCCAGCGTCGGCCGCGCTCCAGAACGATCGTATCCACACCCGCCTCGCCGAGGCGCAGGGCGGCGACCGCCCCACCGAAGCCGCTGCCGATAACGATCGCGCGCACATCATTCATCTCGCACCCGCTCTCGTGCGCTCTTGTTCAACGCGACTCCGGCCCTACCACTCGGTGGTCGTTGCAAATAACAGTATGGACGTAGTCACCTCAGGAGATCGGCAAATTGCGCGAACGCTTCGTGCTGCCCTGAGGCCGAACGCTCGGGAGCTGGCAACCACACGATCGGACCATAACACCGGGGCACAGTCCCAGGATGGTCTCGCCGACGAAGACGGCTGATCCATTACGAAGTACTGAACGTAGCGCCTCAAGGAGCGATGATGCGCCGAGCTTTGTGGAACTTTGGTGGTCTTGGAGAGTCCCTTGCGCAGGCTGGGGGCCGGCCGGAGTCGATGCGATCGAGTTCGGCCGCTGGGTCCAGCAGCCCGAACTGGACCACCAGCGCCGACTCGGCAAGATAAGCGCCGGTCATCGTACTACCCGCAGAAGCCTGAAGGTCTTGCAGCAGAAGGTTTTTAAGCATTCGGATGTTGCGAATCTGACACGCCTCGGTCCGGCGGCCCGATCCTAAGCAGGAAATTCTGTACCCGAGCGCCAACGCCTGGGAAGCGTACGGTGACCATCCACGGCCATCCTGCTGCGGGTGATGAGATGCCGGAAGGCCAGTCCCGCAACATCATTCGAGACTCACACGCTTAAGGAACCGTGATGCTCAGCGACGACGTTACGCCAAGCGGGCCATCGGACCGTAAGCGAAAGGCTAGTGTTCACGCCACCGCCGGTGAGAAGCTCAGCTGTCCGGGGCGATTGGCAGTTGCTGGCACTGCTTGATGTAGCCGATGTCGGGTGACACCCACTCGTTCCACTGCTTGTGGCTCATGTTTTCGGCGAGGTCGTCGCACAGGGTCTTCTGAGCATCGACGGGAAACGGCCACAAGTGTAGGTTCGCATCGTAGCCAGCGGAAACTATTCGGCTACCGTCCGCGCTGAACGCCAACGCGTCAACGACGAATTTATTCGCGCTCATTGGTGCGCCGACAGTATGTCCGTCTTCGGCGTTCCATATGCGGATGGTGCCGTCTTCGCCGCCGGAGGCGAGGTAGCGTCCGTTCGGCGAGAACGCGACCACGTACACGCTGCCCGCGTGGCCAGTTAACGGTTCGCCGACTTCTTTACGTCCGTCGACATCCCATATTCGCACGGTGCCGTCAAAGCTCGCGGAAGCGAGCCGATGCCCGTCGGGACTGAACGCGACACTGTAAACGTCATCGGTGTGATCGGTTAGCTGAGCCACTTGTTTGCCACTGGCGACATCCCACAGTCGAATCGTTCTATCGTCTGAGCCCGACGCTATGAGGTGCCCGTCCGGGCTGAATACCACGATCTCGGCTGGTGCGGTATGACCGGTCAACGGAGCTCCGATCGGTTGACCGGTGTCCGGGTTCCACATTTGCAGGTTGTTGTCGGCGTCGGCGGAGACAATGCGATGCCCATCAGGGCTGAACGCCACTGCCGCAACCGACTTGGTGTGACTGTCGATTACGCGGATAGGTGTACCGGTGGCGGTATCCCATAGGCGGATGGTTCCGTCCCAACCGGCCGATACGATCCGTCGCCCGTCGGGACTGAACGCAAGCCAGCCAACGCCTTTGGTGTGGCCCCGCAGCACCTCTCCCTTGGGTATGCCAGTTTTGCTGTTCCCCAGCCGCCACAGCCGGACGGTTTGATCAGCGCTGCTGGAGGCGATGACCTGCCCGTCGGGACTGAACGCAACGCTGGTCACGTTGTCTTCGTGATCTTCGAGCGGAAACGCCAGCTCGAGATTGCTCCGGAGCTGGATGCCGCCGGCGGCGCTGCAGGACAACAGATTCAGCTGCTTGCCTGGGCGAAACGCGACGGCTTGCACGCTGTCTCCCGGTCGAGTCCCCGGTAGCTGTGTCGACAGTCCGGACGCCACGATCCACCATCGCACCGTGCCGTCGTCGCTTCCTGAGACAAGGCTTCTGCCGGTGTTGCTGAAGCCGACGCTGTTTACCGCTGCGGTGTGGCCGACGACAGGTTGGCCCGAGACATAATGGCCGATCAAGGCGTGGCCAACGGGCCGGCCGGTCTGTACCTGATCCCATATCCAGATTGTCTTGTCGTTGCTGGCCGAGGCGATCCGCTGCCCGTCAGGGCTAAAAGCGACAGATCGGACGGATCCGTTTTGACCCGTCAGTGGTTGGCCGATCGGTTCTCCGGTGTGGGCATTCCATAAGCGAACCGTCTTGTCGCGGCCGGCGGATGCGATCATGTCACCGACAGGGCTGAATGCAACGCTGAACACCGCATCGGTGTGACCCGATATCGGGGGGCCGCTGGGCTGCCCGGTGTTTGCGTCCCATAGCCGGACCATTTTGTCGGCGCCGGCGGACGCGATGCGTAATCCATCGGGGCTGAACGCGACCGCCCATACCGTGGAAGGGCTGGCGGGTGATTGATCACTCGCAGTGATCGGCGCGCCGATTTGCTTACCGGTTGCCACGTCCCACAGTCGGATGCTGCCGTCTTGGCTGGCGGACGTGACGCGCCGTCCATCCGGACTGAACGCCACACTGGTGATCCTGGCCGTATGCCCGGCGAGCGGTGGCCCGATTTGCTCACCCGTGTCGGCGTCCCATATCCGCACGGTGTGATCGAAACCGCCGGACGCGAAGCGCCGCCCATCCGGGCTGTAAGCGGCGGTTTCGGTGCGTCCGGGTGGGGAAATCACCTTGGAAGCCCAGGAGAGCTTCAGGGCGGCGGCGACCGCGAGATCACCAGTTGTTCCTGGCGAGAGGGCCGACGCTGCCAGCATCTCCTCAACCGCTCGGGCGTCTCCACCGGGACGGTCACCGTTGAGGATGGCCAGCGCCTCTGATGCGACGCGCTGTGCGGTAGCTTCGCGAGTGCGCTGCTGCGCCACATGCCGGGAATAGGTCGCCAAACCGAAGCCGACGACGGCGATGATCGCCACGATTGCGGTCGCAGCCAGGACCGCTCGTAGTACGCGCGACCGTTTCCGGAGCACCACCGCATGCGCCTGGGCTTCCTCCTTGGCGGCGGTTTCCGCAGCGGCGAGTTTTTCGGCGGCCTCCTGGCGATCTTTGGCTGCTTGTAGTTCGGCTTCTCGGTGTTGTTTTTCGATCTCGATGCGCTCGTTATCCCGTTGCCGCGAGGCCTGCAAAAAGCCGAGGGCGGGTTCGAGGCGGTCGCGAAATCCGGGTTTGTCCGCCAGCGCTTCGGCGTCGAGCAGCCGAGTGCCTTGCAGCAGCCAGGCGTCGTCGCGGTCGTTCTTGTCCCACGCGGCGGAGGCGCGTTCCAGGTTGTCGGCGGCTTTGAGATCTTCACGTTCGTCGGCCAGCCAGCCGGCGAGCTCATCCCATTGCCGCAGCAGGCTTTCCAAGGCAACCTCGACGACGACCTCACCGTGGCGGTCGTCTTCGACCAGCAACCGTTTGGCGACGAACTTCTCCAAAAGCGGCCGGCTTTCTGCCGGCAGGTCATTCCACCGCGCGACCCGCCGCAGGGCCTGGTCGCTGTCGGGGTTGATGGTGGCCAGCCACGGAATGAATGCGGAGCGGAGTAGCTCGAGTTGGGTCGCCCGTTGCACACCGTCGGTCGCGAGCAAACCGTCGATTTCGGTGTGCACCACATGGCGCATGCCGCCCATCGCCTCATAGTCGGCCAGGCTGAGGTTCGGGGTCTGCTCGTCGGCGGTGCCGTCACCGCGGTAGTCCTCATACAGCCGGGCCAGGGTCAGGGATAGCAGCGGCAGGGTGTCGGCGCCCTCGGTGCAGTCATCCAACAGTTTGTTGACTAGTTCGGGTTCGATCTGCAGTGGGTGGCCGCCCTGCGTGGCACGCTTGGCCGGCCCGGTTATGACCTCCTTGAATTGGGTGCGCGGCATGGGTTTGAGTTCGTCGAACACCACGCTGCCAACTCCGGCCAGCTGCGGGGCCTCCTGCAGAGCCTGGAAGCGGTCGGTGCGGATGGTGACCGCCGCAATCAACCCCAGCCTGCCCAGGCGCTCGGTCTCATCAACGCCGTCATCGGTGTCCCCGGCCAGGCCGCCGATCAGCTCCAGAAACAGCGGCGCCTCGGCACCGGCATCGGCGCCGAACAGTTCCTCGGCCTGGTCGACCGGCAACACCAGCGTCGGCAGCGGCAGCTCGTTGGGTTTGTTCAGCAGTTGGGCGCTCGCCGCCCGTTGCGCCTCGAGAAGCCACCCGCGCACACGAGCCACATCAGGCTTGAGGCAGGCTTGTTTGACCACGCCCAGGCTCGGCGTACGCAGCCCAACGCGGCTGCGGATAGCGTGAATCGCTCGGGCGAAACCGGTGTCGCCGGTCAATACGTCGCGTTTCGGCCGCACGATGTCGAGGATCAGAAAGTCGCTGCTATCGCGGCGCAACCGCGGAAGCAACCCGGCCCGCAGAAATGACGACTTCCCGGTCCCGGACGGGCCCAGCACAACGAACATCGTTTCCACGCCTGATGTGCGCATGCCGCGCACGGCATCGAGTCCACGCAGGATCTGGGCGTCGCGACCGAAGAACACCGCCGCATCGACCTCTTCCAGGGCCTCCCATCCCCGATAGGGGGCGCGATCCGGGTCTTTAGGTGGCGGCCATACGAACGACTCCGCGCCGATGCCAGCTCCCACGATGCCTTGCCGCAACCGGTAGAGGCCCTCGGAAAGAAACACGACCGGATCTCCGTCATCGGCCACGTCGACTTCGGTGGTGAGGCCCTCACCCACTAGATCGATCTGTTGCCACTCTCGAGTCGGGTCCTCACCGATCAGCGGGCTGATCCGGGCGCTGAAAATCCGCTTGTTCAAATACTCCGCGAACCGATATTCCGTCTTGCACTCAGCGGAGGCCTCCCAGTTCGGCGACAGCAGGCAGATCACCGCCTCACAGCTGGCGCTCGCTTGCCGCAGCGCATCCTTCCACCGCTCACCCGGACGAATCCCGACGTCTCGATGTAAGTCCAGAAAGATTTCTTCGGCCAACGGCGGATCCTGCTCAATCAGCCACTGCCGCAACGCAATTGCTTGCCGGTTATCCAAGCTGGAATGACTTAGAAAGATGCGTGGCATGTCATCACCGGTCTAAGCATTGCGACCTTGAAGGCGGCGGCCACGCGCGTGTGTCCTACCCACCATCCGCCACCCGCTGTTAGGGCCCGTCGAGGATTTTGCGCTTCTCGGCCTCGAACTCCGCTTGGGTCAGTGCGCCGGAATCCCGCAGCGCCGCGAGCGTTTTGATTTGCTCGAGCTTGCCGCCCTCGTTGGTCTGCCCGTTGCGGCCGGCGCGATCGGCGGGTTCGGGACTCGAGTCGAAGGTCACCGGAGCGGTCGCGGTCGGAGCGGTCACCGGCGGGCCGGTCTGCTCGACCGATGAGGTCGGCGACTGGGGACCAGGCCAAGCGGTGGGTGGGCGTGCCGGGTCGAAGACGGGCATCGGGCCGGAAGTAGCGTCAGGTGGCCCGGCCGGGTTGTAGACCGGCAATGGGCCGGAGTTAGCCGGGTTGTAGACCGGCAACGGGCCGGAGTTCGTTGTGGGATACTGGGTCGGGCCGGTGAAACCTGATGGTGCACCGGCGGGTTGGGTCCGCTGGCGGTTACCGCGGCGCCGAATCACCATTGTTGCGATCACCGCGGCGATCACGAGGAGGGCAACGCCGAGGCCTCCGACGACGTAGAGAATTGTCTTCGAGCCTGATGAGGTTGACACGTCCCCGTATTGGTCGCGGGCCTTAGTCGCGTTCGTCTTGAATACGGCGGCCTGCTGGTAGCTGGGGGCCAGCGCAAGGATCTTGTCGAAGGTAGCGATCGCCGATGTGTAGTGGCCGGCGTAGTAATCATTGAGACCATTGCGGAACTGGACGTCGAGGGGGCCCAGCTGGGCCTTGACCCCATTGCGGTTGAGCAACTCAGCGAGCCCTGCTGCGGGTGCAATGAAGTTGAACGCCTGCGTTTCTCCTGCGGGCCCGCGGCTGTTGATGCCGACCACGCGGCCATCGAGTCCAACGGTGGGCCCGCCGCTCATGCCGCCCGACAGCGCGGCGTTGGTCTCATAGACCGGCACGGATCCGGCGGTCTTCTTGGCGCTGACCGTGCCGTCCTTGTTGTCGGGGTCCATCGATTCGTCGGTTATCTTGTCCGTGCTACCGGGGTAGCCAACCGAGATGATCTGTTGGCCGACCTCCACGTCGGTGTCGGTGGCAAGCTCGCTAGAGGCCATGTCGTTAGCCTCCACCTTCAACAGCGCCACGTCGCCCTGCGACACCGGCCGGAAGTCGACGACCCTAGCAGGAAAGGATTGCGGCTTGTCTCCGTTGGCGCCACTGCGCAAAACGGCGAAGGTCTGGTCAATCGGGGACCCGCCAACCGCGCCCTCGACCTTCCAATTCGCCATCCCGAAATTAAAGAGCTTGTCGGGGTCGATTGTCGGATCGTGCTGGGCGTCCTGCTGCGCGATCGCCTTGATGATGTCGCCCCGCGCCCCCTCTGCGCCGGGATCCACGCAGTGGCCGGCTGTTGCCACGTATCCTGCCGGATTAACCACGAAACCGGTGCACCGGAAGCTCATCTTGACCGGTTGATTCAGGTCGTTGAACCATCCCTTGTCGTTCCCCACGTAGGCAGTCAGCTGCTCTTCGATGTAGACCACCGCGGGATGGATCAGATTCTCGGCCTTCTGCACGGGGGAAGGCTGCGGGCGGCCCTGCCCGTTATCGGCCCAGGCTGGCGGGGCGGCGATTACCGCAACGCCCAACACGGATAGGACGGCGCATGTTGATTT
The DNA here is from genome assembly GCF_052144515.1 of Mycobacterium sp. Lineage (GTDB taxonomy): Bacteria > Actinomycetota > Actinomycetes > Mycobacteriales > Mycobacteriaceae > Mycobacterium. The sequence continues at coordinate 50,653 of NZ_JBKQQD010000373.1, read as the reverse complement.
GACTTGGTTGAGAACCATCTCAAGCCTCACCTTCGAACGCTAGGCCGAAAAAATTACGGTAGCAGGAACCAGGTCACAAGGCAGCAGGATTCACCGGGATACCGACGAGCGCGCGACTCCCAGCGCATTGAGACTACCGGCCAACCACCACCGGCGGGGGTCACTAGGCCCGCATGGGCTTCTGCTCACGGACATGACCAACCGCAAAGCTGCCGCAGCCGCAGCGGTGACCTCCGGCCGAGATGCTGGCCGACAGGTACAGACGGATGATTCAGCTTTAGAATTATGCTGATTCCGCCTACCAGGTGTTCCAGTGCGTGACGTCCTCGGCGGGTAGCCGCTTGGCTGGCCGGAAGTCGGTGCCTTTGGTGTAAGCGATGGGAAACAGGCCGCCCTGGCTGTACTCGTCGTAAGGAATGCCGAGCACCTCGGCCGCGCGGCGCTCGCCGTCGCCGACCAGGTGCAGCGTCGTCCAGCAGGATCCCAACCCGCGGGAGCGCAGCGCCAGGCAGAAACTCCACGCCGCCGGGAACAACGACGCCCAGAACGACGCCCCACCCAACGGCGAAGTATCTTCCCGCCCCTCGATGCAGGGGATCATCAGCACCGGCGCCTCGTGCATGTGCTCGGCGAGATAGGTCGCCGAATCCCGGACCGCGCCCATCCGTTCGCCGCGGGTGTCGCCCTCGGGGTACTCGCGCCCGGGCGTGCCGAGGTAGGCGCGGGCGCGAGACAGGTAGATGTCGCCGATCGCCTTCTTTCTTTCAGGGTCGTCGACGAACACCCACTGCCAGCCCTGGGAGTTGGAACCGGTGGGGGCCTGAATCGCGAGCTCGAGGCATTCCATCAGCACGTCGCGGCCTACCGGCTTGTCGAAGTCGAGGCGTTTGCGGACCGAGCGGGTAGTGGTGAGGACTTCGTCGACGGACAGGTTCAGGGTCACGCTGTGGAGGTTACCGTTACGTCGTGAGCCTCGAACTGACCAAAGAAGTTTCCAGCAGACTGACGTCCGACCACTGTGGGTGGCTGACCACGGTCTCCAAATCGGGACAACCGGTGCCGCGGCTGATCTGGTTCTATTTCGATGGTGCGGATCTGGTTGTGTACTCGATGCCGCAGGCGGCCAAAGTAGCCCACATCAAGGCGCGTCCGCAGGTGAGCCTGAACCTGGACTCCGACGGCAACGGCGGCGGCGTCATCGTCGTCGCCGGGATCGCGACGGTAGACGCCACGGACGTCGACGGCCGCGAAGACGGGCCGTATTGGGCGAAGTACCGCGCCGACGCCGAGCGGGAGGGCCTGACGGAGATGATGGGCGACTTCACTACCCGGCTGAAGATCACCCCGACCAAGGTCTGGACGACCCCCACGGCCTGAGCCCTCAGCCTTCGGCCGCGAGCGTGCGCGTCTGTACGCGACACGCCGGGAATGGCTGACATTCTGCGCACGCTCGCGAGGCCGATCAGCGGAAGTCGCGGGACTTCGAACCGACCGTCAGGCTGATGCGGCCCATCCGCTCGGCCACGACGGTGATCGCGCCGCTGGCGTTTTGGACCTGACCGCGGATCAGCAGCGCCGGCGCCGTGTGCGCCAGCTTGCGGTGCCGCGCCCACACCCCCGGCGTGCAGAGCACGTTGACCATCCCGGTCTCGTCTTCGAGGTTGAGGAAGGTCACGCCTTGGGCCGTCCCGGGTCGCTGCCGATGGGTCACCGCACCGGCGATCAGCACACGGTCGCCGTCGGGCACCGATCCCAGCGCGTCGGCGGGGACCACGCCCATCGCGTCCAGGTCCGCCCGCAGGAACTGGGTCGGATAGCTGTCCGGGGAGATGCCAGTGGCCCACACGTCGGCGGCGGCAAGCTCCAGCTCGCTCATCCCCGGCAACGCCGGGATGCGCGACGAGCCCACCCCGGGTAACCGGTCCGGCCGTTGGGTGGCCGCGGCCCCAGCCGCCCACAGCCCCTCCCGCCGGGACATCCCAAAGCACCCCAGCGCCCCCGCGGTCGCGAGCGCCTCGGTCTGGGGCACGCTCAGCTGCAGCCGGGCGGTCAGGTCCAGCAGAGAGATAAAGGGGCCGTTGGCCTTTCGTTCCTCGACCAGCCTCTCGGCCAGGTTGTCGCCGATATGGCGGACGGCGCCCAGCCCGAGCCGCACCTCCGTTCCCGCGTTCTCAAGCGTCGCGTGCGCCAGGCTCGCGTTGACGTCCGGCCCGTGCACCGTCACGCCGTGCCTGCGCGCGTCGGCCACCAGCGACTGCGGCGAATAGAAACCCATCGGCTGCGCGCGCAGCAGCGCGGCGCAGAACGCCGCCGGGTGGTGCAGCTTGAACCACGACGAGTAGAACACCAGCGACGCGAAGGACAGCGCATGGCTTTCCGGGAAGCCGAAGTTGGCGAAGGCCTCCAGCTTTTCGTAGGTCCGGTCGATCACCTCGTCGGTGGCGCCGTGCAGTTCGCGCATGCCCTCGTAAAACCGGCCGCGCAGCCGTTGCATCCGTTCGGTCGAACGTTTGGACCCCATGGCGCGGCGCAGCTGGTCAGCCTCGGCGGCCGAAAAGCCAGCGCAGTCGACCGCGAGCTGCATCAGTTGCTCCTGAAAAAGCGGCACCCCCAGCGTCTTTCGCAATGCCGGCTCCATCGACGGGTGGTCGTAGACGACCGGGTCGATGCCGTTGCGCCGACGGATGTAGGGGTGCACCGACCCGCCCTGGATGGGCCCGGGCCGGATCAGCGCGACCTCAACCACCAGGTCGTAGAACACTCGCGGCTTCAACCTCGGCAGGGTGGCCATCTGGGCCCGCGACTCCACCTGGAATACGCCGACGGAATCAGCGCGCGCCAGCATCTCGTATACCGCCGGCTCGGAGAGGTCGAGCCGGGCCAGATCCACCTCGATACCCTTGTGCTCGGCCACCAGGTCTATGGCGTAGTGCAGCGCCGAGAGCATGCCCAGCCCGAGCAGGTCGAACTTCACCAAACCGATTGCCGCACAGTCGTCTTTGTCCCACTGCAAAACGCTGCGGTTCTCCATGCGCGCCCACTCCACCGGGCACACGTCGGCGATCGGGCGGTCGCAGATTACCATCCCGCCGGAATGAATACCCATGTGCCGCGGCAGATTCCGGATCTGGGTGGCCAGGTCGATCACCTGCGGCGGGATGTCCTCGATCTCGGGCGAGTCGGCCAGCCCGTTCCAGTGACCGATCTGCTTGCTCCACGCGTCCTGCTGGCCCTGCGAGAAGCCCAGGGCGCGGGCCATGTCGCGCACCGCGATCCGTCCCCGGTATGTGATGACATTGGCGACTTGGGCGGCGTAGTCGCGGCCGTACTTGTCGTAGACGTACTGGATGACCTTTTCGCGCTGGTCGGATTCGATGTCCATGTCGATGTCGGGCGGTCCGTCGCGGGCGGGCGACAAGAAGCGCTCGAACAACAGCTCGTTGGCCACCGGATCGACGGCGGTGACACCCAGGGCATAACAGACCGCGGAGTTGGCCGCCGATCCCCTGCCCTGGCACAGGATGTTGTTGTCCCGACAGAACCGAGCGATGTCGTGCACCACCAGGAAATAGCCCGGAAAGGTCAGTTGTGCAATGACTTTCAGCTCGTGTTCGATCTGCGCGTACGCTAGCGGCGCTCGCTCGGCCGGTCCGTAGCGGTCGCGCACACCCGCCATCGTCAACTGCCGCAGCCAGCTGTCCTCGGTTTGGCCGTCGGGCACGTCGAACGGCGGCAGTTGCGGCGCGATCAGCGCCAGCCCGAAGGCGCACTGCTCGCCGAGTTCGGCGGCGGCACTCACCACCTCGGGCCGCTGCGCGAACAGCCGGGCCATCTCCTCACCGGACCGCAGGTGCGAACCACCCTGCGGAGCCAGCCACCCGGCGGCAGCGTCCAGGGACTGCCGGGCCCGGACCGCGCCCATCGCCATGGCCAGCCGTCCGCGCGACGGGTGCGCGAAATGCGCTGCGGTGGTAGCGACGACGCCCACGCCGAACCGCGGCGCCAGCCCGGCCAGCGTGGCGTTGCGTTCGGCATCGAGCGGCTGGCCATGGTGGGTCAGCTCGATGCTGACCCGGCTGGCGCCGAACCGGTCCACCAGATCGGCCAGCGCCCGTCCCGCCGCGTCCGGGCCCCCCTCGGAAAGCGCCTGGCGCACATGGCCTTTGCGACATCCGGTCAGGATGTGCCAGTGCCCGCCGGCCGCCTCGGTCAGCGCATCGAAGTCGTAGCGCGGCTTGCCTTTCTCGCCGCCGGCCAGATGCGCGGCGGCCAACTGCCGCGACAGCCGCCGGTAGCCTTCCGGGCCGCGGGCCAGCACCAGCAGATGCGGGCCGGGCGGGTCCGGCTGCTCGGTGCGGGCACCAGACCCCAAAGACAATTCGGCGCCGAACACGGTACGCACGTCAAGCTCCGCGGCCGCTTCGGCGAACCGCACCGCGCCGTACAGGCCGTCGTGGTCGGTCAGCGCCAACGCACGCAGATCCAGCCGGGCGGCCTCCTCGACCAGCTCCTCCGGCGTGCTGGCGCCGTCGAGGAAGCTGTACGCCGAATGCGCATGCAGCTCGGCATACGAAACGGAATGGGCGACGGACGACCGGGCCACCCTCTCGCCACTGGGCGGCTCATACCTTCCGCGCTTGCGCGACAAGGGAACATCGTCGTTGTGCTCCGCAGGCGGCGCACCGGCATGGCGCGGCTTGCCGTCGAGCACCCGCTCCATTTCCGCCCAACTCGGCGGCCCATTAAACCAGCCCACGGTCCCAGCCTATCGAAAGTATGTTCGATATGAAATATGGGACCCGCACAAGGTGCCGTGAGCCCTTAGAGCGGCCTGAGACAATTTGCAAACAGCACCGCGCAGCAGGCTATCGCCGCAGTTAAACATATCTTTAACTACAAAACACGTTCTTAACCTGGCAGGCCTACCGTCGCGCGGGTGCCCGACGGATACTGGTACACGTTAAGAAACGACATTCAGGGACGGACCATGGCGCAGCTGACGGCACTGGACGCCGGCTTACTCAAGGCTCAAGATCCAGATCGGCAGGCGAGCTTAGCGCTCGCTGCAGTCGCCATCGTCGACGGCGCCGTCCCTGACTACGATTCGCTCAAAATGACGCTGGCAGAACGAATTCAGGCGATACCTCGCTATACGCAAGTACTGCGGACGCAACCGTTCGAGGATGTCCAGGAGTGGACGGACTATCCGGAATTCGACCTCACCCACCATGTGCGACGGGTGGCCCTGCCGCAGCCGGGCGACGACGCCGAACTGTTCCGCGCCATCACCTATGCCCTGGAACGTCCGGTGGACCTGGACCGTCCGCTGTGGGAGTGCTGGGTCATTGAGGGCCTGCGACACAACCAGTGGGCGATCTTGATGAAGGTCCACCACCGCATGGCCGACGGCATCTCGGCCGCCCACATTCTCACCCGGCTCTTTGACGACGCCGACAGCGATGCGTTCGCCAATCACGTTGGGGTCAAACCAGTTCCGGAATCACACACGCGGAATTGGGCCGACACACTGCTGCGGGCTTCGGCCGGCACAGTCGCACGGGCAGCGGGAGCCGCCGCCGCGGCGATGTGGCCCGGCGCGCGGATATCGCCAGTGCGTCCCGTCAAAACCATGCGGCGGTACAGCACGGTACGAGTTCCCATCGCCGCCGTCGACGATGTGTGCCGCAAGTTCGGCGTGACCGCCAACGACGTCGCGCTCGCCGCGATCACCGAGGGCTTCCGTACTGTCCTGCTGCACCGGGGCGAAGAGCCGCGCGCGGACTCGTTGCGCACCCTGGAGCAAATCGCCGATCGCCCCTCGGTCATGCTGCCGTATCTGCCCGTGGAACACCGCGACCCGGTTCAGCGCCTCCGCACGGTGCATACCCGGTTGAAAGCCAAGCAGAGCGAGCAGCCCACACCCGGTGGCATCTTGGAATCAGCACTCAACTACATGCCTTTCATGTTGTGCGCCAAGGCAGTCCAAACGCTGCTGGCTCGGCTGCCCGAACCTGGCATCGTGACACTGGCGACCAATGGGCCCGGGCCACGGCACCAGTTAGGGCTGATGGGCAAGAAGGTGAACAGCCTGCTGCCCATCCCCCCGACCGCGCTGCAGTTAAGCACCGGAGTCGCGGTGCTCAGCTATGGCGATGAGCTGGTTTTCGGGATCACCGCCGGCTACGACGACGCACCCGAGCTCGAACAGCTCGCCGCCGGTATCGACCGGGGGATCGCACATCTGGTGGCGCTCAGCCAAGACTCCGTGCTGCTGTTCACCAAAGACCGCCGCAAGGGCTCGTCCCGCGCGCTGGCTAACGGTACGCAACGCCGCCGGGCGTCCGCACCGACCGTGCGAGCGCGCCGCTAACCGGTCTCAGCCTCGTTGACGGGCCTAATTGACCACCGTGAGAAGGTTGGTCGTGGGCAAGTTGGAGCCGGTCCTCATCGACCCGCGCCGCCATGACGCGGTGCTGTTCGCGCTCGACGCGGTGGTGGCCAACGCGGCGTCCACGCTGACGCTCTTCCGGCAACTGCAAGAGATCGGCGTCGGCACCGCCGTTTTCTCGTCAAACCCCGGCTGCCACGACGTCCTGTCCGCGGCCGGGGTCGACGATCTGTTTGCCCTGTGCCTCGACGGCCCGGTGTCCGCGAGCGCACTGGTCGAGCTGGCCGGCCGACTGGCGGTGCGACCGGGCCGGTGCGTCGTCGTCGCGACGGACGCCGCTAAGGTCACGACCGGGCGCGAGGGTGGGTTCGCGTTGGTGATAGGTGTCGACCGGACGGGGCACCGCGACGCACTGCGCCGCAGTGGCGCCGACACGGTAGTCGCCGACTTGCGCGAGGTCACCGTGCGAACCGGTGACCAGCGGATGGCTCAGCTGCCCGACGCCTTGCAGGCCCTCGGCTTGATCGACGGACTCGCCGCGCGACGGCCGGCGGTGTTCTTCGACTTCGACGGCACGCTGTCAGACATCGTGAACGATCCCGACGCGGCCACGCTCGCCCCGGGCGCGGGCGAGGCACTGCAGAAGCTGGCCGCGCGTTGTCCGGTCGCGGTGCTGTCCGGCCGCGACCTCGCCGATGTGACCGAGCGCGTCGGCCTGCCCGGCATTTGGTACGCCGGCAGCCATGGCTTCGAGCTAACCGCACCGGACGGGACACACCACCAAAACGACGCCGCCGCGGCAGCCATACCGGTGCTCGAACAGGCGACCGCCGAGTTGCGCGAACAACTCGGATCGATACCCGGCGTTGTGGTGGAGCACAAGCGCTTTGGTGTCGCCGCGCACTACCGCAACGCCGCCCGCGACCGAGTTGGCGAAGTGGCCGCGGCGGTGCGCGCGGCCGGCCAGCGCCACGCGCTTCGGGTGACGACCGGCCGCGAGGTCATCGAGCTGCGACCGGACATCGACTGGGACAAGGGAAAGACCCTTCGCTGGGTGATCGATCACCTGCAGCAGGCGGGTTCAGGACCCATGGTGCCGATCTTTCTCGGCGACGACATCACCGACGAGGACGCGTTCGACGCAGTGCGCCACGACGGCGTTCCGATCGTGGTGCGGCATAACGACGACGGCGACCGCGCCACCGCCGCGGTGTTCGCGCTGGACAGTCCGACACGGGTCAGCGAGTTCACCGAGCGACTGGCACGTCAGCTCACCCAAGGGCCGGCCGGGGCCGGCGGAACCGAACGTTAGGACGGTGTGCGATCAGCAAGCTCGGCTTCTGGAGCGTCGTCCTGCTCGGGATCAATGGGATCATCGGGGCCGGCATCTTCCTCACCCCGGGGGCGGTGATCAAGCTCGCTGGACCCTACGCGCCGCTCGCCTACGTCCTGGCCGGCCTCTTCGCGGGCGTCGTGGCGATCGTCTTCGCCACGGCGGCCAGATATGTCAAAACCAATGGCGCGTCCTATGCCTACACGACGGCCGCCTTCGGGGAACGCATCGGCATTTATGTCGGTGTCACGCATGCGATCACCGCCTCGATCGCATGGGGAGTCCTGGCATCGCTCTTCACCTCAACCCTGTTGGAGGTGATCTTTCCCGATGAGGCCTGGGCCGCGGGCACCGAGCTGTTCAGCATCAAGACGTTGACATTTGTCCTCTTCATCGCCGTGCTGCTGGCCATCAACGTGTTCGGCAACCGGGCGGTCAAATGGGCCAACGGAATCTCAACCGTCGGAAAGATTTTCGCGCTTTCGTTGTTCATTGCCGGCGGGCTGTTGGTCATCGCCACACGTCACGCCAACAACTACGCGACGTCGACCTCGGCCTACCACCCGGCGGCGAGCACGGCCGCGAGCTTGACGCTGGCCACCATCGCCGCGCTGTACGCGTACACCGGTTTCGAATCGATCGCGAACGCCGCCGAGGAAATGGACACACCGGACCGCACCCTCCCAAAAGCCATACCGTTAGCGATCTTCAGTGTCGGTGCCATCTACGTGCTCGCCGTGGTGGTCGCCATGTTGCTAGGAGCGGACAAGATCGCGACGTCGCACGACACCGTGCAACTGGCCGCGGCAATCGCAGACGATAGGTTCCGGACCGTCATCGTTCTCGGAGCCCTGGTGTCGATGTTCGGTATCAACGTGGCCGCGTCGTTCGGCGCTCCGCGGCTGTGGACCGCGCTGTCCGACCGCGGGGTCCTGCCGATCCGGTGGTCGGACAAGAACCAATTTGGCGTGCCGATGCTCGCTTTCGGAATCACCGCCTCATTGGCGCTGGCATTCCCGCTGGCGCTGCGCTTCGACAGCGTGAACCTCGCCGGCCTCGCGGTGATCGCCCGGTTCATCCAATTCATCATTGTGCCAATCGCTCTCATGGCGCTGGCGCTCGATCGGACCCCGGAGCACGCGGCGGTCAAGCGGAATGCGTTCACCGACAAGGTGTTACCGATCGTCGCGGTCGCGGTCTCGGTAGCGCTCGCGGTGTCCTTCGACTACCGGACCATCTTCCTGACGGCGCGCGGCGACGCCAACTACTTCTCGATCGTTCTGATCGTGATCACGTTCGTCGTCGTACCGGCGATCGCTTACGTGCACTACTACCGTCAGCGACAAAGGACATCAGGGATGCCAGGCCACTAACCTTCCGTGTATTCCACCTCGCCGTCGTCGAGCACCACCCGCACAGCGTCATTGGAGGTGCCATCGGAGCCGGCGACCTCGGTGCGAAACACCGCCTTGCCCGGCTCGGTTCGCCAGATCTGCGTGCTCAGCGTCTCGCCGGGAAACACCGGCGAGGTGAACCGCGCGGCGATCGAGGTGATGTTGGCGGCGACGCCACTGCCGAGCTCAGCCACCAGCGCGCGACCCGACACGCCGTAGGTGCACAGCCCGTGCAGGATCGGCTTGGGGAACCCGGCCATCTCCTTGGCGAACCAGGGGTCACTGTGCAGCGGGTTGCGGTCACCGGATAGCCGATAGATCAGCGCCTGATCCTCGCGGGTGGGCAGGTCGATCCGGGCGTCGGGCGCGCGGTCTGGGAACTCGGGTGCGACGGGCCGCTGGCCGGGCACTCCCCCGAACCCGCCGGCCTGGCGGATGACTGCGGTGCTCAGCGTTTCCGCGACGAGCTCACCCGACTTCGGATCCGTGCCGCGGCCGCGCAACATGACGATGGCGTTCTTGCCCTCGCCCTTGTCCTGGATGTCGGCGACCTCGGTGACCACCGACAGCTTTCCCGACGCCGGCAGCGGCGCATGCAGCCGGATGGACTGCGAGCCGTGTAGCAGTAACGCCCAGTTGAACTTTCCGATCAGCGCGCCCGCCGCGAACGCCGGACAGCAGATCACCGCATAGGTCGGCAGCACTTGTTGGGCGAGGTCGTGGCTGTTCTCCGTGGTGAAGGACAGGTCATCGGTGCCGGCGCCGACACCGAGCGCGTAAAGCATGGTGTCCCGGTCATTCCATTCGAACAGCATCGGTTCGGTCGTCGCGCCGATGGCAGTCGGGTCGATCGCCATGCGAATCTCCTCTCGATTCCAAAAGGGAAGCTTTTCTGCACCCAACCATTACCCAACCATTGCCAAACCCTTCACAACGACGCGGTAGGCAGGGCAGGCTATTGATATGCGCATTCGCACCAGATGGAAGGCCCCCAAAGTCCTGGCCTTGCTCGCCGCCACGGTAATCATCGGTGCCTGCGGCGGAACACCGCAGGCGCGCAGCATCACCGTGACGTTCGTCCGCAACGCACAGTCCCAGGCCAACGCGGACGGGGTTCTCGACACCAACGTTCCCGGTCCCAGCCTCACCGACGAGGGCAAGGGGCAGGCCCAGCAGTTGGTGCGCCAGCTCCCCCACAACGACTTCGACGCCATCTACGCCTCGACCATGGCCGAAGCTCAGCAAACCGCCGCGCCGCTGGCCAGCGAACTAGGCAAGCAAGTCGAAATCGTTCAGGGCCTGCAGTCGATCAACGCCGGCTGGTATAACGGCAAACCCGAATCGATGGCCAGCTCGACCTACATGCTGGCGCCGGCGGCCTGGTTGAACGGCGACATCAAAGACAGCATCCCGGGCTCGGTCAGCGGCAAAGAGTTCAACGATCAGTTCGCCGCCGCCATCCGCAAGATCTACGACAGCGGCCACAGCAAGGCGGCCGTGTTCTCGCAGGGCACGGCGATCATGATCTGGACCCTGTTGAACGTGAAGAACCCCAAGAGCAGCCTGCTGACCAGTCATCCGCTGCCCAATGCCGGCCGCGTGGTGATCACCGGTAACCCGATGGACGGCTGGACGCTGGTGGATTGGGACGGCGTCCGCAACTTCAGCTGACGGTTTCAGACGGCTTTAGTTGACCTGCGCGGTTGACGTGTGCCTCCCGGGCCGCCACCATGGGCTGAATGCGGTATGTCGTTACCGGCGGTACCGGGTTCATTGGGGGCCGCGTCATCTCACGCATATTGGACACCCAGCCGGATGCGCAGGTGTGGGTGCTAGTCCGCCGCCCATCGCTTGGGCGGTTCGAACGCCGGTCCGCACACTGGGACGAACGGGTAAAACCGCTGGTTGCAGACCTGACGGAACTCGAGTTGACCGACGAGACCATCGCCGAGTTGGGCGAGATCGACCACCTGGTGCACTGCGCGGCCATCTACGACATCACCGCCGGCGAGGCCGAGCAGCGGGCCGCCAACGTTGAGGGCACCCGCGCCGTCATCGAGCTGACGCAACGGCTGAATGCGACGTTGCACCATGTGTCGTCGATCGCGGTCGCGGGCGACTTCGCCGGCGAGTACACCGAGGACGACTTCGACGTCGGCCAGCAGCTGCCGACGCCGTATCACCAGACGAAGTTCGAAGCCGAGATGCTGGTGCGCTCTACGCCCGGGCTGCGGTACCGCATCTACCGCCCGGCGGTGGTGGTGGGTGATTCACGCACCGGCGAGATGGACAAGATCGACGGGCCGTACTACTTCTTCGGCGTGCTGTCGAAGCTGGCCGTGCTGCCCCGGTTCACCCCGCTGATGCTGCCCGACACCGGACGCACCAACATCGTTTCGGTCGACTATGTGGCAGACGCGCTCGTCGCGCTCATGCACGCCGAGGACCGTGATGGGCAGACATTCCATTTGACGGCGCCGAAGACAGTCGGACTGCGCGGCATCTATCGCGGCATCGCCGATGCGGCCGGGCTGCCGCCCCTGCGCGGGTCGCTGCCCCGGTCGGTGGCGGCGCCGGTGCTCAAGGTGCGCGGGCGCGCCAAGGCGCTGCGCAACATGGCCGCGACTCAGGTGGGAGTGCCCCCCGAGATTTTCGACGTCGTCGACCTGAAGCCCACCTTCACCGCCGACGAGACCCGAAAGGCCTTGCAAGGAACCGGAATCGAGGTGCCCGAGTTCGCCGCCTACGCGCCCAAGCTGTGGCGGTACTGGGCCGAGCACCTCGACCCCGATCGCGCCCGCCGGGACGATCCGAAGGGACCCCTGCAGGGCCGGCACGTCATCATCACCGGCGCATCCAGCGGGATCGGCCGGGCGTCGGCGCTCGCCGTCGCGGAGCGGGGCGCGACCGTGTTCGCGCTGGCCCGCAACGCCGACGCGCTCGACGACCTGGTCGCCGAGATTCGCGTGAAAGGCGGTCAGGCGCATGCTTTTACCTGCGATGTCACCGATTCCACCTCGGTGGAACACACCGTCAAAGACATCTTGGGACGCTTCGGCCACGTCGACTACCTGGTGAACAACGCCGGCCGGTCGATACGTCGCTCGGTGGTCAACTCCACCGACCGACTGCACGACTATGAACGGGTGATGGCGGTCAACTACTTCGGCGCCGTGCGGATGGTGCTGGCGCTGCTGCCGCACTGGCGTGAGCGCCGATTCGGCCACGTCGTCAACGTGTCCAGTGCCGGTGTGCAGGCCCGCAATCCCAAGTACAGCTCATATTTGCCCAGCAAGGCGGCGCTGGACGCGTTCGCCGACGTGGTCGCATCGGAGACGCTGTCCGACCAGATCACGTTCACCAACATCCATATGCCCTTGGTGAAGACGCCGATGATCGCGCCGTCCCACCGGCTCAACGCGGTGCCGGCGATCAGCCCCGAGCGCGCGGCGGCCATGGTGGTGCGCGGGTTAGTGAAAAAGCCGGCGCGGATCGACACCCCGATAGGCACGCTCGCCGAGGCCGGCAACTACTTCGCGCCCAGGACGGCGCGACGGTTCTTGCATCAGCTCTATCTGGGCTACCCTGATTCGGCTGCGGCACAGGGGATTTCGTCGCCAGAGCCAGAGCCGAGCCACACCCAGGCTCCGCGGCGTCCCAAGCCGCCGGCGCGTGCCGTCACCCGGATCGGTGTGCCCAAGCCGGTCAAACGGCTGGTCCGGTTGGTCCCCGGCGTGCACTGGTAGTCACTTCTCGCACGTGAATTGGTTGACGTCGATGTAGCCGATGCGGAACATCTCGGCGCAGCCGGTCAGGTACTTCATGTATCGCTCGTACATTTCCTCGGATTGCAGCGCGATGGCCTGGTCCTTGTTGGCTTGCAGTGCCGCGGACCAGATGTCGAGCGTCTTGGCGTAGTGCGGCTGCAGCGACTGAACACGGGTCACGGTGAAGCCGTTCGCGGAGGCACGCTCGTGCACCATCGGTATCGACGGCAGGCGGCCGCCCGGAAAGATCTCGGTGATCATGAATTTGAGGAATCGCGCGAATGTGAATGACATGGGCAGGCCGCGTTCGTGCATCTCCTTCGGGTGCAGCCCGGTGATGGTGTGCAGCAGCATGATTCCGTCGGTGGGCAGCAGGCGGTGCGCCAGCGTGAAGAACGCGTCGTATCGCTCGTGCCCGAAATGCTCGAAGGCGCCTATGCTGACGATCCGGTCGACGGGCTCGTCAAACTGCTCCCAACCCTGCAGCAGGACCCGCTGGGCGCGGGGACTTTGCGACTTGGCGATCAACTGCCCGACGTGATTGGCCTGGTTGCGGCTCAGCGTGAGGCCCACGACGTTCACGTCGTACTTTTCCACCGCCCGCATCATGGTGGCGCCCCAGCCGCAGCCAACGTCCAGCACTGTCATGCCGGGTTGTAAGCCGAGTTTTCCCAGCGCCAGGTCGATCTTGGCGATCTGCGCCTCTTCCAGCGTCATGTCGTCGCGCTCGAAGTAGGCGCAGCTGTACGTCTGCGTCGGGTCGAGGAACAGCCGGAAGAAGTCGTCGGACAGGTCGTAGTGCGCCTGCACGTCGTCGAAGTGCGGGGTCAGGTCGTCTTCTGGGGGCTTGGGCACCGTGACAGCGTAGTCCCCAGGAAGCGGCACTAAGGTTGGCGCGGTGGCCCCCGTTTTCGTCGACGTCGACACCGGAGTCGACGATGCGCTGGCGTTGGTGTACCTGCTGGCCAGCCCGGACGCGGACGTGGTTGGCATCGCCTCGACCGGTGGAAACGTTGCGGTGGAACAGGTTTGCGAGAACAACCTGGGACTGCTCGAGCTGTGCCGGCTCACCGACGTACCGGTCTCCAAGGGCTCCGACGAAGCGCTGACGGGCCCGATCCGCGCTCCTTCTGTAGTGCACGGGTCCCGAGGCTTGGGGTATGCCGATCTGCCGCCGACCGATGGCCGGCTCACCGACTACGACTCCGCGACGGCCTGGGTGCGCGCGGCACACGCCTTTCCCGGTGAGCTAATCGGCGTCGCGACCGCACCGTTGACCAATCTGGCACTGGCGTTGCGCGCCGAACCGGCGCTGCCGACGCTGTTGCGCCGACTCGTGATCATGGGCGGTGCCTACGATTACCGCGGCAACACCACCCCGGTGACGGAATGGAACATCGGCGTGGACCCCGAAGCAGCAGCCGAGGTGTTCGCCGCCTGGTCCGTGAACGTTGTTGAACAGCAAAGACTTCCGATCCTGTGCGGGTTGGATCTGACGCGTCGCATCGCGATGACGCCGGAGCACCTGGCGCGACTGGCGGCGGCCGCAGGGTCAAACCCGGCCAATCCGTTGATCCGGGTGATCGACGACGCGATGCGCTTCTACATGGAGGCCTATCACAGCCTCGGCCATGGATATGTGGCGCATCTGCACGATCCGCTTGCTGCCGCAGTCGCACTCGACCCGCAGCTCATAGCGACCCAGCCTGCGACGGTGGACGTCGAGTTGACCGGAACCCTGACCCGCGGCATGACGGTGACCGACTGGTCGGGGCGCTGGGGCCGAGAACCCAACGCGCACATCGGCATTGATGTCGACCCAGCGGTGTTCTTCGACCGGTTCATCGAACGGGTCGGGCCGTTCGCGCGCCGGTTGGGCTGAGATGTCGGCCGAGCTGGGACGCCGCGGCACGAGACGTTACTCGGAGCTTCGCTGCACCAGTGCAGTTACAGTTGTTCACCAATAACGGCGATGTCAGCTATGGGCAACTCCAGAAGCAAGGCAGCGTCCTGAATGGCCACATACGGCACTACCCCGGTTTCGATAAGGCCCGCGGCAGTCACATCAACGGCGGCCTGCGCAATGTGACCCGAGCCGAGAGCGGTCCCGGCCTTACTGAGGTCTTTGATCGCGATATTTCCCGCACTGCTGAGCTCGGTCTTGGCCAGGTTCTTCTGGGTCACGATTGCTTGCTTGTCCTCGGTCGCTACAGTTTGCAGGATATTGGCGGCGGGTTTGGCGGCAGCCGAGCCGGCCAGGCCGGGCAGGGCTTGCAGCGCCTGCTGCCACGGCGCCAATTGGGCGGCCACCGCCGAAGCCGCGCCGTGATAACCCGACAGCGCGGTCACATTCTGGGCCCACATGGCCTCATATGCGCCCTCGGTGGCCGCAATCGCCGGGGCGTTGAAGCCGAATAGGTTCGACCTCACCAGGGATACCAATTGCGCGCGGTTGGCCGCCACCGCAGTTGGATGCGTTACCGCCGCCTTGGCCGCCTCAAAGACGCCAATGACATCCGGCAAACCGAACCATTTGAGGAGCCGTCGAAAAACCTTTGGAAAACTCTATGACAGATCGCGGATGAAATCAGGTGCTTTCACCACTGACGGAGCACTTACTCGTAGATTCCTTCGAGATACCACCTCCGTTGGCGGTAGCACAGCAGCAGCGCGCGCTCGCCCTCCAGCAAAACCTGCGCACGGGCGGTGCGACCACCTCCTTGACCGGCCCCAGGCCGGTCATCCCACCACCGCTCGTCGACCGGCCACGGTCCCGCCCACCAGCGCAGCCGGTCCTCCCGGCCGATAACGTCACTGCCGATCAGTCGCGCGGGGTCGGCAGAGAACATCCCCCGGCTGGTCACCCGTATCGGATTCCCTTGGGCGTCAAGCAATTCCACCGGATCGTCGAGCAGCACCGCCGGCGACGGCTGGGGCAGTTGGCCTGGCCATGGCCGATCCGGGTCGGCCCGCGGTTCCGGCTCGTCGCCCAGCGGGGTCAGCGTGATGCGTTCGGCCGGCCCGCGACCGCCGGACAGCACCGGCACCTGCACCGCCTCCGGACCGAGCAGACCCTGAACCCGCACCAGCGCCCGACGGGCCCGAAGCCTGTCCTCCTCGCCGAGCCCGCCCCATAGCGGTAACTGCAGCGCCTCGGCGGACACCACCTCCACCGCCTGCAGCCGTAACAGCGTCACCGCCGTGGTGGGACGGGGGTCGCGGGTCCGGTTGCTCAACCACCCGTCCAGTTGCCAGCGCACCCGGTCGGCGGTGGCGTCCTCGGTCAACGGCTCGGCGCAGCGCCAAACCCTTTCCAGCTCTTCGCCGTTGGCGGTGATGGCGTGAATGGCCAGCCGGGTACATCCCACACCGGCGGTCATCAGGGTCTGATGCAGCGTGCCGGCCAGCGAGCGTCCGGCGAATGCCGCGGCATCGACCCGGTCGATCGGCGGATCGCAGTCCAGCACCGCCTCGAGTTCCGGCGGCGGCTCCCGCCCGGACGGTCCCCGCTCGGGTTCGCCGCGGGCGAACCGGTGCGCGGTCACCCCGTCGGCACCGAACCTGGAAGCCACGTCGGTACGCGACAGCGCGGCGAACTGTCCGATGGTGCGAATCCCCATCCGCCACAACAGATCCACCAGCTCTTCTCGACCGGGACCGGACAGGCTCGGCTCGGTGGCGAGCTGCCGGATCGAGAGCGCCGACAGAAACTTCGCGTCGCCTCCCGCCTGGACGACACGGCCGGCACGCGCGGCGAAAACCGCGGTGGACAGCTGATCGGCGATTCCGACCTGACACTCGGCGCCGGCCGCGGCCACCGCGTCGATCAGCCGCTCGGCAGCCTGCTCCTCGGACCCGAAATAGCGGGCCGCACCGCGCACCGGCAACACCAACAGCCCGGGCCGCAGCACCTCGGCGCGGGGCACCCGGTCGTCCACCGCCGCGACCACCCCCTCGAAAAAGCGGGCATCGCGGTCAGCATCGGCGGACGCGACGTGCAGTTGCGGGCAACGGGCGGCCGCCTCCCGACGCCGTAGCCCTCGCCGCACTCCCGCCGCGCGGGCGGCCGATGAGCAGGCGACCACCCGGTTGGCCAACGTGACCGCGACCGGAGCCATCGCGGACAGGCCCGCGGCCGCCGCGGCCGCGACCGCGGGCCACTCCATGCACCAGATCGCCAGCACCCGGGAAGAGCTCACTCGAATTCACCCCGTCCGCGCCCGGCCGATCGTCCGTCCCCCTGCACACACACCGCTGACCTGCAGCCGCACCCCGCTGATCCGCCCGAATCCGCAGGCTGGTGCGCCCCGACCGCCCGCCGTGATGTCATAGCCGCACACCCGGGCCTGAAGCCGCGTCGGCGCCCCTTCCCAGTCACCGTCGGTGACCAGCAGGGTGCAGCCCTTGGCGCGGGCGCGGGCCACCACCGCCCGCGCCCGGGACCGCGGCACCCGGCGCCCACCCAGACCCAGCGCCACCAGGTCCATGCCGTCGATGAGCACCGCGGCCACCTCCACCGGGTCGGTCCCGGGATCCGGTATCACCGCAAGCCGGCTCAGATCCGCCCCCATCTCCAGGGCGGCCAGCAGTCCGATATCCGGCTGGCCGACGATTGCCGCGTTGCCCCCGGCTGCCGTCACCGCGGCCACCATGCCCAACAGCAGCGACCGGGCCCCCGACAACACCGCCACCGTCCCCCGGGGCAAGGGGGCCGGCAGCACCTCGGCAAGCCACTGCGGGACCGCCAGCCCGGCTTCCGACTCCGACAGCAGATCATCCGAGCGGGCGACGGCCTTCCCGGACGCCGCCCTCGACAGCTTTCCAGAAAGAAGAGCCATTTTCCGGCGCAGCGATTCGAGCTGTTCAGCGCGATCTTCATGCCGTTGATGGGAGGCCAAAGCAGCAGTCATCCCAAGCCTCCTACCAGCACCTTTTTTCTTACGTTTCGAATGCATGTTCGATAGCTGTTTCCGAGTAAACACCCACCCTCCGACAACCGTCAAGCAACGTGAGAGGCTGCTTTATGCGCTCGGTGCTGGTGTGGCTGATGGTGCTTTCCGGCGGTGTTTTCGTGCCGACGAAGCTGCCGATAACGCCAGCCCCGACCTGTCATCCGGCGGAGCTCTTCGTCACCGACAACACCGATCCCCTGTTCGAGATCCAGGCCGACGTGACGATCGCTCAGAACGGCGCCGCGGCGACGGGATCGACCCCGCTCGACGGCGTGTATTGGTCAACCGAGCTGCAGCAGACCACCTCCGAGCGGTCGCGCGAATTTCATCTCTGCAGTCCCGACGAGCTCACGTTGCACACCCTCGCCGAGGCGTTGCGCCGGCAGTTCGACCAAGAAGCGGTGCTGATCTTCGACTACCTGCCGCAGGATGCGCCGGGAGCGGACGCGATCGCCGTCACCGTGCCCGCCATCGACCTCGCCCGCTTCCGCGAGGCGTTCGTGTCCGCTCCGGCCGCACACCGTCGATTGCGGGGCGGATCCGTCACCACAACCGACCACACCCTGATCCTGATCACCGACACTGGCGATCTCGACACCGCCCGCCGGCTCGTCGGCGCTGCCGGTGGCCGCTGGAGCGCAGCCAATATCGCCTACGACAAGCGCGAATTCGTGAAACTCAAAATTACCGACTCTTAAAAGGAGGCCGGTCAACACGACCGCTGGCGGTAGCGTTGTCTTCTTCGCAAAATGACGTGGATTCGCCTCTGCAGCGATATCTGTCATCCGAGCCGGCGATCGACGTTCAGGGAGCGCGATGGAACGCAATGTAGGCCTGTTCATCGTGGTGGTAGGGATCGCGATCGTGATGCTGGGCGTGCTCATGTGGGTGGGCGGGCTGTCGTGGTTCGGCCACCTTCCAGGTGATATCCGGATCGAGCGCGGAAACGTGCGCATCTACATTCCGGTGATATCGATGCTGCTGACCTCGGTGGTGGCGACAATCCTGCTTTCCGTGTTGCGGTATCTGTTTCGGCGGTGACCAGTTTCTGGTGGGCCGGTAGGGTTTGCCTCGATGAGTCACCGGTCCAACAACCGCGCGGACGCCGGGCTGCTGACCGGTGTCTCGGAGACAGCACTTATGACCCTCTACGGCAGGGCTCACCAGGCCAGCCACCCCGACCCGATCATCGATGACCCGATGGCAATCAAACTTGTCGAGTCCATCGACTTCGGCTTCGAAAAATTCGGACGCAAAGGCCAGGAAATGGCGTTGCGCTCACTGGCTGTCGACCAATGCGCAATCAGCTACCTCAGCAAGCATCCCGAGGCGACGGTCGTCGCGCTTGCAGAGGGCCTCCAAACCAGCTTCTGGCGGCTGGACAGCGCACTGCGCGGCGGCAAATTCCGTTGGGTCTCATTAGATCTGGCACCCGTCATTGAAATGCGACAGCGCCTGCTGCCGTATTCCGCGCGAGTCGCTCACCTGGCAAAGTCGGCTCTCGACTACACCTGGATGGACAAAATCGACAGCAGCAACGGTGTATTCATCACTGCCGAGGGTCTGCTGATGTACCTGCAACCCCAACAGGCGATGGGCCTGATCGCTGCCTGCGCCAAACGATTTCCCGGCGGGCAGATGTTCTTTGACCTGCCGCCGACCGCCGTCAAGATGCTCGCCCCCAAAGGACTGCGATCATCCAGAAGCTACAAGGTGCCGCCGATGCCGTTCAGCCTCTCGGTGCATCAGCTGGCGGACCTGGTGCACACCATGCCCGGAGTCAGAGCGGTAAACGACGTGCCGATGCCCAAAGGGCGGGGCGTGTTCTTTGGCACCGTGTTTCCCGCCTTCTGGCGCTTTGGACCGACGAAGCGGTTTCGCGGCGCCTACACGCTGCTCGAATTCGGCTGACCGCGGGCCCAGTTCGGGTGCCGGACTACTCCCACTCGATCGTGCCGGGCGGTTTGCTGGTGATGTCCAGCACCACCCGGTTCACCTCGGGCACCTCGTTGGTGATGCGGGTCGAGATGCGTTCCAACACCTCGTAGGGCACCCGGGTCCAGTCGGCGGTCATGGCGTCCTCACTGGACACCGGCCGGAGCACGATCGGGTGCCCGTAGGTGCGGTTGTCGCCCTGCACGCCGACCGAGCGGACATCGCCGAGCAGCACCACCGGACACTGCCAGATCTGGTTGTCCAGGCCCGCCGCGGTCAGCTCCTCACGCGCGATCGAGTCGGCGCGCCGCAGGGTCTCCAACCGCGCAGCGGTGACCTCGCCGACGATCCGGATGCCCAGGCCGGGACCCGGAAATGGCTGGCGCGCAACGATTTCCTCCGGCAGCCCCAACTCCCGCCCAACGGCGCGCACCTCGTCCTTGAACAGCAGCCGCAGCGGCTCGACGAGTTTGAACTTCAGTTCGCCGGGCAGACCGCCGACGTTGTGGTGGCTCTTGATGTTCGCGGTACCGCTGCCCCCGCCGGACTCCACCACGTCCGGATACAGCGTGCCCTGCACCAGAAACTCAATGTTTTTTCCAGGTTCATTGCCTCCTAACACATCTCGTACGGCGCCCTCGAACGCCCGGATGAACTGCCGGCCGATGATCTTGCGCTTGCCCTCGGGGTTGCTCACACCCGACAGCGCCTCGAGGAAGGTGTCCGCGGCGTCGACGGTGACCAGGTTGGCTCCGGTGGCCGCCACGAAATCGCGCTGCACCTGTGCGCGCTCACCCTCACGCAACAACCCGTGGTCGACGAACACACAGGTCAACCGGTCACCGATGGCGCGCTGAACCAGCGCGGCGGCGACCGCGGAGTCCACCCCGCCGGATAGTCCGCAGATCGCGTGGCCGTCGCCGATCTGCGCACGCACCTGCTCGACCAGCGCGTTGGCGATGTTAGCGGGAGTCCAGTCCGCGCCGAGCCCGGCGAAGTCGTGCAGAAACCGGCTGAGCACCTGTTGCCCGTGCGGGGTGTGCATCACCTCCGGGTGATACTGCACCCCGGCCAGCCGCCGACCGGAATCCTCGAAGGCGGCCACCGCTGCACCCGCGGTGCTGGCCACCACGTCGAATCCGTCCGGAGCGGCCGTGACCGCGTCGCCGTGACTCATCCAGACCGGCTGGACCTCGGGAAGTCCCGAATGCAGTTCGCCGCCAAGAACTTTCAGTTCGGTGCGGCCGTACTCGCTGGTACCGGTGTGCGCGACGGTGCCGCCGAGCGCCTGGGCCATGGCCTGAAACCCGTAGCAGATCCCGAACACCGGCACGCCGAGCTCGAACACCGCAGGATCGAGTTGCGGAGCCCCGTCGGCATAGACACTGGCCGGTCCTCCGGACAGCACGAGCGCCAGCGGATCACGGGACCTGATCTCCTCGACCGAGGCGGTGTGCGGGACAACCTCCGAATACACGCGTGCTTCTCGAACACGGCGAGCGATCAGCTGCGCATACTGCGCACCGAAATCGACCACTAACACCGGCCGCGGCGCCGCCGCTTCAGGATCACCAGGTTTCGCCACGCCGCAAGTTTAGTGGGCACCGCGTCATAGTCGGGCGCAATGCACCGGCCGCGGCTACATCGCCGGAGGCGGGGGTGGGGCCGTGACGACACCGCTGCCGCCGCCGAGGATCACGAGGTCTTCACCAGCCACCGACAGCGGAAGGGACTCGGCCCGGGCGGCCACTTCCAACCCCGTCCCGGTGTCGATAAGGCCCGCCTTGCCGACATCCTGAGCGGCCAGGCCGAAGCGACCCGAGCCAAACGCCGTGCCGGCCGCCGTGAAATCGCCGTCGGTCAGAGCCCCCGCATGGGACAACTGGATCCGGGTAGTGTTTTGGAAATTAGTCCAGTCGGCCCGGTCGGTTGCCACGATCTGTCCGAAAACCCCGCCACTAGTGGGGGGCGGCGAAATCGGCACCGCCTGCTGCAACACCGCGGCGGGCCCGCGCCCTATGACGGCACCGCCGCCACCGCCGAGGATCACCAGGTCTTGACCGGCCACCGATAGCGGGAAGGCCTCGACCCGGGCGGCCACTTCCAACCCCGTCCCGGTGTCGATAAGGCCCGCCTTGCCGACATCCTGAGCCGCCACGCCAAAGCGACTCGCATTGAAAGCCGCGCCTGCCGCCCCGAGATCGCTATTCGTCGAAGCTTTCGCATCAGCGATCTGGAACTTGGCGAACCTTTGCAGGTTAGTGAAGTCGGCCTTGTTCGTTTCCATTACCTGCTGCCACGGTGTCAGCTGGGCGACCACCGCCGACGCTGCGCCGTGATAACCCGCCAGCGCGGCGACATTCTGCGCCCACATCGCCTCGTACGTGCCCTCGGTGGCCGCAATCGCTGGAGCGTTGAAGCCCAACAGGTTCGACCTCACCAGCGATACCAACTGCGCGCGGTTGGCCGCCACCGCCATCGGATGCGCTACCGCCGCCTTGGCCGCCTCAAAGACTCCGGCAATGGCCTTGGCGTGCGCGGCCGCACCCACCGCCTGGGCCGCCGCCGTGCTCAGCCACTGCGCATACTGGGTGGCCACGGTGGCCATCGCCGCCGACGCCGCACCCCGCCAGGAACCGCTCACCAGGTCCGAGGTCACCGACGAAAACGACTCCGCCGCCGCACCCAGTTCGCTGCCCAACCCGTTCCAGCTGGCAGCGGCGGCCAGCATCGGCCCCGAGCCGGCACCGGAATACATCTGCGCCGAAGTCACTTCCGGCGGCAACACCGCAAAACTCATCACAACCGTCCCTTCTTCAGCTGGGCCTGACCTTGCCTAGACGCAACCAATTCCCGCCGCTCGAAACGGCTGGACGTGTGCACACACAGCGACATGAGCTCGACGACACCTGGCCCGGCGTGAATCTCCGCAACACGGACCACCACCCCAACGTCAAGTTGAGCTTGAGGTTATGACTTTTTGACTTTATGCCAGATGACCTCGGAAAATCCACGTTTTTTCAACAGGCCCTCGATGCGGCCCTACTTGCCGGCCCAGGTCCTGGTGTGCACCTTGCTCGCGAACCAGTCAGGCGAATCACATTCCCTCACGGCGCCACTGATGCAAACCCTGCGGGACTGGACTGCGCTCATGGCCCACGAAGCCCGACGCCTCGAAAGTGGATAAACAGATTGCACATGTGACGACATGCCTGCGCCTGCAACGAGAGTCGCCGAAGGCTAATGCGTCGCGGCGGCCTGGATTACGGCGTCAACAATTTGGCGGATTCGGTCGGCGGCTTGATCGGGGTTGGGTTGGCCGGCGTCGAGCCAGGCGATGACGGCGTCGATTGTCATGCTGGGCAATAGTCGTGCCGCCCAGCTACGCCATTGATCGTCGGCGATGCCCGCGAGGTGCCGTCGGGTGACCTCCGTCCCCCTGTCGATGAGGATGTCGATCATGTCGCGAAACTCGGGTTCGCGGGCGGCATATCGAAACAGCAGCCGGAAGGCGTCCGGATCCGCGGTGGCCGCGCGGATCAGTGCAGGGATGCTGGCGTCGTCGAAATCGTCTGCCCCCGTGGCTTCACCGAGCCGGGTATTAGCGGTCTCGAGGACTGCCCGGTAGAGGTCGGCCTTCGAAGCGAAGTGTCGGTAGAGGATCACCGGGGTAACACCGGCTTCCCCTGCGATGAGATCGAGGCTGGTGTTCGTAAACCCGCCGCGGGAGAATGCGCGGGTGGCGGCGGCGAGGATCTGTTCGCGCCGTTGAGCGCGGGGCATCCGCCGAGTCGGCTCGGATCGGACGGCCGTCATCTCAACCTCCTCTTGTCTAGGGGTTAGTGTACAAGTAATATTGTTTATCTTGTCTTATACAAGACTCGCTCTACTGCAAGGCAGGCGTGATGACATCCACCGAACTGCCGGTTCATCGGGTGCGCACTCCGGTGGGCCACGAGGCCTGGCTGGTCACGGACTACGCACAGGTGCGACGGCTGCTCGACGACGATCGACTCGGTCGTTCACATCCCGAACCCGATACGGCGGCGCGCACCGGGGAATCGGCGTTGTTCGGTGGGCCGCTGGGCAACTTCGACACCGAGGTGGCCGACCATGCCCGGTTGCGAACCCTGCTGCAGCCCCATTTCTCGCCCAAACATCTGCGGGCACTGGCGCCAAGAGTCGATGCACTCACCACCGGAGTGCTGAACGAATTGGCCGCGCAGGGCCCTCCGGCCGATCTGCACGCACGATTGGCGATGCCGCTGCCGATTCTGGTGATCTGCGAGCTGCTCGGAGTCCCCTACCGCGACCGTGACCAGTTCCGCACATGGGCACAGGACGCCGGCAATGTGCGCGATCACGCCCGCTCCGAGCGCGGGCTGGCCGAGCTGTTCGGTTACGGCCGCGAGCTGGTCGGGCGTAAGCGGGCTCATCCCGGCCACGATGTGATATCGCGGCTGTGTGAAACCGACGGCGTCTCCGATGATGAGGCCGCGAGGATGTCCATGTTCTTGCTGTTCGCCGGACACGAGACCACAGTGGTCCAGATCGGGCTCGGGGCATTGCTGTTGCTGACGAACCGCGATCAGTGGCGGGCACTCCTGGACAACCCCGCGCTGATCCCCAATGCCGTCGAGGAGCTGTTGCGTGCGGCGGCAACAGGAGGTGGCGTGGGCGGCATTCCGCGCTACGCGCGCTCAGATTTCGACATCGATGGTGTCGCCATCCACGCCGGGGACCTGGTACTGCTGGACATCGGGGCGGCCAACCACGACCCAGTGGTGTTCGCCGACCCGCAGTGTGTCGACGTCGCCCGCAAGGACGGCGCTCATCTTGCCTTCGGATACGGCGCACGCTATTGCATTGGGGCACCTTTGGCCCGGATCGAGCTGAAAACGGTTTTCGCCCAGCTCATTCCGCGATTTCCGACGATGCACCTGACGGTCGATCCCGCAACACTGCCGACACGTCGCGACGTGCTTGCCGGCGGGCTCGTCGAACTACCGGTTTCGTGGTGAGGCGGATCGATGTCCTGGTACACGCCTACAGCGAAAAGGCGGTGCGCAGCGCGTCGATGGCGTCCGGGTCGCCGTCGAAGCTGATGCGCCGCAGGGCCGCCTTGCGCTTGGCGTCGGTGGACCCGAGACGGGCGGTGACGAGATCCGCCGCGCTGGCGGACAGAGTCGCCGACGGTTCGCCGTGAGCGCCGGCCAGGCGGCCTTGTGTTACGGCGAACTCGAAACGGCGGCCATCGATCTCGACGCGGTACGTCGCCTCCAGACCTGCCGCGCTACCCGAGTTGAAGCCCAGCAGTATTCCGGCGAGGAACCCGTTCAACGGCGATACCGGACCGCTGTCGATCGGGTCAAGCCGATCCAGGCCAAACCACGCAATGGTCTGCAATACGGGCAGGACCCGCTGCCAGCCCAAGTCGCTGAGCGTGTAGACGGTCCGACCGATTGGAGCCGGTAGGTCGGCGCGATCGACCAGCCCAGCGTCTTGTAACTCTTTGAGTCGCTCAGCGAGCAGATTGGTTGCGATACCAGGCAGCTCGTCACGCAGATCGCCGTAGCGGCGAGGTCCGCCGACCAGTTCGCGCAGGATCAGCAGTGTCCACCGCTCCCCCAGCACATCGAGCCCGCGGGCGATGGGGCAGTTCTGGTTGTAATTCCGGCGGGTCGCCACCATGCCAGCGTATCAGAGTGCAGACATCTTTTTCCATTACGTACTTGATTCATTTGTCTTATCACTTTACTGTCTTGTTTATGCGTACGCTCCCCGTCTTCCGCAATCACCCGATCGCCGCGCTCGCCATCATCTGTCTTGGCGTCTTCGTCATCAGCGTCGACGCCACCATCGTCAACGTCGCGCTGCCCACGCTGTCGCGCGAACTCGGGGCCGACACCGCGCAGCTGCAATGGATCGTCGACGCGTACACCCTGGTCATGTCCGGGTTGCTGCTCTCGGCCGGCAGCCTCAGCGACCGCTACGGCAGGCGTGGTTCGCTCAGCTCCGGTCTGGCGCTGTTTGCGATCACGTCAGGCATTGCGGCACAAGCGAACTCCGCGGATCAGCTCATTGCGGCGCGGGCAGCCATGGGCGTGGGTGCCGCGGTGATCTTCCCGACCACCCTGGGATTGATCACCAACATCTTCACCGATCCGGTGCCGCGCGCCAAGGCGATCGGATTGTGGGCGGCCATGGTAGGTGTCGGGGTGGCCGTGGGACCGATCAGCGGCGGCTGGCTGCTCGGGCACTTCTGGTGGGGCTCGATCTTCATGGTGAACATCCCGATCGCGGCGCTGGCCATCATCGGCGGCATCTTGTTCGTTCCGACCTCGCGCGACCCTGCCGCGCCGCGCGTCGACGTCCCCGGCCTCATGCTGTCCGCGGCCGGAATCACGGCACTGGTCTACACCGTGATCGAGGCGCCCAGTTGGGGATGGACCAACACCCGGACTGCGACCGGCTTCGTCATCGCCGCAATCGTTCTCGCCGTGTTTGCGCTGTGGGAGCGCCACAGCACCCATCCCATGCTGGACGTCTCGGTGTTTTCCAACCGTCGGTTCTCCGGCGGCAGCCTGGCGGTGACCGCCGGCTTTCTGACCTTGTTCGGCTTCATCTTCGTCATCACCCAGTACTTCCAATTCATCAAGGACTACACCGCATTTGAGACCGGTGTGCGATTGCTTCCGGTTGCCGGATCGATCGCGCTGGCCAGCATCGCAGGCCCCCGGTTGGTCGAACGAATCGGCACCACCGCCGTGGTCGCCGCCGGCCTCATTGTGTTCGCCGCCGGCCTGGCGTGGGCCTCCACGGCGGACGCGGCCACGCCCTATAGCGAGATCGCCATGCAGATGCTGCTGCTCGGCGGCGGCCTCGGCCTGACGACAGCGCCGGCCACCGAGGCGATCATGGGATCGCTGTCCGCCGACAAGGCCGGGGTCGGCTCGGCCGTCAACGACACCACCCGTGAACTCGGCGGCACCCTCGGAGTCGCTATCGCCGGCAGCATTTTCGCCTCGGTGTACTCCGGGCATCTCGGCGCGTCCGCTACGTTGGCCGGACTACCGTCCGAAGCGATGCGTCACTCAATGGCCCTGGCGCACAGGGTGATCGAGCAGCTCCCCCCGCAACGGGCCAGCTCGGTCCGCGAAACCGTCAATCACGCATTCCTGCACGGCCTGCAGGTAAGCACGCTGGTATGTGCGGGCATCGCGCTGGGCGCGGCGATCGTCGTCGGCCGGTTATTGCCGGCCCGTCAAACCGAAAGGGAAATCAGATGAACCATCGCGTGTTGGTAACCGGTGCCACGGGCAGGATCGGCAGTGCAGTTGCCGCCCAGCTGCTGGAAAAGGGGGTTTCGACCAGAGCCATCGTGCATCGTGACGATGCCCGCAGCGCCCAATTGCGGGACTTGGGCGCTGATGTCGTCGTCGCTGATATGTTTGACGTCCAACAGGTTACGACCGCCCTGGACGGGGTGGACCGGCTATACTTCAACCCTCCGTACCATCCCCATGCGCTCGACAGCGCAGTCACCTTTGCCGTCGCCGCGCGGCGCAGCGGAGTGGAAGCGGTGGTGGCGCTCGGGCAGTGGCTGGCCAGCCCCGAGCATCCATCGCTGATGACCCGGCATGCCTGGCTGACCGACAAGTTGTTCGAGCTACTGCCGGACACCGCGCACGTCGCGGTTGATCCGGGGTACTTCGCCGACAACTATCTACAGCTGGTCCCGATGGCCGCCCAGCTGGGAGTGTTGCCGACGCCCACCGGGGCGGGCCGAAATGCGCCTCCCTCCAACGAAGACATCGCCCGGGTAGCGGTGGGTGCGCTACTTGACCCGCACCGTCATGACGGCCGCGCCTACCGCCCGACCGGACCGACGCTGCTGAGCGGAGCGGAGATCGCCGACGCGGTCGGTGAGGCGTTGGGCCGACGTGTGCGCCACATCGATATTCCGACGTGGATGTTCATGCGCGCAGTGCGCGTGAACGCCAAGCGACTCGGCGCCGACCTGTTTTTCGAGTCCAGCTTGCGCCACTACCTACCCGAGTACGCCCTGGGGACCTTTGAAGTGGGCGGCCCGACCACGCATGTCCGTGACGTAGCCGGTGTCGAACCCGAAGACTTCCTGGCGATCGCACGCCGCTACGTCACCGGCCCGGAATCCCGCCGTACCGCAGGCAATCTCATCCGCCAAATCTGGGAGTTCATGTTGACCGGACTCGTGCCGATGCACCGGCTGGACAAGTTCGACCAACTCCAACAGCATCCGCAGCCCGCGCATCCCCGGTTGTCGGGTCAGTCCGCAGTGTGGCGAAACGAGCACAACACACCAGCCGAGCCGGAAAGGGTAGGAACGCGATGAGTACGACATCACCCGCCGCAGAAAGCGGCAGCACCTATGTGCTGGGCCACACCGACGTGGAGGTTCAGCGGCTGCTCCTGCAAGGACGGCTGTATGACGATTACACCGAGCATGCGTTTCGGCTCGCCGGGTTGCAACAGGGCATGCGGGTGCTCGATGTCGGGAGCGGGCCCGGTGACGTGTCATTTGTCGCCGCTCGGCTAGTCGGCCCGACGGGAAGCGTTCTGGGTGTGGACGCCGCACCCGAAATGATCGAACTGGCTCGCGCCCGCGCCGCCGAACAAGGCTTGTCCACAGTGCATTTCGAGCGCGCTGCAATCGACGCGATCGCCTTGGACCAACCGGTCGATGCGGTGGTGGGCCGCTTAATCCTGATGCACTTGCCCGACCCGGCCGCCACGCTGCGGCGCCTCAGTTCCTTCGTGCGCCCCGGCGGCGTGATCGCGTTCTCCGAGAACGACATCACCGGGACGCACAGCATCCCGGACATGCCACTGTTCGGGCAGGTAACGGCTGGAATTGTCCGCGCCTTCGAGGCCATGGGGCTCAGTGCGCGGTTCGGCACCACCCTGCACACGATCTTTGCCGACGCCGGTTTGGGTACGCCACACCTGACCCTTGGCACGCCGATCGGCACCGCCGCCGACAGCGACATCCTGGCCTACGCCGCGGAAGTCTGGCGGCTGGTATCCCCGACAGCGCAACAGCTGGGCCTGGACACGGTCCTTGCGATCGACGAGCTTGCCGATATCGACAACTTCGTCTCGCTGTTCCGCGACGAGGCGCTTGCGGTCAATGCCCTCATCACGATGCCTCCAATGATCACCGCATGGACTCAGGTGCGCCCATGAACAACCAGCTGCAGAACCAATACTCGACGGGCCTGTCGCGCCGTAACATCGAGCAGGCTCTGCTAACCGCCGGCAAATACCTTGACCACCTGCAACCCGCCGACCTCGGCCTGCTGGAGGACTTCCACACCATGGGCCGCTACGCCACCGCCCAACTGGTGGACCTGGCCGGGATTACCAGCGAGAGTTCGGTGCTCGACGCGGGCAGCGGCATCGGCGGCACCGCCCGTTACGTGGCCGACCACTACGGCTGCACAGTTGCCGCCGTGGATCTGACCGACGAATACTGCGAAACCAACCGCTGGCTTAATGGACTCGTCGGCCTGGACGATCGGATATCGGTTCGTCAGGCCGACGTCACCGAACTTCCGTTTGCCGACGGCACTTTCGACGTCGCCATCAGCCAGCATGTTCAGATGAACGTGGCCGACAAGGCGCGCCTGTACTCCGAGGCACGTCGGGCACTGGCGGTGGGCGGACGGCTTGCCCTGTGGGACATTACGATTGGCGATCGCGGTGAAATCGACTATCCGCTGCCGTGGGCCGACGAACCCGCGCGCAGCCATCTGGCCGCCCCCGATGAGTTGCGCGCTGTGGTCGAGTCCGCCGGGTTCGCGGTCGAGCACTGGAATGACCTGACCGAGCAGGCGACCGCGCTCATGCACGCGCTGCTGGCCCAGCCGTCCAGCCCGTTGGGTCTGCAAGCATTCGTCCCCGACTTCGAGCGAAAAGTCGAAAACCTCACCCGTGCGCTCGCCGACGGGCGCCTGCGCACCATCCAAGGCATCGCACGAGCGGTCGACGGCGCAAGATCCTGAGTTCTCTGGCGGCTCACAGCTCGGCATGGTGGAGTGGAATCGCCAACTACTCCGATACCAGAGAATGAGGTGCACGGTGAGCTCAGGGCTGGGTTTGCCAGACAAGGTTCATGCCTGCCTGTTCGACCTCGACGGTGTGCTCACCGATACGGCGAGCGTGCACACCAAAGCATGGAAGGCCATGTTCGACGACTACCTCTCCCAACGGGCCGAGCGCACCGGTGACAAGTTCGTCCCGTTCGACCCGGGCGCGGACTACCGGAAATACGTGGACGGCAAGAAACGCGAAGACGGCGTGAGGTCGTTTCTGGACAGCCGCGGAATCGAACTGCCCGACGGCAATCCCGATGACCCCGGCGACGCTGAGACTATCTACGGCCTGGGCAACCGCAAGAACGACATGTTCCAGAAGGTGCTGGAGAAGGACGGTGTCGAGGTGTTCGACGGCTCGCGGCGCTATCTGGAGGCGGTCTCGGCCGCGGGTCTCGGTATCGCCGTGGTGTCGTCGAGCGCCAACACCCGCCAGATCCTCCAGATCACCGGGCTGGACCGGTTCGTCCAGCAGCGGGTGGACGGCATCACGCTGCGCGACGAGCACATCGCCGGCAAGCCGGCCCCCGACTCGTACCTGCGCGGGGCGCAGTTGCTCGATGTCGCCCCAGACGCGGCGGCCGTGTTCGAAGACGCGTTATCCGGCGTGGCGGCCGGTCATGCCGGTAACTTCGGTTTCGTGGTGGGCGTAGACAGGGTAGGCCAGGCCGAAGACTTGCGCCGCAACGGCGCCGACGTGGTGGTCACCGACCTCGCAGAATTGCTGCAGTCATGATCACCCAGGATGCGTTCCCCGTCGAACCGTGGCAGGTGCGCGAGACGCGGCTGGATCTGAACCTGATTGCCCAGTCGGAATCGCTGTTCGCCTTGTCCAACGGGCACATTGGGTTGCGCGGCAACCTCGACGAGGGCGAGCCGCACGGCCTGCCGGGCACCTACCTGAACTCCTTCTACGAAATCCGGCCACTGCCGTACGCCGAGGCCGGCTACGGCTACCCGGAGGCCGGCCAGACCGTCGTCGACGTCACCAACGGCAAGATCATTCGCCTGTTGGTCGGGGACGAGCCGTTCGATGTCCGGTACGGCAAACTGCTTTCCCACGAGCGCGTCCTCGACATGCGCGCCGGCACGCTGACCCGCCGCACCCACTGGAGTTCACCGTCGGGCAAGCAGGTCAAAGTGACGTCCACCCGGCTGGTGTCGCTGGCCCAACGCAGTGTCGCGGCCATCGAGTACTGCGTCGAGGCCGTCGAAGAATTCGTCCGCGTGACCGTGCAGTCCGAGCTCGTCACCAACGAGGACCAGCCCAAGACCTCGGGCGATCCGCGGGTGGCGGCCATCTTGGACAACCCGCTGGAAGCCGTCGACCACGAAAACACGGAAACCGGAGCACTTCTCATGCACCGGACCCGCAGCAGCGCGCTGATGGTGGCCGCCACGATGGACCACGAAATCGACGTGCCGGGCCGAGTGGAGTTCACCACCGACGCCCGCCCCGACCTGGCCCGTACCACGGTCATCTGCGGGCTGCGCCCGGGACAGACGCTGCGCATCGTCAAATACATCGCGTACGGCTGGTCGAGTCTTCGCTCCCGCCCGGCACTGCGCGACCAAGCCGCTGCGGCACTGCACAGCGCCCGCTACAGCGGGTGGCAAGCGCTGCTGGACTCGCAACGGAAGTACCTCGACGACTTCTGGGAGAACGCGGACGTCGAGGTCGAAGGCGACGCGGAATCTCAGCAAGCGGTGCGGTTCGGGCTCTTTCACCTGGTACAGGCCAGTGCACGCTCCGAAGGACGCGC
Organism: Mycobacterium sp.; assembly: GCF_052144515.1. Classification (GTDB taxonomy): domain Bacteria; phylum Actinomycetota; class Actinomycetes; order Mycobacteriales; family Mycobacteriaceae; genus Mycobacterium. Next base: position 18,988 of record NZ_JBKQQD010000373.1, on the reverse strand, counting down.
GATCCCCAGCAAGGGACTCACCGGCACCGGCTACGACGGCCACGCCTTCTGGGACACCGAAGGGTTCGTGCTGCCGGTGCTGACCTACACCCTGCCGCATGCGGTGGCCGACGCGCTGCGGTGGCGGGCCTCGACGCTAGACCTCGCCAGGGAGCGGGCGGCCGAGCTGGGCCTCGACGGTGCCGCCTTCCCGTGGCGCACCATCCGTGGGCAGGAGTGCTCGGCCTACTGGCCGGCGGGTACGGCGGCCTGGCACATCAACGCCGACATCGCGATGGCCTTCGAGCGCTACCGCGTGGTGACCGGCGATCAGTCGCTCGAAAAGGACTGTGGCCTTACCGTGTTGATCGAGACCGCCCGGCTGTGGATGTCGCTCGGCCACCACGACCGCCACGGCGTCTGGCACCTCGACGGGGTCACCGGTCCCGACGAGTACACCGCGATAGTCCGCGACAACGTCTTCACCAACCTGATGGCGGCACACAACCTGGTCACCGCCGCCGATGCCTGCGTCCGCGATCCTGATGCGGCAGGACACCTGGGCGTGACCACCGAAGAAATGGCCTGCTGGCGCGACGCGGCCGCCGCGGTCAATATCCCTTACGACGAGGGGCTGGGTGTCCATCAGCAGTGCGAGGGCTTTACCACGTTCGCGGAGTGGGATTTCGAAACCAACGCCACCTATCCGCTGCTGATGCACGAGGCGTATGTGCGGCTTTATCCCGCGCAGGTGATCAAGCAGGCCGACCTGGTGCTGGCGATGCAGTGGCAGAGCCACGCGTTCACGCCCGACCAGAAGGCCCGCAACGTCGACTACTACGAGCGGCGCATGGTGCGCGACTCGTCGCTGTCGGCCTGCACGCAGGCGGTGATGTGCGCCGACGTCGGCCATCTGGAGCTCGCTCACGACTATGCCTACGAAGCCGGGCTGATCGACCTGCGCGACCTGCACAGCAACACCCGCGACGGGTTGCACATGGCCTCGCTCGCCGGCGCCTGGACCGCGCTGGTCGGGGGTTTCGGTGGGCTGCGCGACGACGAGGGCATCCTGTTCTTGGATCCCCAGCTGCCCGATGGCATTGCGCGGCTGCGCTTTCGGCTGCGCTGGCGCGGGTTCCGGCTCACCATCGACGCCAATCACTCCGACGTCACCTACACCCTGCGCGACGGTCCGGACGCGGAGCTGACCATCCGGCATGCCGGCGAAGACCTCACGCTGAACACGGATTCGCCGACGACCATTGCGGTGCAGCCGCGCAAGCCGCTGCTGCCGCCACCGCCCCAGCCACCCGGCCGCGAGCCCGTACACCGGCGGGCCCTGTCCCGAACGCCGGTTATTTAGTCGCGACGGCGAAGTTGTGGCTGGTCGCCCAGGACTTTTCGAAGGTGGCGATCGGAACCTGCTCGTCGCGGCCGGTGTTACTGCCGCTGTCGTTCAGGTGCACCACGCCGGCGTTGGCGTCGACGCCGGTGACCACCACGGAGTGGTCTTCCTGGCTGCGGTTTCCACGTTGGTTCCAAAGGATTTCGCTGTTGAGTCCGACGATCACCTTGCGCCCTTGTACCAGATCCTGTTCTAGCGCGCCGGTGGTGCTTTGGTCCGCGACGGCCCGGATGCCGTAGTGCGCCAGCAGAACCGGCAGGTCTTGATTATTGGTGGCGCCGCCGGGATTCCAAATCGATCCGGCGTGGGCGACGCTCGGCGTGCTTTCGGCAGTGGCGTTGATCTGCTGTTCGGCAGGCTCGCGGCCGGTTACCTGGCCGACCACATCGGCCACGGCCATCTCGGCGCAGTTGGAATCGTGCTGCCGGCGCCAGTATTGAGCGGCGGCAGCGGGGTCGCCGTACATTCCGCCGCCGTGAGCGACGTCGGAGGCGGGAGTGGCGTGCGCGGCGCCGGCGAATCCGCCCATCGACGCGGCAGCCACCGCACCCCACGCGCCCCACACGGCCACAATCCCTGCTATTCGCATGGCAAAAGGATCCGGGAGGGCCCTATCCCGATCCTTGGCGAATTCTTGGGGAATTCTTGCGCCGCAGGCAGCCCACCCTTTGTCAGTGCGGTTCGACGATGCGGGCCATCTCAGCACCGACGGCCTCGCGCAATTCGGCGTCCGTCAGCTCGTCGAGACCGGTCGACGCACGCAAGAAAGGCTCGAACAGCCGCCAACCAAATTGCAGCGCAGCGGCATTGGCGAGTGCCAGCCGCGCGCTGCGGTCGTCGGTGTGGCGCGGGCGGACTGCGTCCAGCAGCTCCCACATACCCGGAAACTGCGTCTGCAGCTGCCCCACCGGATACCCGTCGAGCAACGCGCGGGCGATGACCCGCATATGCCGGTCCATGGATCGCTGCAGCTGTTCGGGCGGCGCGTCGTTTCGCCGCAAGGTCGTCGAGGCCGTGCCCAGGTGATCGAGCACTGCACCGACCAACTGATCCTTGGTGCCGAAGTGCCGAAACACCAGCCCGTGGTTGACCTTCGAACGGGCGGCGATGTCGCGGATCGACGTCGCGGCCGGCCCGCGCTCGGCAAACAGGTCGGTGGCGGCCTCCAAGATCGCCGCCGCCACCTCTTCGCGCCCGGTGGGCATTTGTTTGCGGCTGGTTGCCGAATGTGTAGTCATGTGACTACAATAGCCGATAACGTAGTCGCTTGACTACACCTGACCTCTTCCAAAGGAACAGACATGACAGACCAGGTAACCATCACCAAGCTGGGCAGCCACATCGGTGCCCGGCTCGACGGGGTACAACTGCGCGGCGACCTCGACCCGGCGACGGTCGACGAGATCCGCCAGGCGCTGTTGATGCACAAGGTGATTTTCTTCCGCGACCAGCACCACATCGATGACCAGCAGCAGCTCGCGTTCGCCGGCCTGCTGGGCACGCCGATCGGCCACCCGGCCGCCGCTGTGCTGGCCGCGAAGAACGCGCCGGTCATCACCCCCATCAACTCCGAATACGGCAAGGCCAACCGCTGGCACACCGACGTCACCTTCGCCGCGAACTACCCGGCGGCCTCGATCCTGCGTGCGGTCACCCTGCCCAGCTATGGCGGGTCGACGCTGTGGGCCTCTACCGCGGCCGCCTACGAGCAACTGCCCGAACCGCTCAAGTGCCTCGTCGAAAACCTGTGGGCGGTGCACAGCAACCGCTACGACTACGTGACCGAAGAAGCGGCCCTGTCGATGACCGACGCGCAGCGGGCCTTCCGGCAGGCCTTCGAGAAAGCGGACTACCGGACCGAACATCCCGTGGTGCGCGTGCACCCGGAGACCGGTGAGAGCACGCTGCTGGCGGGCGATTTCGTGCGCAACTTCGTGGGCCTGGACAGCCACGAGTCCGACGTGCTGTTCGAATTGCTACAACGGCGAATCACCCTGCCCGAGAACACGATTCGCTGGAACTGGGAGCAAGGTGACGTTGCCATCTGGGACAACCGGGCGACGCAGCACCGGGCGATCGACGACTACGACGGCCAGCATCGGCTCATGCACCGGGTCACCTTGATGGGTGATGTGCCGGTCAATGTGCACGGGGAGCGCAGCCGGGTGATCAGCGGCGCACCACTGACGGTGCTCGCGAGCTAACTGGCGTCAGCCGCCGAGCTGACCGGGTCGATCGGCAGCCAGCGCAGCGTGCCCGGTGCGCCGAGGGGTACCACCGGGTGCGCGGGCGCGATCGGCGCCAGCCGACGATACTCATCACCCTGCAGCGGGCGCAGGTCATTTTCGCCCTTGTTCGGCCACAGCGAGGCGGCCCGCTCGGCTTGGGCGGTGATCGACAGGGACGGGTTGACGCCCAGGTTCGCCGAGATCGCGGCACCGTCCACCACGAACATTGTCGGGTAGCCGTAGACGCGGTGATACGGGTCGATGACGCCGTGCTCGGGGCTGTCGCCGATCACCGCACCGCCGAGAAAGTGCGCGGTCAGCGGGATGTTGAACAGCTCACCCCAGGTGCCGCCGGCCACCCCGTCGATCTTGGCGGCGATGCGGCGGGTGACCGCGTTGCCGACCGGGATCCAGGACGGGTTCGGCTCGCCGTGCCCCTGTTTGCTGGTGTACCAGCGGATACCCAGCTTCCCGCGCTTGGTGAACGTGGTGATCGAGTTGTCCAGGTGCTGCATCACCAGCGCGATCAGCGTGCGCTCGCTCCACTGGTGGACATTGATCATCCGCAGCATGCCGTGCGGATCCTCGCGAGCGGTGCGAATGAACTGCCGCCAGCGCGGCACGTCGCTGCCCTCGGGTCCTCGCCCGTCGGTCATCAGCGTCTGCAGCATCCCCATCGCGTTGGAGCCCTTGCCGTAGCGGACGGGTTCGATATGAGTGTCCGAGGTCGGGTGAATCGACGACGTGATCGCCACCCCATGGGTCAAGTCCATGTCGGGTGAGACCTTCAACCGCCCGGCACCGACGATCGACTCGGAGTTGGTCCGCGTCAGCACGCCCAGCTCTTCCGACAGCCCGGGCAGTTTTCCTTTGTCGCGCATCCTGAACAGCAGATGCTGAGTTCCCCAGGTACCGGCGGCCAGCACCACGTGCGTGGCGGTGAACGTGCGCCTGTCCCTGCGTAGCCAGCTGCCGGTGCGAACGGTACGCACCTCCCACAAACCGTCGGACCGCTGCTTCAAGCCTTTCACCGTCGTCATCGGAATCACTTGTGCTCCTGCTGATTCCGCGAGACCGAGATAGTTCTTCAGCAGGGTGTTCTTGGCGCCGTAGCGACAGCCCGTCATACAACAACCGCATTCCAGGCAGCCGGTGCGCGCCGGCCCGGCGCCACCGAAATACGGGTCGGGCACGGTCTTGCCCGGTGTCTTGGTGCCGTCGGGACCGAAGAACACGCCGACCGGGGCGGGCACCCACGTGTCGCCGAACCCCATCTCATCGGCGACCTCCTTGACGATACGGTCGGCGTCGGTGAAGGTCGGGTTCTTCACCACGCCCAGCATCCGCCGCGCCTGCTCGTAGTGCGGCATCAGCTCGGCATGCCAGTCGGTGATGTGCGACCACTGCTGGTCGGCGAAGAACGGCGCCGGTGGCACATACAGCGTGTTGGCATAGTTCAGCGAACCGCCGCCCACCCCGGCGCCGGCCAGGATCATCACGTTGCGCAGCGGGTGGATCCGCTGAATTCCGTAGCAACCCAGCCTCGGCGCCCACAGGAACTTGCGCAGATCCCAGGACGTCTTGGCGAAATCCTCGTCCGAGAAGCGCCGGCCCGCCTCCAATACGCCTACGCGGTAGCCCTTTTCGGTCAGCCGCAAAGCGCTGACGCTGCCTCCGAAACCCGAACCGATGATCAGGACGTCGTAATCCGGCTTCATCGCTGCAGTATGACCTTCCTCACAGGTCGTAAACCATTTAGCCAACCCTAACTCCAGCTATGCCTCTCTGGTGCCGGCGAAGCCCGAGTTGAACCGGCACGAGGTGGTGCGGCGGCTATCCCCGGCAAACTTTGGTACGTCCGCACGATTTTCTGACATGCGTGCAGTTGACGGGTTACGCTGCTGAGGACTTCAGCATTGAAGTTTTGGCTTCGATGCCGGGGGGCAGTGGGTCGACCTGCGAAGTTGCGGCGTTCCCATCCCGGGTTGAAATCCGACTTGAAATCCGGCCTATCCCCTTGAAGCACAGTTTAGGAGAGGTGAGCTGCCGTCGATAGGAAACCTGTTACCCCTATTGCTGTCATCGGCATGGCGTGTCGGCTCCCTCATGGCATCGATTCGCCAGAGGCGCTGTGGGAAGCATTGCTGCGGGGCGAGGACCTGATCAGCGAAATTCCCGCCGAGCGGTGGGACGCCGACAGCTACTACGACCCCGAGCCCGGCGTGCCCGACCGGTCGGTGTCGCGGTGGGGTGGTTTCCTCGACGACGTGGCGGGCTTCGATCCCGAATTCTTCGGGATCGGCGAGCGGGAGGCGGCCGCGCTGGATCCGCAGCACCGTTTGCTGCTGGAAGTGTCGTGGGAGGCGTTGGAGCACGCGGGTCTGGCGCCCAAGTCGGTGGCCGGCTCACAGGGGGGCGTGTTCGTCGGGCTGTCCCAGTCCGACTACGCATTCCTCGCCGCCGACGCAGGCGCGCTCGGCCAGATGTACGGCTTCAGCGGCTCGGCCGCCAGCCTGGCTTCCGGACGGATCGCCCACACGCTCGGACTGCGCGGCCCGGCGCTGACCGTGGACACGGCGGGCTCGTCGAGCTTGCTCGCGGTCCACTTGGCTTGCCGCAGTCTGCACGACGGCGAAAGCGACCTCGCCCTGGCCGGCGGCTGCATGGTGATGCTGGAACCGCGCACACTCACCTCGATGTCGGGCCAGGGCATGCTTTCGCCGACGGGACGCTGCAGGACGTTCGATGTCGGCGCCGACGGGTACGTGCGTGCCGAGGGTTGCGCCATGGTGTTGCTCAAGCGACTGCCGGACGCGCTGCACGATGGTGACCGCATCCTTGCCGTGTTGCGCGGCACCGCCGCCAATCAGGACGGAAGCAGCGAGAGCTTTGCGACTCCATCGCAAGACGCCGCGGACGCCCAGGTCGCGGTGTACCGGGCGGCCTTGGCCGCGGCGGGGGTGGACGCCGACACGGTAGGCCTGGTGGAGGCGGACGGCGCCGGCACCCCGGGCGGTGATTCGATCGAGTTCGCGAGCCTGGCACAGGTATACGGCGCCGACGGCAACGAGTGTGTGCTCGGATCGGTCAAGAGCAATGCCGGCCATACCGATTCCGCGGCGGGCGCGGTTGCCCTGACCAAGGCGATCCTTTCGCTGCGGCATGGTGCGGTACCGCCGATGCTGCACTTCACCCGGCTGCCCGATGACCTCGCCCGAATCGAAACCGGACTCGTTGTGCCGGAGCGGACAGCACCCTGGCCCGCGACTGACACGAAGCCCCGGCGAGCAGCCGTGTCGTCGTACGGGTTGTCGGGAACGAACGTGCACGCGATTCTCGAACAAGCGCCCGACACGGACGACCCGGAAGACTTAGCAACCGAAGCCGCCACACAGGGTCCGCTGCTGTTCGCGCTGTCGTCCACCTCCGCCGACGGGCTGCGCGAGACGTCGCGCCGGCTTGGCGATTGGCTAGAGAACCGTGCGGATTCCGTGGCGCTGTCCGACCTGGCGTACACCCTGGCGCGGCGACGTGGGTACCGGCCGGTGCGCACCGCGCTGGTCGCCGGCGATCTCCCCGAGCTGACCAGCGCGCTGCGCAAGGTCGCCGACGGCTCATATCAATCTGCTGCGTATCACGCCGCGGTGGGCCAAGACGACCGCGGCCCGGTTTGGGTGTTCTCCGGGGCAGGTTCGCAGTGGTCCGGGGTGGGCGCCGACCTGCTGGCCAACGAACCGGTGTTCGCCGCAACCGTCGCGCAAGCCGAGCCGCTGATCGCCGCGGAATCCGGATTCTCGGTTAGCGAGGCGATCACGGGGGCCCTTACCGAGCCGCAGGCCGTGACCGGGATCGACCGGGCGGAGCCGACCTTGTTCACCATGCAGGTCGCGCTGGCCGCCACCATGGAGAAGTCGTACGGGGTGCGCCCAGCCGCGGTCCTCGGCCATTCGGCGGGCGAGGTGGCGGCAGCCGTCGTCGCAGGAGCGTTGTCATTGGAAGACGGGTTGCGCGTCATCTGCCGCCGTTCGGCGCTGATGTCGCGGATGGCCGGTGCCGGTGCGATGGCGTCGGTGGAACTGCCCGCCGACCAAGTGCTTTCGGAGCTGATGACTCGCGACGATGACGACGTCGTCATCGCCGTGGTGGCCGCCCCGCAGTCCACGGTGATCGCCGGGCCAACCGCGGCGGTGCGCGAGCTCGTCGCCGCATGGGAGCAGCGCGGTGTGGTGGCACGCGAGATGGCCGTCGAGGTCGCGGCCAACTCTCCACACGTCGACCCGATCCTCGACGAGCTATCCGAGGCCCTGGTCGACCTCAGCCCGACGGCACCGCGGATACCGTTTTATTCCACGACCCTGTTCGACCCGCGGGAGCGGCCGGTCTGCAATGCCGGTTATTGGGTGGACAACGTGCGTCACACCGTGCGGTTCGCCGCCGCCGCGCAGGCGGCGGTGGAAGACGGCCACCGAGTCTTCGCGGAACTCACCCCGCAACCGCAACTGATCGACGCCGTCGAGCAGACCGCGGCCACCATCGGCGTACAGGTCGGCGGTCTGGCAGGCATGCCGCCGCTCGGGCCGCGCGGCCTGTTGGCGGATCTGCACAGCGCGGGCGCCGCGGTGGACTTCTCGGTGCTGTATCCGGGTGGGCGCCTGGTGGATGCGCCGCTGCCGGCCTGGACGCATCCGACGCACCGCAGGCTGCTCATCGTCCGCGACGGACAGGACTCCCCCGCACAGGGCGGGTGCACCGTCCCTGCCCATCCGTTGTTGGGTGCGCATGTGCGGTTGCCCGAGGAGCCGGAGCGCCACGTGTGGCAGGCGCAGCTCGGCACCGCCGCGCAGCCCTGGCTCGCCGACTATCAAATCGACGAGGCCGCCGCACTTCCCGGCGCCGTCTACTGCGAGATGGCGTTGGCCGCGGCCCGCACCGTATTCGGCGAGGACTCCGAGGTCCGCGACGTCCACTTCGAGCCGATGCTGTCACTGGATGCCGAGACCCCGTCCAGCGCCGTCGCCTGGGTCGGCGCCCCCGGCGCCGTCACATTTACGGTCCAGACCGAGCAGCAGGGCGAACGAAAGCAGCGGGCCAGCGCCGAGCTGCATGCCGTCACCGATGACGACCAGCCACCTGCACTGGAGGTTGCCGCGCTGCTGGCGGCGCACCCGTGCCGCGTCGAGGGCGCCGACCTGCGGCAGCGCTTCGACGACCGCGGTGTGCGCCTCGGTCCTGCCTTCACCGGCCTGGCGGCCGCCCACATTGCCGGCGGGACCGTCGGCACTGTGCTGGCCGAGGTGGGTCCGCACGGTTCGATCCGGTCGCAGCAAGCCGCCTACGCGGTGCATCCCGCGCTGCTCGACGCGTGTTTCCAGTCCCTGACGGCGCATCCCGCCCTCGACGGCGTGGGCGGCGCTGACAAAGGCGGCCCGCTGTTGCCCATCGGTGTGCGTCGGCTGCGCGCCTACGGCCCTACCCGCAACGCCCGCTACTGCCACGGGCGGGTGACCCCCGCCGAGGCCCCCGGCGTCCCTGGTGTCCCCGGTGTCATAGCCGAGGCCGACCTCGACGTATTGGACGAGCAGGGGACGGTGCTGCTGGCGGTGCGTGGGTTGCAGCTTGGAACCACGGTGTCCGAGAACGAAAGCCGCGATCGCGTGCTCAACGAGCGGCTGCTGACCATCGAATGGCAACAGCGCGAGCTGGCGGAGGAAGACCACGTTTACGCCGGTGCCTGGCTGTTGATCAGCACCTCCGATGCCGCCCATCTGCTGGCAACGGGGTTGACCGATGCGTTGAAGCTGCACGGCGCGGAATGCACGACGATGTTCTGGCCGCAGCACGGCGACCACGGTGCGGCGGCAGAGGTGCTGCGCGGTCAGCTCGGTGAAGGTGGGTTCGCCGGCGTCGTTGTGGTCACCGGACCAAAGAACGGCAACCCCGATGAGGAGTGCGCCCTGCGCGGCGGTGAGTACGCCGCGCATGTGGTGCGCATCGCCCGCGAGCTCAGCGAGATCGCCGGCGAGTCACCCCGGCTGTACGTCGTGACCAGGGGCGCCCAGGCGGTGCTGGACGGCGACCCGATCAACCTCGAGCAGGGCGGCCTGCGCGGCCTGCTGCGGGTGATCGGCACCGAGCACCCGCATTTGTGGGCCACCCACATCGACATCGACGATCGGACCGGCGCCGAGCAGGTGGCGCGCCAACTGCTGGCCGGCTCCGACGAGGACGAGACGGCCTGGCGCAGCGATGAGTGGTACGCGGCGCGCTTGTCTCCCACCGCGCTGCGGCCCGACGAGGGGCGCACCACCGTGGTGGACCACACCCGCGACGGCATGCGCCTGCAGCTCCGTACACCCGGTGACCTGCAGACCATGGAGTTCGTCACGTTTGATCGGGTCGCGCCGGGTCCCGGACAGATCGAGGTCGCAGTCACCGCGTCCAGCATCAACTTCGCCGACGTGTTGGCCGCATTCGGCCAGTACCCCACCTTCGGGGGACAGCCGCCGCAGCCGGGCACCGATTTCGCTGGCGTGGTGACCGCGGTCGGACCGGATGTCACCGACCACAAAGTCGGTGACCGCGTCGGGGGCATGTCCCCCAACGGCTGCTGGGCGACGTTCGTCACCTGCGATGCGCGCCTGGCCGCCACCCTGCCCGAGGGTTTGACCGACGCCCAGGCCGCCGCAGTGACCACCGCGCACACCACCGCCTGGTACGGGCTCCATGACCTGGCCCGCATCAAGGCCGGCGACAAGGTGTTGATCCACTCCGCGACCGGCGGGGTCGGGCAGGCCGCAATCGGGATCGCTCGCGCCGCGGGAGCCGAAATCTTCGCCACAGCCGGTAGCGAGCAACGCCGAGAATTGTTGCGCGCCATGGGTATCGAGCATGTCTACGACTCACGCAGCATCGAGTTCGCCGAGCAGATCCGGCGCGACACCGACGAGTACGGCGTAGACATTGTGCTCAACTCCGCGACCGGCGCCGCGCAACAGGCCGGCCTGAGGATGCTCGCTTTCGGTGGGCGGTTCGTCGAGATCGGAAAGCGGGAAGTCTACGGCGACACCCGGCTGGGGCTCTTCCCGTTCCGGCGCAACCTCACGTTCTCTTATGTGGATCTGGCGTTGATGTCGGCCACCCAGCCCGGCCAGGTCCGGGAGGTGTTGAACACCGTGTACCGGTTGACCGCCGACGGCACGCTGCCAATGCCCCAGAGCACCCATTACCCGCTGGCCGAGGCGGCCACCGCGATTCGAAGGATGAGCGCGGCCGAACACACCGGCAAACTTGTGCTCGACATACCGCGCGCGGGGTTCAGCAGCGCGGTGGTGCCTCCGGAACAGGCTCAGATCTTCCGCGGCGACGGCTCCTACGTCATCACCGGCGGCCTGGGTGAGGTCGGGCTGTTGCTTGCCGAGAAGTTCGCCGTGGCCGGCTGCGGCCGGATCGTGCTCTGCTCGCGTGCGGCGCCTAGCAAGACGGCGCAGGAGACCATCGAGCTGATCCGGGCGATCGGGTGCGATGTCGTGGTGGAGCGCGGCGACATCGCCCAACCCGAGACCGCCGACCGGTTGGTGGCGGCGGCAACCGCCACCGGGCTTCCGCTGCGCGGTGTGCTGCACGCGGCCGGGATCGTCGAAAACGCCAGCCTGGCCAACATCACCGACGAGCTGCTGGCGCGCGACTGGGCTCCCAAGGTCTACGGCGCTTGGCACCTGCACCAGGCCACGATCGACCAGGCGCTGGACTGGTTCTGCTCGTTCTCCTCGACAGCGGGCCTGCTGGGCTTGCCGGGTCAGGGCGGCTACGCCGCGGCTAACAGCTGGCTGGACGCCTTTACCCACTGGCGGCGGGCCCAGGGCCTTCCGGCCACCTCGATCGCATGGGAAACGTCGGCCGAAAGCAACGGCGCTGCTATCACTGTCCAGGAGGCCGCCTACGCGTTCGAGGCGCTGCTGCGCCGCGACCGCGCCTACACCGGCTACACCACGATCATCGGATCCCCATGGTTGACGGCCCTCGCACAGCACAGCCCGTTCGCCGAACGGTTCCAACACAGCGGGCAAAGCGCAATGGGCTCAAGCAGATTCCGTGCCGAACTGATGGCGCTTCCCCCCGACGAGCGGTCCGCCCGGCTTCGGGAGCTGGTCTCAGAACGGGTCAGCCTGATTCTGCGTCGTAACGTCGATGCGGATCGTCCACTGCACGAGTACGGATTGGACTCGTTGGGCCACACCGAGCTGCGCACCCGCATCGAGGCCGAAACAGGGGTGAGTATTCGCCCAGGCGACATCATTACCGTCGCGGGTTTGGCGCAACACCTCGGCGAGGCGCTGGCGAGCCAAGAGGTCCAGACGGGAGGGTAAAACTATGTCGGTGACCGAATCTTCCATTTTGACGGTGCTGCGCGAGCGCGCCAGTCTGAAGCCCAATAACACGGCCTTCACATTCCTTGACTACCAGCAGGACTGGCTCGGCGTTGCCGAAAGCCTCACATGGTCGCAGCTGTATCGGCGAGTGTCGAACGTCGCCGGGGAGTTAAGCGTGTGCGGTTCGGTCGGTGATCGCGCGGTGATATTGGCGCCGCAGGGCCTTGACTACATCGCGGCTTTCCTCGGCGCTTTGCAGGCCGGACTTATCGCGGTTCCGCTGTCGGTTCCGACCGGTGGCGTCGCCGATGACCGTGTCAGTTCGGTGCTGCATGATGCGTCGCCGTCGGTCATCCTCACGACATCCTCGGTCGTTGACGAGGTGAGCGAGTTTGCGAAGCCGCAGTCCGGCGAATCCGCTTCATCGATCGTCGAAGTCGATTTGCTCGACACGAACGCTCGGAACGGATCCAGCGCCGGAGGCGATCGTCCGAGCGTCGCGTATTTGCAGTACACGTCCGGGTCGACCCGTCAGCCGGCCGGGGTCATGATTTCCCACAAAAACCTGCGGGTCAATATCAAGCAGATTATGTCCGACTACTTTGTGGAATACGGAAAGGTCGCTCCGCCGGACATGACTGTTGTGTCGTGGCTGCCGTTCTTTCACGACATGGGTCTGATCGTGGGGATATGCATACCGATACTGGCCGGACTGCACGGCGTGCTCACCAGTCCGGCGTCGTTCTTACAGCGGCCGGCGCGCTGGATGCAATTGCTGGCAAGCAACCCTAAAGCGTGGTCGGCGGCACCGAACTTCGCTTTCGACTTGGCGGCACGAAAAACAACGGACGGCGACATGGCCGGGCTGGACCTCGGCGACGTGCTGCACATCCTCAACGGCAGCGAGCGGGTACAGCCCGCCACCCACAAGCGCTTCAATGAGCGCTTCGCCCGTTTCAACCTGCCCCCCGAGGTGGTACGGCCCTCGTACGGGCTGGCGGAGGCGACGGTGTACGCGGCGACTCCCAGACCGGGAGAGCCGGCAAAACTCGTCCACTTCGAATCCGAGAACCTGTCCGCCGGCCACGCGAAGCGGTGCGCAAGCGCAGACGGCACGCCGTTGTTCAGCTACGGCACGTCGGAATCACCGCTGGTGCGCATCGTCGATCGCGACACCGGGATCGAGTGTCCGGCCGAAACGGTCGGGGAGATCTGGGTGCACGGCGCCAACGTGGCGATGGGCTACTGGCAGAACCAGCAACTGACCGAGCGCACGTTCGGCGGCAAGCTCGTCGCCGCGCCGGCCGATACCCCCGAAGAGCCATGGCTGCGGACCGGAGATTTGGGCTTCTTCTGCGACGGCGAGCTGTTCATCGTCGGCCGCGACAAGGATCTCTTGGTCGTCTATGGGCGCAACCACTATCCCGATGACATCGAGGCGACGATCCAAGAGATCACCCGGGGCCGGTCGGCGGCGATAGCGGTCCCGGACGGTCGCACGGAGAAGCTTGTCGCCATCGTCGAACTCAAGAAGCGGGGCGATTCCCCCGAAGAGGTGATGGACAAACTCGGCACCGTCAAGCGTGAAGTGACCTCGGCCATATCGCGATCGCACGGCCTGCGCGTCGCGGACCTCGTCCTGGTGGCCCCGGGCTCGCTGCCCATCACCACGAGCGGCAAGGTCAGGCGGGCGGCCTGCGTCGAACAGTACCGAAACCGTCAGTTCACCCGCCTGGACTCGACGGGCGCCTGAATTCAGGAGCCGACGGCCAGGCCGACCTTCTGGAATTCCTTGAGATCGCAATAACCGGCCTTGGCCATCGATCGGCGCAGACCCCCGACCAGATTGAGGCTGCCGAACGGGTCGTCGGACGGCCCGTTGAGCACCCGCTCCAGCGGCGGCCGCTCGCCGACTGCGATCTGCAGCAACGCCCCACGCGGCAACGACGGGTGCGCCGCGGCGACCGGCCAGAACCACCCCTCGCCGAGCGCCTCGGCGGCCTCGGCCAACGGCGTGCCCAACAGCACCGCGTCCGCACCGCAGGCGATGGCCTTGGCCAGCTCGCCTGAGGTGTGGATGTCGCCGTCGGCCAGCACGTGCACGTAACGCCCGCCCGTCTCGTCAAGGTATTCGCGCCGCGCGGCGGCGGCGTCGGCGATCGCGGTGGCCATTGCCACGCTGATGCCCAGCACCTCGTCGCTGGTGGTCACCCCTTCGGTGGAGCCGTAGCCGACGATGACGCCGGCGGCCCCGGTGCGCATCAGATGCAGCGCAGTGCGATGGTCGAGCACCCCGCCGGCGACCACGGGAACGTCGAGCTCGGAGATGAAGGTCTTCAGGTTGAGCGGTTCACCGTTGCTGGCCACGCGCTCGGCGGAAACGATCGTGCCGTGGATGACCAGCAGGTCGATGCCGGCCTGCAGCAGCACCGGTGTCAGCGCCTGGGCGTTTTGCGGGCTAACCCGCACCGCGGTGATCACTCCGGCCTCGCGGATGCGCGCGACCGCGGCGCCAAGCAGGTCCGGGTTCAGCGGCGCCGCATGCAGCTCCTGCAGCAGCCGTATCGCCGCCGACGGTTCGGGCTCCTTTTCGGCGGCCTCGACGAGCTGTGCGATCTTGGCCTTGACGTCGGCGTGCCGGCCGATCAGGCCCTCGCCGTTGAGCACGCCCAGTCCGCCGAGCCGGCCGAGCTCGATGGCGAACTCCGGCGACACCAGGGCATCGGTCGGGTGCGCCAGCACGGGGATCTCGAACCGGTAGGCGTCCAGCTGCCACGCCGTCGAGACGTCCTTCGAGGAACGGGTGCGACGTGACGGCACGATGCTGATATCGCTGAGTTCGTAGGTGCGACGGGCGGCGCGGCCCATCCCGATCTCGACCATGGTCAGTTCGCTGTTCACCGCGCGTAGTAGTTGGGCGCTTCGACGGTCATGGCGACGTCGTGCGGGTGGCTCTCTTTGAGTCCGGCCGGCGTGATCCGGACGAACTGCGCCTGCTGCAGCACCTCGATCGTGGGCGAGCCGGTGTAGCCCATCGCGGCGCGCAGGCCCCCGGTCAGCTGGTGAATCACCGACGACAGCGGACCGCGGAACGGCACCCGGCCCTCGATCCCCTCGGGTACCAGCTTGTCCTCCGACAGCGCATCGTCGGCGAAGTAGCGGTCTTTGGAATACGACTTGCCTCCGCCCCGGCCTTGCATGGCGCCCAGCGACCCCATGCCGCGATAGCTCTTGAATTGCTTGCCGTTGACGAAGATCAGCTCACCCGGTGCTTCGGCGGTGCCGGCCAGCAACGAGCCCAGCATGGCCGTCGACGCGCCCGCGGCCAATGCCTTGGCGATATCGCCGGAGTACTGCAGCCCCCCGTCCGCGATCACCGGCACGCCCGCCGGTCCGCACGCCGCGACGGCCTCCAGAATCGCCGTGATTTGTGGTGCGCCGACACCGGCCACCACGCGGGTCGTGCAGATCGAGCCCGGCCCCACCCCGACCTTCACCGCGTCGGCGCCGGCCTCGACCAGGGCCGCGGCCGCCGAGCGGGTGGCGACGTTGCCACCGATCACCTCGACCCGGTCGCCGACCTCGGCCTTGAGTTTGCCGACCATGTCGAGCACCAGCCGGTTGTGCGCGTGCGCGGTGTCCACGATCAGCACGTCCGCCCCGGCGTCGACCAGCATCATCGCGCGGACCCAGGCGTCGCCTCCCACGCCGACGGCGGCGCCCACCAGCAGCCGGCCGTCGCTGTCCTTGGTGGCCAGCGGGTGTTGTTCGGTCTTGACGAAGTCCTTGACGGTGATCAGCCCGGTCAGCCGGCCGTGGCCGTCGACGATGGGCAGCTTTTCAATCTTGTTGCGGCGCAACAGGCCCAGCGCCGCATCGGCGCTGACACCCTCCTGAGCGGTGATGAGCGGGGCCTTGGTCATCACCTCGGCCACGGGCTTGCTCTGGTCGACCTCGAAGCGCATGTCGCGGTTGGTGATGATGCCGACCAGTGCGCCGGAGTCGTCGACCACCGGCAGCCCGGATATCCGGAACTTCGCGCACAGCGCGTCGACCTGGGCCAAGGTGTTGTCCGGGCGGCAGGTGACCGGATCGGTGACCATGCCGGCCTCGGACCGCTTGACCATCTCGACCTGGGCGGCCTGCTCTGCGACGGGCAGGTTGCGGTGCAGCACACCCATGCCGCCGGCCCGGGCCATCGCGATGGCCATTCGCGACTCGGTGACGGTGTCCATCGCGGAGCTGACCAGCGGCACCTTGAGCCGGATCTTCTTGGTGAGCTGGCTGGACGTGTCCGCTGTGGCGGGCACCACGTCGGACGCCGCGGGCAGCAGCAGGACGTCGTCGAAGGTCAGCCCCAGCATCGCGATCTTGTTCGGGTTGTCGCCCCCGGTGGGAACCGCGTCGCTCGCCAGGCCACCAAGATGGGTATCGCGCAGATAGGGACTGGCGACCAGGTCGGAGCTGTCTTCTAGGCGGGACATGCCACGGGACATCGGTGAGGCCCTCCATACGCATGGTTGGAGTGAGAAACCCATCCTATCGGCTCGCGGATCACCCGGACCCGCTTGTCCGGGCGTGCCGCCCTGCTGGCGTTATGACGGCCCCCCTGCGTAGTCTAGAGACGTGCGCGACTACCTTCCGCCGGGTTTGCCGCCC
The DNA here is from genome assembly GCF_052144515.1 of Mycobacterium sp. GTDB lineage: Bacteria > Actinomycetota > Actinomycetes > Mycobacteriales > Mycobacteriaceae > Mycobacterium. The sequence goes on along the minus strand of NZ_JBKQQD010000373.1, from coordinate 2,348 downwards.
GATCCGTTTGCCGACGACCCCTGTGACCCGTCGGCGGCGCTGGACGCCGTCGAGCCGGGTCAACCCCTCGATCAGCAAGAGCGTGTGGCGGTAGAGGCCGACCTGGCCGATCTGGCCGTGTATGAGGCCCTGTTGGCGCACAAGGGAATTCGCGGGCTGGTGGTGTGTTGCGACGAGTGTCAGCAGGACCACTACCACGACTGGGACATGTTGCGCGCGAACCTGCTGCAACTGCTGATCGACGGCACGGTCCGTCCGCACGAGCCCGCCTACGATCCCGAACCAGACGCGTACGTCACCTGGGATTACTGCCGGGGGTACGCCGACGCCTCGCTCAATGAGGCGACGTCAGACGCCGACGGGTTTCACCACCGTCACTGACCCATCCGTCTAGGGTCCAGCGCTTGGCGCCACCGAAGGGTCGGTGTTCTGGCCGTGATGCCGGCGCCGGCCCGAGGGCGCAGGCGAAGACGAGCTCGGAGTGGTTGAGCTGGCCACCGTCGGAGGTGCGCTGGTCGTATTCGGAGTGGTCACAGGCGAACTAGCCGCGGAAGCCTTCGGCTTCGTCGCGGGACCCGGGAGATTCCCCGACGGCGGCGAGCCGGGCGGCAGCGTCGCGTTGGGGTTTCGCGACTCCACCCTGGTGTTCAGCAGGTTCACCTCGTCCATCAGGTTTTGCCGGCTGTTCCCGTCGTTCATGGCCTGCACGGTGCTGCTGACCTCGGCTAGCTGATTCTGGGCCTGAGCCCATTGGCCCTGGTCGATCATTTGCTGAACCTTGGCCAGATCGGCCTTGGCGGACAACGTGATCGTATCGTCGTTGACCCGCGGCGCGTCGAAGAACATGACGTGCAGCCCGTACAGCGGGTCTCCGCGATGGGCGTCAGCGACGAAGGCGCCGAACCCACTCAGCACCAACAGCGTCGCGGCAACCGATCCGATTGCCGCCAGGCCTCGGTGGGCGCGCCGGCGCTCGGCTAATCCCGTGCGCAGCGCCTCGACGGCCTCTTCGGCCGAAACCAGGGCGCTGGCCGGTGGCCACCTCAAGTCGTCGCGCCAGTCCCCCATCAGCACGGCCAGCGCGTCAACCTGGGGATCATCCAGGTCGATCCGCTCGCGCTCGGCGAGGGCGTCTAACAGCAGGTCGCTGCGGGCTATATCGTCCAGCGCCGGCTGATCGCCGAAGACATATCCAGAATTAGGCATAATCACCTGCCGCTACGATTTCGTCCTTGAGTCGCTGAAGTGCGCGGTGCTGGGCCACCCGCACCGCGCCCGTGGTGCTGCCGACGGTGGCGGCGGTCTCCTCGGCGGACAGGCCGACGACAACGCGCAAGATGAGGATCTCGCGTTGCTTGGCGGGCAGGATCTCGAGCAGTTCGTTCATCCAGGTGACCGAGTCGGCCTCGATCGCCAACTGCTCCGGACCGGCATCGGCCGATCGGCGTTCGGGAACCGACTCGGCGGGGTAGGCGCGATCACGGCCGGCGGCGCGATGGGCGTCGGCTACCTTGTGGGCCGCGATGCCGTACAGGAAGGCCAGAAATGGTCGTCCGCGGTCCCGATAGCGCGGCAGCGCGGTTATGGCCGCCAAGCAAACCTCCTGTGCCACATCGTCAGCCGACAGGCCGCTCCGCTCGCTGGTGCCGACCCGCGCGCGGCAATATCGCACGACGATCGGGCGGATGGTCTCCAGCACTTCCCGAAGCGCATTCCGATCCCCTGCCACCGCCTCTGCAACCACAGCGTCGAGACGTTCCCCTTGCATTGTCATCGACGACGGTCTCTCCAACGTAACGGTCAGGAAACATCCCGGGCTAACACACAGCTAGACAATAACGGGCGCAACGCATTTCACGCGGTATGCCAGGTTCCACCGGCGCGCCGCACCTGGCCTGCACAAATAACCCGAATTTCGGTCAGTTCGCGCAATTCTTGTACCGAAACCGTGACGCTTGCGATATCGATCAGCAAGCAAGCCAGCGCCCAGCGAAGCGGTGTCAGTCCGAATCGGCCGGTGGCCTCTAGCGCCGTCTGTGCGACGGCGCGCGCCCGCTCGGTGACACCGGCGCTGCACAGGGCGGCGGCCAGGACCACGTCGCTTTTGACCTGGTGTCGCACCGACGCAATCGCCATCGCCCGCGCCCGCTCGACCCCTTCCTCGGCATGGCGGACCGCGGTGGCCCCGTCGCCGGTGGCCATCGCCAGCTCCGCGCCCACCCATCGCCGCCGTACCGCCAGCCGCTCCGCCGCGGTGTCGGCCCACGCGGCGGGCGCCACCCCCGCGTCCGCGCGCGTCAGCAACGCGGCCGCGGCGGCGAAGCGGCCGACGCCCAGCGCGTCGGCCG
>NZ_JBKQQD010000372.1:0-4207 GCF_052144515.1 Mycobacterium sp. | reverse complement strand
CGCTGTTCGACCTGACCCTGTACGAGAAGCAGGTTCGCGGGTCGCTGTTCGGGTCCTCCAACCCACGGCGCGATATCCCCCGGATGCTTGAGTTGCACCAGGCCGGGCAGCTCAAGCTCGAGGAGCTAGTAACGCGGGAATACACCCTCGACGAGGTCAATCAGGGTTACGCCGACATGCACGCCGGCGTGAATATTCGCGGCTTGATCCGGTTCTGAGCCGCCTGGAATCGGATGGCGGAGCTACCCGACCCGCAAACGGAGCGTCAGGTTTGAACGTCAATCCTCGCTGGAATCCCCTTGGGGTGATGGGAAGGTATGCCCGCTCGCTGGTCGAGTAGAGCTGTCGGTCACGCTGACGAGCCGGGAGGGTGACCCGACGAACTTCCGTTTCGGCGTTTGCCTCTTGCATAGACCATTCCAGAGGAATGCGGTAGCCCAAGACGTGGTGGTCGGTGCCGTCAACGGTGCCGTCCGGATTCAATTTGATCAGCTCGTGCGTCACGCGCTTGAGCAAGTTCATCGCCTGCATGGTGGTCGCGTACACGGCCATTTCAACGGTGGCCTTACTGATGTAAGTGATGGACCCGCTTTCGCCGAGATAGCGACGGCGGGCAACGTCCCAGAGCGAATCGAGCGCTTTGGTGATGAGCACTGAAACCGACAGTTCCCGTCCGGGATTCGAGTCCTCCATGGTGAGGAACCAATGGGCTTCGTTAGTACCCGCGTCGGGAAATGCCTTCTTGTGCACGTAGACGTGCACAGGGCCTTCATGCAGGTTGATCTGCTCCCGATCCTGGTTTCTCCAGGCGACCTGTGTCTCGTCGCCCTCGATGGAGACCGCGCTGGCCCCGTGCTTGACGGCGTTGTAGACAAAGGAGTCACCGAGGACTCGGTTTATGCAGTCGATCAGCTCGCCGGCGGCGGTGCTGGCGGCGACGGTGGCCTCTCTGCTGCGGTATCGAATGCCACGTCCGGTAACGCCACCGGCGGCGCCGGCGGGCAGGGCGGCACCAGCGGCGCGTTCGCCATCGCCGGCACCGGCGGCAACAGCAGCATTTATACCTCCGGCTCAGGCACGAGCGCGAGCACCGGCGGGGCCGGCGGCACCGGCGGCAACGGGGCGTTCCACGGCAACGGCGGCAACGGCGGCAACGCCAGCGCACAGGGCGGCGGCGCCGGCAGCGTCACCAACACCGGCGGCGCCGCAGGCACAGCAGGCCGGGCCGGCTTCCGCGGCACCCCCGGAACCGCCGGAACCCCCGGCACCGCCGGCGCCGGTTAGCACCGCAGCATTACACAGGCGAGTGTCGACCGAAAGTCGGCGTCCGCCTTCACCTTTCGGCTCTGGAATCAACCGAAGGCTGAAACCATCACGGCCAGCCAGCTGCCGTAGAACGGGGACAATTCAATCCACTGAGCCCCAGTCGAAAAGCAGCCGATACGGGGTGTCACCACTCCCGGCATGCGCTCACCTAGGCCCAGCGGGCTACACTCCGTCACTGGCTTCACAGGTCACATCAGACCTGGAACGACAACACCCGACTCTAATCCCGGATGGACCCGGTATCGGGGACTCGCGAGTCGCGGTGTTGTGGGGTGTGGTGGTCATCGCGCCACCCACCGGTCAACCGCGTCCTCGCCGACAAGGGCGCGCAGCTCGTCGAGGCCGGATACGCAGGTTTGATGGCACGGTTCGTCGAGCCCGACGCCGCGCCTGAGCAGCTCGTCGATGGCCTCGACGGTGCTGGCCTGTAGCAGCTCGGTTGGCATGTTGTCAGGTGTGGTGTTCATGGTGGGCTGTTCCTTCCCCGTTAGAGCGGTAATGGGTGCATTAGCCGCACAACGATGAACATGACCGTTGGAACGGTCGCCTACTCCGCACCTGAACAATTGATGGGATTAGACGTTGACGGTCGCGCCGACCAGACGGCGCCCGGGCACCTTTGCGGCCCTTCCTGCGCTGGATTCGTGGGGAAAGGGGTAGGTCAGGGGGCGGGGGAAAGTGTGTGGTCGCGGGAGCCGCCTCGTCCTCGATACCACTGTCCGTGCCCTTCGACACCGCGATGGTCAGCGCCGTCAAGACCATCTGGGCGACGGCCCGACCGAAGAGGTGCCTCCGGCCAGGGCGGCGAAGCGATCAGGCCCCACCGATCAATGACCGCGCTTCTGCGGGGCCGACTACGAGATCGTGAAGGTCCCCGCCCACCTCAAGTCGACCCGACTGTTCGATGCCGCCGACCTTCACCGGCTCGAAGCCGGCCGTTCGGATCAACCGCTCGACTTCCTCGCCAGCACGGTCCTCGTCGGTCACGTAGAACAGGACCGCCGGCTCCGGTGATCGGTTGCTGGCGGACTCCAAGAGGTCGGCCGACAGGGTTCCAAACGCCATGGCCAAGCGCGCCCCCGCCGGCAGCCACCCGGCGACAACCCCGCCAGAGGATCGCCCTTCCGGCAGGAGACGTGTCAGGTCACCGTGTGCGTCGACGGCGAGCGGGTTGCTCGGAATGACCACCAGCTTGTCGGTCAGCAGCTCGGCGATGTCGTCGATGACGCCCTTCAGCACGGTGAAGCGCAGCGCGAGGACGACGGCATCGGCGCCCTGCAACGCGTCGCGGTTGTCGACCGCGGCGACGGCAGCCCGACCGATCTTTGCAGCCAGAGTTCGTGCCGACTCAGTGTTGGCACTCGAGAGCCGCAGGGTCCCGCCACCTGAGGCGAGCTGGCGGGCGATGGCCGATCCGATCCCTCCAGTGCCGATGATCGCGGCGGTCATGACCGAAACCTCCTCTGCATCATGGCGCTAACAACGGCGGTCCGAAGCATCGCGGGCCCGAGCAGTCTCGCACCGCTGCGCTGAGAGCGGGGGAACGGTCCCGGTGTTGGCCACCGTCGATGTGAGGGATTGCGCCGGCAGTCACTCGGCATTCAGTCGGCCTTCTCGGCGGCCGTACTTGATGGCCAGTGAGCGGGCGACCAGTCCCCCTGCGGGTCCGTGGTTTGCCCCACTTCGATCAGATGACCGTCGGGATCGCGGATGTAGCAGCGGATCTCGTACTGGTGCTGTTTGGGCGGCGTCAGGAACTGAGCACCCCGGGCGCTCCATTCGGCGTACACGGCCGAGATGTCTTTGACCCGGATATTGAGGAAGCTGCTGACCCGGTCAGGATCGCGTGGCGCCTCCAGGGTGACCGTTGGCTTGTCGTCGGTCGGGCCTCCGCCGACATTGATGATGATCCAGCTGTTGGCCAGTGCGACATAGGTCACGTCTCCGTGAAAGGCCACCCTGCCGCCGAGCACTTCGGTGTAAAAACGCCGAGAGCGCTCGACATCGTTCGAGACGATGAAATGGGCCAGTGCAATTCCCTCTGGGCGCGGTGGAAGCTCGGTCATCTGGTGTCTCCATCTCCACTGGTTGGGTCTCGCACCCCGGTTATGACGGGGTGTGACTTGGCAGCTGGTCGCGGGGCGCGGCCGTGTCTGCTAAGGCACGGGTTTCATCTCCTGAAGCGTCGTCGGCAGCAACTCGCTGACGGTCGGATGGATGTGCATGGTGCGTGCCACCGTGGTGTAAGGGGCTCCGGCGGACATGATGTCCAGAATCTCGTGGACCACCTCGTCGCCGCCCACCCCGAAGATCGCCGCGCCGAGGATCTTGTCGGTCTCCGCGTCGACGACGACCTTCATAGAAGTCAGCCGATCGATTGATGTCGGCGACGGTGATGAAAAGTGTGATGGTGAACCCGCGGCAGGGGGCATCGCATAGCTCTTTTGTTCGATTTGAACGCTCATTGACAACCCCAATTCCGATAAGGAGTGCTCATCCTGCGCGAGGAAACATGCGCATCTGCCGTTGATGTGAGTTATACCCCCGGGAATCCGAACATCAGCCACGACTGATTGGCCACCCAATCCGGGTACAGCGCCGTCATCTGATCGAACAGGTCCTGGTCGGACGTCGCGGTTTTCTGCACCCGATCGAAGTCCTCAAGGTAACGCTTGGTGTCCTGGACCGCCGAGGGAGAGTCGGGCGCGCCAGGCTTCTTGTGACCGGCGACAACAATCGTCGGGTTCAGCGCCGCTAACCGGTCCAGGTCCGCGATCCAATTCTTTCGGCTCTCGGGGGTGGTGTCGCCGACATACATGCGGCATTGGTTGTACACAACGTCGCCAGCGACGATCAGGCCGATCGATGGAACGTAGAGAGA